>NZ_CAJPHM010000047.1:0-35979 GCF_905339955.1 Burkholderia sp. BCC1996
AAAAAAATGCCCCATGAAATCGTCGGCTTCGTCGCCGGTCTGGCCAAGATCCTCCCAAAGCCTCGTGGCAGCGGAGAGCGGCATCGATTTGCCAAGCCCGATCTCCGATCTGACGAAACGCTCGATCTCGTCCCAACGCACGTTTTCCATCACGACAATCACAACACCTTGCCCTCTGGTTGGAAAGTCGGTTGTACTCGGTGATCGCGCTACGCATCCGCGCCGATCGCGGTCTCAGCCCGCCAGACAGGTGTGTCACGTTGAGCCCCATTGGAAAAACTTCGTCACACAATGCAAAATTCCAGCCCCCTACCCAGCTTCGACTCAGTTGTATTTGAGCGCCCTCCGCCCATTCGCTCGCTAATCGCCCTCGTCCACGCATCGACTTCGTCATAACGCAACAAGGCCGGCGCACGCAAATGCACCGGCCTTGCTGGACAACCTTTGGCCTTGCCGCGTTACTTCACCGGCGCCTTGTAAGCGATGCAATCGACCTCGACCTTGCAATCGATGACCATGCTCGACTGCACGCACGCGCGTGCCGGCGGATGCTCGCCGAAGTACGACACGAACACCTTGTTGAACGACGCGAAATCGCGTGCGTCGTCGAGCCACACGCCGCAACGCACGACGTGTTCCAGGCCGTAGCCGGCTTCCTTCAGGATCGCGATCACGTTCTCGATCGTCTGCTCCGACTGCGTGACGATCCCGCCTTCGACGACCTCGCCGTTCACCATCGGCGTCTGGCCCGACACGTACAGCCAGCCGTCGGCCTCGACCGCGCGTGCAAACGGCATCACCTGCCCGCCGGTACCCTTCGCTTCGCCTACGCCATATCGCTTCATCGTTTCACTCCTGGTTGGTCGACCGGCCTCGGCGCGCACGCGCCGGCGCCGGTCCCATGCAACGCACGGTTGCGGATGCGCGCGCCGGCATGGCGCACGCGGCAAATCGGATCAGGACCGCGTTCAGAACGCGGCGTCGGCACTCGCCGGCACGCGCTCGCCGCGCGCGACGAAACCGCCGGCGCGCTCGCCGGTCGGCTGGCCGTTCTCATAAGTCAGCACGCCGTTCACCCACACCGCGTCGATCCCGTGCGCGGGCTGCTGCGGCTTCTCGAACGTCGCGGCGTCGATCACGCGCGCCGGATCGAACAGCACGAGATCCGCGTGGTAGCCGACGTGCACTTCGCCGCGCCGCGCGATCCCGTAGCGACGCGCGGACAGCGACGTCATCTTGCGGATCGCCTCCTCGAGCGGCAGCAGGTTCGTGTCGCGCACGTAATGGCCGAGCACGCGCGGGAACGCGCCCCACAGCCGCGGGTGCGGCAGCGGATCGTTCGGCAGGCCGTCCGAGCCGACCATCGTCGCCGGATGCGACAGGATGCGGCGCACGTCGTCCTCGGACATGTTGTGATACACGGCGCCGGCCGGGCGGATCCGCTGCGCGGCTTCCTGCTCGGTCACGCCCCAGTCGGCCGCGATCGCCTTCAGCAGCTTGCCGGCGACTTCCGGATGCGGTTCCGACCACGTGATCGTGATGTCGATGTCGCCCGTCACCTGCTTCAGGTCGAGCGTCGACGAGCTGCGGCTGTACGGATAGCAGTCGCAGCCGACCGGCTGGTAGCGGCGCGCGCCTTCGAGCGACGCAAGCACCTCGGTGCTGCGCCCCCAGTTCGACGGGCCCGCGCACTTCAGGTGCGAGATCACGACCGGCACCTGCGCGTGACGGCCGACGCGGTAAGCCTCGTCCATCGCGTCGAGGATCGCGTCGAACTCGGTGCGCATGTGCGTCGTGTAGAGCGCGCCCGCATTCGCGAGCGGCTCGGCAAGCGCCATCACTTCCTCGGCCGGCGCCGCGAACGCGGAGCCGTACGCAAGGCCCGACGACAGTCCGAGCGCGCCGTTCGCGAGCGCTTCCTCGAGTTGCGTGCGCATCCCGGCGATTTCGCCGTCGGTCGCCGCGCGGTCGAGGCGGTCCATCTGGTTGTTGCGCAGCGCGGTGTGCCCGACGAGCGCCGCGACGTTCACGGCCGGACGCGCGTCGTTCACCGCCGCGACGTAGGCAGCGAAGGTCGGATAGCGGAACGCGTCGCGATCGCCGAGCAGGTTCATCGGGTCGGGCGGATCGCCCGCGAGCGTCACCGGCGACGCGCTGATCCCGCAGTTGCCGACGATCACGG
Organism: Burkholderia sp. BCC1996; assembly: GCF_905339955.1. Taxonomy (NCBI): domain Bacteria; kingdom Pseudomonadati; phylum Pseudomonadota; class Betaproteobacteria; order Burkholderiales; family Burkholderiaceae; genus Burkholderia; species Burkholderia sp. BCC1996. Next base: position 2,183 of record NZ_CAJPHM010000047.1, read on the forward strand.
TCGTCACGCCCTGCGAGATCTTCGGCAGCATCTGCGGCGCGCGGATCACGTGCGTGTCGTCGTGCGTGTGGACGTCGACGAAGCCCGGCGCGAGCGCGCGGCCGTTCGCATCGACGACGGTCTCGGCAAGCCAGTTCGACAGGTTGCCGATCGCCGCGATCACGCCGTTGCGGATCGCGACGTCGCGCGTGACGGGCGGTGCGCCCGTGCCGTCGTACAGCTGCGCGCCGACGATCAGCGTATCGGCGGCTTCGGGATGCGAATGCATGGTCAGTCTCCTACCGGTTGACGGTCTCCGCCGCCGCGGTGCGCATCGAGCGCATGCTTGATGCGGCGCAGCGATTCTCGGCCCGCATCGCCGAGCCGCAGCGCGACTCCGGTGACGAGCACGTCGATCGCCATCATCATCGCGTAGCGCGATGTCGATGGCTTGTAGATGAAATCGGTTTCGAACGCGACGACCGGGATCAGGTGGTCGGCGAGCTTCGCGAGCGGCGAAGCCGGCGCGGTGATCGCGATCAGCTTCGCGCCGTAGCGCTTCGCGAGGCGGCAGCTCTCGAGCAGCTCGGGCACGCGCCCGCTGACCGACAGCGCGACGACCACGGTGTCGCGCGACAGCGTCGCCGACACCATCCGCTGCAGCAGGCTGTCCTGGTAGCTCGCGACCGGCCGCCCGAAGCGCACGAGCCGGAAGCGCAGTTCGTCGGCGAGCGCGGTCGAGCCGCCGCCCTGCCCGTACACGTAGACCATCTTCGCGCCGGCGAGAAGATCGGCCGCGGCGTCGAACGACGTGTTGCGCAGCAACTGGTGGTTGTGCGCGAGCGCCACGCGGATCTCGTCGTAGACGACCGATGCCGGGCTCGCGTCCACTTCCGCAGGCTCGCCGGACGGCACGAGAAAGCGCTGCCCGACCGCCGCCGCCTGCGCGACGAGCACTTTCAGTTCGCGCACGTCGCGGCAGCCGACGGCCTTCGCAAACCGCGTGACCGTCGCGACGCTGACCTCCGCGTCGCGCGCGAGCGCGCCGATGCTCGCATGCGCGGCGCGCGCGAGATCGGCGAGGATGAAGGCCGCGACCTTGCGTTCGGCCTCGCGCAGCTCGGGCGCACATTCGGCGATCCGCGCGACGATGTCGAGGACCGGCTGGGCAACCGGTTGCTCGGCGGTGAACGGAACGGACGGAGTGGCGGACGAATTCATCTGCTGAAAAGGGTGTGGCGCTTTATGTTACTAAATAACATCACCGCGCCGATGCTACTTTCTGTACCATCTGCATGTCAACTTCAGTGCAATGCATAGTGATGATGGAGCGGGATGACATGAAAGTTACAAACTATCAGGAACCGACAATCAATCCGTTGGGCAAGGGCCTCGGCAACCTGCCGAGCGCGAGCGTGCCGCTCGACGACGCAGGCCGCCTCGAGTGGAACCTGCTCGCGGAAGACGTCAGCCTGCCGGCAGCGGTGCTGTACGAGGATCGTATCGAACACAATCTGAACTGGATGCAGGCGTTCGTCCAGCAGTACGGCGCGCAGTTCGCGCCGCACGGCAAGACGACGATGGCGCCGCAACTGTTCCGCCGCCAGCTCGCCGCCGGCGCGTGGGGCATCACGCTCGCGACCGCGCACCAGACGCAGGCCGCGTATCACGGCGGCGTGCGCCGCGTGCTGCTCGCGAACCAGCTGGTCGGCCGCCAGAACATGACGATCATCGCGGGGCTGCTGTCCGATCCCGACTTCGAATTCTTCTGCCTCGTCGATTCGGCCGACAGCGTCGACCAGCTCGGCCGCTTCTTCGGCGAAGCGAAGAAAACGCTGAACGTGCTGATCGAGCTCGGCGTGCCGGGCGGCCGCGCGGGCGTGCGCGACGCCGCGCAGCGCACCGCCGTGCTCGACGCGATCGCGCGCTATCCGGACACGCTGAAGCTGGCCGGCATCGAACTCTACGAAGGCGTGCTGAAGGAGGAAGGCGAGATCCGCGCGTTCCTGCAGGACGCGGTCGCGTTCACGCGCGAGCTGGCCGAAGCCGGCCGCTTCGCGCGCACGCCGGCGATCCTGTCGGGTGCCGGCTCGGCGTGGTACGACGTGGTCGCGGAGGAATTCGCGAAGGCGTCCGATGACGGTTTCGCGGAAGTCGTGCTGCGTCCGGGCTGCTACCTGACGCACGACGTCGGCATCTACAAGAAGGCACAGACCGACGTGTTCGCGCGCAACCCGATCGCCCGCAGGATGGGCGAAGGGCTGCTGCCGGCGCTGCAGCTGTGGGCGTACGTGCAATCGGTGCCGGAAGCCGACCGCGCGATCATCGCGCTCGGCAAGCGCGACGCGGCGTTCGACGCGGGCCTGCCCGAGCCGGCGCGCCACTTCCGCCCGGGTCGCGACAGCGCGCCGCGCGATGTCGCCGCGAGCGAAGGCTGGGCCGTCACCGGGATGATGGACCAGCACGCGTACCTGCAGATCCCGCCGGGCGCGGACGTGAAGGTCGGCGACATGGTCGCGTTCGATATCTCGCATCCGTGCCTGACGTTCGACAAGTGGCGCCAGTTGCTCGTGCTCGATCCGCAGTTCCGCGTGACGGAAGTCGTCGAAACCTTCTTCTGACGCCTGGCGCGCCATCGCGCCGCCTCGCCGCCCCACCGCCGCGCGGGGCGGCCGTCACGCGCGCTTCAATCTGCCGGAGTACACTGCGCTTTCGTCCTCGGGGCTGCTTCGCCGCCGCAGCGCATGCCTGCCGCGCCCGGCGCGAACGGCCCCTCAACGCTGTTCAATGGAGAAAGCCATGGCCGCGAAGAAGATCCTGTTCCTGACCGGTGATTTCGCCGAAGACTACGAAACGATGGTGCCGTTCCAGGCGCTGCAGGCCGTCGGCCATCACGTCGATGCAGTCTGCCCGGGCAAGCGCGCGGGCGACAAGGTCAAGACCGCGATCCACGATTTCGAGGGCGACCAGACCTACACCGAGAAGCCCGGCCACAACTTCACGCTGAACGCGACGTTCGACGACGTCGATGCGGCGGGCTACGACGCGCTCGCGATCGCGGGCGGCCGCGCGCCGGAATACCTGCGTCTCGACGCGAAGGTGATCGCGCTGGTGCGCGCGTTCGCCGAAGCCGGCAAGCCGATCGCCGCGATCTGCCATGCGGCGCAGCTGCTCGCGGCCGCCGACGTGATCCGCGGCAAGCGCATCTCGGCCTACCCGGCCTGCGCGCCCGAAGTGAAGCTCGCGGGCGGCGAATATGCGGACATCCCGGTCGACGCGGCCGTGACCGACGCGCCGTTCGTCACCGCGCCCGCGTGGCCCGCGCATCCGGCCTGGCTCGCGCAGTTCCTCGCGCTGCTCGGCACGCGCATCGAGCTGTGAACGAGGTGGAATGAATTGAAGTGAAACGACGGCCGGCGGCGGGTTCGTGCAGCCCGCATGCCGTGCCGATCAAGACCGGCCGACGGGGTGCATCCCGTCGCGCCGCTTCCGCCCCGCCCTTCAGCGCGATGCCGGCGTCGAGCCGACATCCGCAATCCGCGACTCCAGCATCGCCAGCGCGCCCGACAAGGCGGTCAGCACGTCGTCCGGCAGTTGCGCCATCGTCTGGTCGAGGAACGCCTTGCGGCGCGGCAGGCACGCGTCGAACGCGGCGCGGCCCTCGGCGGTCAGCGTGACGTTGGTCACGCGGTTGTCGCGCGCATCGGACGCGCGCTCGATCCAGCCGAGCGCGTCGAGCGACTTCAACTGGCGCGTGAGCGCGCCCGGATCGATGCGCAGCACCTCGACGAGCTTCTTCTGCGACGAATGCCCGTCCATCGTGTGCAGCGCGACCATGATGCGCCAGCGCGGCATCGGCTGCCCGACGTGCGTTTCGAACGCGGTCATGAACGCGCGATACGTGCGTCCGAATTGCTGCAAGATCGCGACGCGGTCCTGTTCTTCCATGCGCTGATGCCTACTCGTTCAATCGGTGAATCGTTCAATCGGCCGCGACATGCGGCTCGATCTTGTGCCGCAGCGCGATCGGCGGCACGCGGCGGGACTGCCACACCGACACCACGGCGACGACGGCCGCCATCGCGACACCCAGGTGAATCGCGCCGACCAGCGATTCGCGGGCCGTTTCCAGCAGCAGCGCGCCATTATGCCCGGCGCGGGTCAGCTCCGCGACCAGACCGCCTTGCGCGGCGCGGTCGATCAGGATCTGCGGATCGGCGAGCTGCGCGTGCCACTGCAGCGCGTGCTCGCCCGACAGCGCGTCGCGCACGCCGCTCGAATACATCTGGTTGACCAGCGTGCCCGTGAGCGCGGTGCCGATCATCCCGCCGACCATCCGCAGCGACTGCAACAGCGCGGTCGCGATGCCGAGGTGCTCGCGGCCGGCCGTCTGCTGCGCGAACACGGTGAGGTTCGGCAGCACGAAGCCGAGGCCGATACCGCCCGCGACCATCAGCGCCATCAGCATCCAGGTCGGCGTCGTGTGCGTCGACACGACGATGCCCGCGCATGCGATCGCGAACAGCACGAAACCGACGTGCAGCATCGCGTTCGGATTGCGGATGCGCGTGACCACGCGGCCGTTCATGATGCTGCCGATCGTGATGAACACGACGAGCGGCGTGATCACGAGCCCCGCCGCCTTCGGCGACATCCCGAAGCCGCCCTGGAACAGCAGCGGTGCGTAGAACAGCAGCGAGAACATCGAGAAGCCGGCGAGGATCGCGAGCACGAACAGCGCCGACAGCGCGCGGTTGCCGAACATGTCGAATGGCAGAATCGGCTGCGCGCAGCGCTTTTCCCAATGCCACAAGCCGATGCCGGCGCCGACCGCGACGACCAGCAGCAGCGAAGCCCAACTCATCACGCCGTACTTCGGCAGCCATTCGACGAACAGCTGCAGCGCGCCGAGCGAGACCGCGATCAGGAGCGCGCCGGGCCAGTCGAGCCGCATCTTGCGGTCGTGCTCGACGTGCCGCAGGTGCGGCAGGTAGCGCCACACGAAGAACAGCGACAGCAGGCCGACCGGCAGATTCACGTAGAACACCGAGCGCCAGCCGAATGACTGGGTCAGGATCCCGCCGAGCGACGGCCCGACCGCGTTCGCGATGCCGAATGCGGAGCTCATCAGCACCTGCCAGCGCAACCGCACGACGGAATCGGGGAACAAATCGGGAATGCACGCGAACGCGGTACCGACCAGCATCCCGCCGCCGATCCCCTGCAGGCCGCGCGCGAGCACCAGGAACAGCATGTCGTTGGCCATCCCGCACAGCACCGACGCGCCGGTGAACACGACGATCGACGCGATCACGAACGGCTTGCGGCCGTAGTAGTCGCCGAGGCGGCCGAAGATCGGCACGGTGATCACGGAACTGAGCAGGTACGAGGTCGCGACCCACGCGTACAGGTCGAAGCCCCTCAACTCGGCGACGATGGTCGGCAACGCGGTGCCGACGACCGTCTGGTCGAGCGCGACGAGCATGGTGACGAACGAGATCCCGATCATCGCCAGCAGCGATTCGCGGAACGGCAGGACTTGCCCGCTCGAATGGTGGGCGGCAGTATGGACGGCCATTTTTTGTTGATGCAACTTTTGACGAGTCAAACAATCTCAAAATTCTAGCACGGCGGAGTAATCTAGGCCGGCGAAGGTGCGGGGCCCGTTCCCCGCCGCCAAGGAGAAAGATGGAACCGATTTCAATCACGCCTGCCGCGACGCTGTCGCCGGAAGACCAGGACGCGTTGCGACGCGCGAAACAGGTGCTGGAAAGCCCGTCGCTGACGATGAAGCTGACCGGCGTGCTGGGCGCGCCGGTCGAGAAGATGATCGCGCGGCTGCCGGACTTCGCGACCGGCAAGATCAACGACGCGACGCAGCTTGCGCTGCGCAAGTGCCTGAACATCGCGCTGCGCACGCTCGGCAAGCCGCAGACGCCCGATGCCGAGCCGGACAAGCCGAGCAACCTGCTGCACAAGCTCGCGGTCGCGACGACCGGCGCGGCGGGCGGCGCGTTCGGCTTCCTCGCGCTGCCGGTCGAGCTGCCGGTCACGACCACGCTGATCTTCCGCTCGGTATGCGACATCGCGCGCAGCGAGGGCGAGGACCTGGGCTCGGTGGACACGCAGCTGCAGTGCCTGGCCGTGCTCGGCATGGGCGGCAACCCGGACAAGCGGGAAGAAGACGCCGATCTCGGCTATTTCGTGCTGCGCGGCGCGCTCGCGCAGGCGATTTCGAAGGCGTCGTCGGACATCACGACGAAAGGGATCGCCGCGCACAGCTCGGCGGCGGTATTCAAGCTCGTGCAGACGGTGGCATCACGCTTCTCGGTGCAGGTCACCGAGCAGATGGCCGCGAAGTCGATCCCGGCGATCGGCGCGGTGCTCGGCGCGACCGTCAACACGCTGTTCATCGACCACTTCCAGCAGATGGCGCACGGCCATTTCACCGTGCGCCGGCTCGAGCGCAAGTACGGCTCGGTGGCCGTGCAGGCCGCGTATCAGGCGATCGACGGCTCGCCCGCGCGCTGAACCGCCCGCTCGACCGCGACGCGGCGCAGGAACGCGGCCGCCCGGTCGAGCGCGGCGCGCGACTCCGGCACCATCGGCGTGTACAGCTGCCACACGTGCGGCATGTCGGGCCACACCTCGATCTCCACCGGCACGCCGGCCGCTTTCGCGCTGTCGGCGACGCGGCGCGCGTCGTCGAGCAGCACCTCGGTGCTGCCGGCCTGGATGAAGAGCGGCGGCAGCCCGGTGAAGTCCGCATAGAGCGGCGACGCGTACGGATGCGTCGCCGATGCGTCGCCCAGATACAGCTGCGCCGCCTTCGGCAGCGCCGCGGCCGCGAACATCGGGTCGAGACCGTCGTTGCTGCGCATCGTCGCGCCGGTGCCGGCCAGGTCGGTCCAGGGCGAGAACAGGATCGCGCCGGCCGGCAAAGGTTCGCCGCGATCGCGCAGCGCGACGAGCGTCGCGAGCGCGAGGCCGCCGCCCGCGGAATCGCCGCCGAACACGATCGACTCGGGCGGCGTGCCGAGCGCGAGCAATTGCCGGTACGCGGCCAGCGCGTCGTCGAGCGCGGCCGGGAAGCGGTTCTCGGGTGCGAGCCGGTAATCGAGCGAGAACGAGCGCACGCCCGCGCGCTTGGTGAGACCGAACACGAGCGGCCGATGGGTTTTCGTCGAACAGAAGTAGTAGCCGCCGCCGTGGAAGTACAGCAGCGTGCGGCCGGGCCCGCGCGCGCCGAGCGCATCGGTGCGTTCGAGCCATTCGCCCCGCAGCGGCGCGTCGCCGGGACGGTAGCATTCGCGCAGCCGGTAGCCCGACGGCGCGCGACGCGGCACGACCATTCTCAGGTCGGTGAAGCGCCGCGCGCGGGCGGGATCGAGCACCGGGCGCGTGGTCTCGGGACGAAACTGCCGGCGCAGCAGCCAGCACGCGAACTTGCTTTGCCAACTCATCGAACCTACTCCGTCATCGCAGTGTCACGATGGTACGTGCGATCGTTGCCGCGCCGCTCGAAGGGAGCCTCTACATCAAACGCCAGCCTCGGTTTGCCGGCCTAGGTTCGCCTGCCTCAGTTCGCCGGCATCACCTGGCCGCGGATCTCGCCGGCCGGATGCTCCTTCGTGTGCACGTTGAAGTACCACTTGCCGCTCATCAGGTCGGTCACCTGCGCGTCGGTGAGCGCCTTCGATCCCTTGATCGGGCTCGCGAGCTCGTCCTTCGGGATCGGCACCTGCACGCCGGCGTTCTGGCCGACCGGCGCGGGCCCGTGGAAGTGCGCGGCGGTCGCCGGCCCCGTGAGGTGTTCGTAAGTCACCGTCCACTGCAGCAGGTGGCTGGCCGTGTCGTAGGTCGCATCGACGGCGCCGGCGCCCTTGGTCGCGGTGGGCGGCACTTCGCTCGACGGCTGCAGGTTGGCGGACAGGCGCACCGTTTCGGCAGCGGCGCTGCCGGCGGCCAGCACGCCCGCGAGCAACGCCACCTGGAGCAAACGCAGCTTCGGCATGAATTCTCCTTGTACGACGTGGTACGCCACCCGGCCGGGGGACGCTCCATGATGGTAGTCGATCGCCGCCGATCCGGCACCCCGTGCGTCGCGCGCCAGCCTGACGGAACCTGGAAGAGACCTTTGCAGCACGCGCCCTGAATCTGCGCGCGGCCTTTCGCTACACTTCGTCTCACAGTTGCTTGTTTCCTTCGTCCGAAGGAGTCTGCGAGTATTCACGCGGCCATCCGGCCGCGTTTTTTTTGCGCGTGCCGCACGGCATACGGGCATCGTCCGGCAGATTCCGCTGCGCTCACCATCAAGCGTCGCGAATCGATTTCGCCGCGGCGGTCGAGCCCGGCATCGCGCCGGCACCGCGCCGGCACCGCGCCTCACGCGCGATAGCCGGGATCGATGCGATCGACGATGCGCTGCAACGCGTCGAACGCGTCCTGCCCCGCGCCGTGCCTCGGATCGAAATTCAGCGAATCGCGCACGCAGCCCTCGAGCACCAGCGGCGCGATCGGCAGTGCGTCGCCGATCGCATGGGTCGCGACCTGCACCTCGCACGCGCGATTGAGCAGCCACATCAACGAGAAGGTCTGTGCAAGCGTCGCGCCGATCGTCACGGGCCCGTGGTTGCGCAGCAGCAGCACGGGCCGCCCGCCGGCGCTCTCGACGATGCGCCGCCCTTCCTCGAGATGCACGGTGATGCCCTCGAAATCGTGATACGCGATCTTCCCGTACAGCTGCGCCGAATAGAAGTTCGAGAACGACAGCCCGTCGCGCGAGCAGCACACGGCCATCGTCGGCGTCGTATGCACGTGCATCACGCAGTGCGCGTCGGGCAGCGCCGCATGGATCGCGCTGTGGAAGGTGAAGCCGGCCGGATTGATCGGCCAGTCGGAATGGCCGATCACGTTGCCGTCGAGGTCGATCTTCACGAGGTTCGACGCGCACACCTCGCGGTAATGGAGTCCGAACGGATTGATCAGGAAATGACCGTCCTCGCCCGGCACGCGCAGCGAGATATGGTTGTATATCAACTCGGTCCAGCCGAGATGGTCGAAGATCCGGTAGGCGGCCGCGAGCTGCACGCGCGCCTGCCACTCGGCTTCGGAAAAACGGGCGGGACGCGTGAACGGCTGGTTGGGTACACGTTGCATGGGGCACTCCGGTTGCGGGCTTGCGCGGCCGCGCGGGCGGCGCGCGTATCGTCCCTCGTCTCCTGGCGGCACACGCGGCGTGCTTGGTGCACATGGCGCGTGCGGCGCGTCGTTCGGCACCGCTTCCGCCCGCATTGCGCGAGCCGTCCGGCGGCACCCTTCACGATACGCATATCGTTGTGCGCACAACCATATCACCTTTCCCCGCGCACCGGTATCGCGGGTTTGGCCCGAGCCGTTCCGGCCCTTACAACTGGTCGTCGACCGGCAGCAGCATGAAAAGGCCGGTCATCACGTTGCGCAGCAGCCCGGCATGCGGATCGACGTGATAGAGGGTCGACTGGCCGCCGTCGACGCCCGTCCATTCGAGTGCCGGCGGCCCGCCGTCCATTTGCTTCACGAGCGTGACGCGATAGCTTTCATCAGGCTGCGTCACCCGTGCGAAGATCTCCGCGGCCTGCTGCGCGAGCACCGGGCTGTGGATCACGAGCGCGAGCTCGGTGTTCAGGTGCGCCGAGCGCGGGTCGAGATTCAGCGAGCCGATCACCAGGATGTGCCGGTCGATCACGTACGCCTTCGCATGCAGGCTCGCACGCGAGCGCGAGCCGAACAGGCGCGTGGGCTGCTGGCCCGGCTGTGCCTTGAACTCGTACAGCTCGACGCCGCGCTCGAGCAACGGCACGCGGTACGGCGCGTAGCCGGCCTGCACCGCGACCGCATCGGTCGCCGCGAGCGAATTCGTCACGATCGCGACGCGCACGCCGCGCCCGACCGTGTCGCCGAGGATCTTCACGCCGGCATCGTGCGGCACGAAGTACGGCGAAAACGCGAGGAATTCCTTCTGCGCGCCGCGCATCAGTTCGACGAGGCGCTGCATCGGCGGGCTCACGTATGCGTCGGTCGGCTGCGCGACCTTGGTCGGCGCATCGACCTTGAATTCGGCCGGCGCCCACACGAGCGCGAGCTCGTCGCGCGCGATCTGCTGCGCGAGCGGTGTCGCGTTCAGCGGCTTCGCGTTGTACGGGTCGGCATTCTTGCGCCAGTGGTCGCGCAGCTCGTCGCGCATCGCGTCGAGATCCTTCGGAGCGAACGTCTGATGATTCAGCACGCGCAACGGATAGCTGCTCGCGCTCGCCCAGTAGCCGTCGAAGCTCTTCGAGACGTCGTTCGTCACGGGGCCTGCGGCGAGCACGTCGAGATCGCGAAACTGCAACGTCGGGCTCGCACTGAAGTATTCGTCGCCGAGATTGCGGCCGCCGACGATCGCGAGCTGGTTGTCCGCGATCATCGCCTTGTTGTGCATCCGCCGCGTGAAGCTGTCGATCCGCGTGAAGTAGTTGGCCGTGCGCTCGACCATCCCGTATTGCGACGCGCCGAACGGGTTGAACACGCGAATCTCGATGTTCGTGTGCGTGTTCAGCGCGGCCATGACGCGATCGATGTCGTGGAAGTTCAGGTCGTCGACCAGCATCCGCACGCGCACGCCGCGATCGGCCGCATACAGCGCCGCGCCCAGCAGCAGCTTGCCGGTCGTGTCCTCGGTCGCGATGTAGTACTGCATGTCGAGCGTCTTCGTCGCCGCGCGCGCGAGCGCGATGCGCATCTGCAGCGCGGTCGCGCCGTCGGGCAGCAGTCGGAAGCCCGACTGCCCCGGATGCGCGGCTTCCGGCGCGGCCAGCGCGGCGCGCAACGGCGTCGCGGTATCGGTCGGCAACGCGTGCGAGACGGGACGATCGAGCGTGGTGGCGGGCGGATGCGTCGCGCAGGCGGTGGCCAGCGACAGCAGCGCGCACACGGCGAGCGCGCAGGCCGGGCGGCCGACGGCGCGCCACGACAGCGCGGCCGGCGCGCACCGGATCAAGGACGTGAGCACGGAAACTCCCTCGACAGGCGGATCAACGGGTCCGCAATCGCCGCGGCGCGCGGCTGACGGGCGGGTTCAGTCGATTCTAGGGGGCGCCCGATGAACCGGTCAATCGCGCGGCCGGCGCATGCGGCGCCGAGCCGCCACGCACGCCGCGCGCGGCCGCGGCCCTGCGCGGCCCGGGACCGCGGCCGGCGGGCGTCCTCGGATTCGACCGCCAGGCGGACCCGCCGCGCCCATGGTCCAACCAATCTTACGGCGCGTCGTCGCTTCGCTCGAAGTGGCTGCGCACGTAGTCGATATGGGTCTGCATCGCCGTGCGCGCCTCCTCGGGCCGGTGCGCGCAGATCGCGTCGCAGACCACCCGGTGCTGCTGCAGCAGCAACTCCGATGCCTGCTCGTCGTGCGTCGTCATCCCCGCGACGTTGATCGAGATGTGCTCGCGCAGCATCCCGAGCACGCTCGTGTGCAGGTGCAGGAACATCGTGTTGTGCGACGCGAGCGCGATCGCCTCGTGCAGCTTCGCGTCGGCCGACGCCTCGAGGGCCGCGTCGTCGTTCGCGTGCGCGGTCTCGAGCTCGCGCAGCAGCGCGCGGATCCGGCGCCGGTCGTGCCCGTCGGCGCGCAGCGCGGCGAAATACGCGGTCGCGCCTTCAAGCACGCGGCGAAACTCGAGTATGTCGTCGCGCAGCGCCGGATGGTCGGCAACCAGCTGGCCCCACGGCGACGCGATGCCCGCGCGCAACTGGTCCGTCACGTAGACGCCCGCGCCGCGCCGGCTCTGCAGCAGCCCGCGCGCGACGAGCCGCTGGGTCGCCTCGCGCACCGTATTGCGCGCGACGCCGTACTGCTGCGCGAGCACGCGCTCGGCCGGCAGCCGTGCGCCGGCCGGCCACGTGCCGTCGAGCAGCGCCGTCTCGATCTTGCGCATCACCACTTCGGTCCGGCCCCGTGCCGTCATCGCCGCCATCGCCGTCTCCCCATCCGGAATACCCGTCACGCCGATTGGCCCAACCAATTTGAGCTGCGGCGCCGTCGCGGGAATTATGCAGCGAAATCGTCGTCCCGCATTCGCATGCCGGGCCGGCCCCCCTGGAGCGAGACATGAACGAAAGGCACTACCCCGCCGCCGCCCCCGCGCACGTCTATCTGTTCGCGACCTGCCTGGTCGACCTGTTCGTCCCCGAAGCCGGGCTCGACGCGGTCCGCCTGCTGGAACGCGAAGGCCTGACCGTCCACTATCCGCGCGGCCAGAGCTGCTGCGGGCAGCCGGCCTACAGCAGCGGCAATCCGGACGAAGCGCGCCGCGTCGCGGCCGCGCAGCTCGACCTGTTCGCCGAGCCGTGGCCCGTGATCGTGCCGTCCGGCTCGTGCGCGGGCATGATCCGGCACCATTGGCCCGCCCTGTTCGCCGACGATCCCGTGCACGGCCCGAAGGCTCGCGCAATCGCGGAGCGCACCTACGAACTCGCCGAATTCCTCGTCCATGTGCTCGACGTGCGGCTCGACGCCGTCACCGCCAACGCCGGCCCGGACGAGCGCGTCGTGCTGCACACGTCGTGCGCGGCCCGCCGCGAGATGGGCACGCGCGTGCATGGCGTCGCGCTCGTCGACGCGCTGCCGGGCGTCACGCGCATCGAACATGAACGCGAATCGGAATGCTGCGGCTTCGGCGGCACGTTCTCGCTGAAGCATCCCGACATCTCCGGCGCGATGGTGCGCGACAAGGTCGCATCGGCCTGCGCGACGGGCTGCGACCGGCTCGTGTCGGCGGACTGCGGCTGCCTGCTGAACATCGGCCACGCTGCGGCCAAGGCCGGCGCCGCGCTGCCCGTCGAGCATCTCGCGAGCTTCCTGTGGCGCCGCACGGCCGGTGCCGGCTCGCTGCGCGGAGACACGCAATGAGCGCGCGCGACGCCATCCTCGCGCGCCTGCGCGCCGCCGCCCCCGGCGTCGCCGTGAACGCCGCACCCGCGCTCGATGCGCGCATCGACATGCATTACGCGGCGCGGCGCGCGGCAGTCGCGCCCGATCCGGATGCCCTCGCGCAGACGATGCAGGCCGCGCTCGCCGCGTCGCACGCCGAAGTCTGGTGCGCCACCGCCGACGCATGGCCCGCGCAGCTGGCCGCGCGTCTGGCCGAGGCCGGCGTGCGCCGCCTGCTGCTCGACCCGGCCCGCCCCGAAGCCGCGGCCCTCGCGCAGGCGCTGCCCGACGCGGTCGCGCCGGTGCCGTTCGACCGGCCGATCGACGCATGGAAAGCCGAGCTGTTCGACACGATCGACGCGGGCTTCACGGTCGCGCGCTCGGGCATCGCGGCGACCGGCACGGTCGTGCTCGCGCCCGATGCCGGCACGCCGCGCACGGTGTCGCTGGTGCCGCCGCTGCACGTCGCGCTCGTGCATGCGAACACGCTGCACGCGGACCTTCACGCGGCCGCGCACGAGGAGCGCTGGCACGCCGGCATGCCGACCAACGTCGTGCTGGTGTCGGGCCCGTCGAAGACCTCCGACATCCAGCAGACCCTCGCGTATGGCGCACACGGCCCGCGCAACCTCTGGGTCGTGATCGTCACCGAACCGACCGCAACCACCTGCCAGGACCTGCCGCGATGAGCGACCAACCGCTGCAATTCGTCGCCCCCGGCGACTTCAAGGCCCGCGCGCGCGCCGCGCTCGACGATCCCGCGCTGCGCCGCAGCTTTCGCGGCGCGATGGATTTCCTGCAGGGCAAGCGCGCGACCCAGTTCCCCGACGACACCGAGCTGCAGCAGCTGCGCGATCTCGGCGAAGCGGTGCGCCAGCACGCGCTCGCGCAACTGCCCGCGCTGCTCGAGCGGCTGGAGGCGAAGCTCACCGCGGCCGGCGTGCACGTGCACTGGGCCGAGACGGCCGCCGACGCGAACGCGATCGTGCTCGGCATCGCGCAGGCGAAGAAGGCGCGCCGCGTGATCAAGGGCAAGTCGATGGCGAGCGAGGAAATCGAGCTGAACCATTACCTCGCGGATCACGGCGTCGACTGCATCGAGTCCGACATGGGCGAGTTCATCGTGCAGCTCGCGGGCGAAAAGCCGTCGCACATCGTGATGCCGGCGATCCACAAGACGCGCGGCGACATCGCCGAGCTGTTCGAGGAACACATCCCGGGCACGCGTTACACGGAGGACGTCGACGAGCTGATCCAGACCGGCCGGCGCGCGCTGCGCCGCGCGTTCGCGGAAGCCGACATCGGCCTGTCCGGCGTGAACTTCGCGGCGGCCGACACGGGCACGCTGTGGCTCGTCGAGAACGAGGGCAACGGCCGGCTGTCGACCACCGTGCCCGACACGCACGTCGCGATCATGGGGATCGAGAAGGTCGTCGAGAAACTCGAGCACATCGTGCCGCTGTCGAGCCTGCTCACGCGCTCGGCCACCGGCCAGGCGATCACGACCTACTTCAACCTGATCTCGGGCCCGCGCCGCGACGGCGAACGCGACGGCCCGCGCGAGCTGCATCTCGTGCTGCTCGACAACGGCCGCACGCAGGCCTACGCCGACGAGCAGCTGCGCGCGACGCTGCAGTGCATCCGCTGCGGCGCGTGCATGAACCACTGCCCCGTTTATACGCGGATCGGCGGCCACGCATACGGCACGACCTACCCGGGCCCGATCGGCAAGATCATCTCGCCGCACCTGCTCGGCCTCGACGCGACGGCCGACCTGCCGACCGCATCGACGCTGTGCGGCGCGTGCGGCGAGGTGTGCCCGGTCCGGATTCCGATCCCGCAGCTGCTGGTGCGGCTGCGCACCGAGGCGAACCGCAAGCCCGACGAACCCGTCGCGCATCCGCTGCGCGGCCAGGGCGCGAACTACAACCGCGCGGAAGACCTCGTGTGGCGCTTCTGGTCCGGCGCGTTCGCGCATCCGCGCGCGTATCGCGCGTTCCGCTGGAGCGCGACGCGGCTGCGCGCGCTGACGCCCGCGAAGCAGATGGGCTGGACCCAGCATCGCACGCCGCTCGAGCCGGCGCCGCGCAGCCTGTCCGACCTGCTGCGCGCACGCGGCCAGCCCGAATAGACCACCCCGCTTTCAAACCCGTACCGATAGAAATCCATGGAGGAGACAACCATGCAGGTTTGGCATCAGATCTACACCCCGCTCGGCAGCCTCGGGCTGTCGGCGTTCGTCGCCGCGATCCCGATCATCTTCTTTTTCGTCGCGCTCGCCGCACTGCGGATGAAGGGGCACGTCGCCGCCGCGATCACGCTGCTGCTGGCGCTCGGCGTCGCGATCCTCGCGTACGGCATGCCCGTGCCGCAGGCGCTCGCCGCAGCCGGCTTCGGCTTCGCGTACGGCCTGTGGCCGATCGCGTGGATCATCGTCGCGGCGGTGTTCCTGTACAAGATCGTCGTGAAGACCGGCCAGTTCGAGATCATCCGCGCGTCGGTGCTGTCGATCACCGACGACCAGCGGCTGCAGATGCTGCTGATCGGCTTCTCGTTCGGCGCGTTCCTCGAAGGCGCCGCCGGCTTCGGCGCGCCCGTCGCGATCACGGCCGCGCTGCTCGTCGGCCTCGGCTTCAAGCCGCTGCACGCGGCAGGATTGTGTCTGATTGCAAACACCGCGCCGGTCGCGTTCGGCGCGATGGGCATCCCGATCATCGTCGCCGGACAGGTGACCGGCATCGACGCGTTCCACATCGGCGCGATGGCCGGCCGCCAGCTGCCGCTGCTGTCGCTCGCGGTGCCGTTCTGGCTCGTGTTCATGATGGACGGGCTGCGCGGCGTACGGCAGACCTGGCCGGCCGCGCTCGTCGCCGGCGGCAGCTTCGCGATCACGCAGTACTTCACGTCGAACCATATCGGGCCCGAGCTGCCGGACATCACGTCGTCGCTCGTCAGCCTCGTCTCGCTCGCCGCGTTCCTGAAGGTCTGGCAACCGGGCAGCGCGAAGCAGACGGCCGGCGGCCTCGTCGCGTCCGGCGGCGGCGCGGCGCTCGCGGGGTTCGGGGCGGGCGGCAACGGTGCGGGCGCGAGCCGCCAGGCGTCGCCGTACTCGCTCGCGCAGACCGTGCGCGCGTGGTCGCCGTTCCTGATCCTGACGGCCGTCGTCACCGTGTGGAGCATCGCGCCGTTCAAGGCGCTGTTCGCCGCGCACGGCGCGCTCGCGTCGACCGTCCTCAAGTTCCACGTAGCCGGGCTCGACCAGCTCGTCGTGAAGACCGCGCCGATCGCCGCGACGCCGAAGGCGCTCGACGCGGTGCTGAAGCTCGATCTCGTGTCGGCGGTGGGCAGCGCGATCCTCGTGACCGCGCTGATCTCGATGGCGCTGCTGCGGATGAAACCGCGCGACGCGCTCGTCACGTTCGGCGAAACGCTGAAGGAGCTCACGCGCCCGATCCTGTCGATCGGCCTCGTGCTCGCGTTCGCGTTCGTCGCGAACTACTCGGGGATGTCGTCGACGCTCGCGCTGATGCTCGCCGCGACCGGCGCCGCGTTTCCGTTCTTCTCGCCGTTCCTCGGCTGGCTCGGCGTGTTCCTGACCGGCTCGGACACGTCGTCGAACGCGCTGTTCTGCTCGCTGCAGCAAGCGACCGCGCACCAGCTCGGCGTGCCCGAGACGCTCGCGGTCGCCGCGAACACGACGGGCGGCGTGACCGCGAAGATGATCTCGCCGCAGTCGATCGCGGTGGCATGCGCGGCAACGGGGCTGGTCGGCAAGGAATCGGAGCTGTTCCGCTTCACCGTGCGCCACAGCCTGCTGTTCGCTGTGATCGTCGGCCTGATCACGCTCGTGCAGGCGTACCTGCTGCCGGGGATGGTGCCGTAAGCACGCGGCGCGGCCGCTTTCCGGCGGATTTCCGGCCGCTTTCCGGCCGTTTCCGCTTCCCCGGAAAACAAAAACCCCACGCCCGCAAGAGCGTGGGGTTTCGTTCATCCCGGGCGCCGGACGAGGCCGGCGCCATCAGGCGGCGCTCAGCTGCCCTTCGCGATGCGATCCTGGATGTGCTGCGCACGGCTCGTCGACGACGGGTGCGAGCTCATCATCGAGCTCTTGCCGCCATCGAGCTGCGCGAGCTTCTGGAACGCGGTGACGAGGCCCTTCTGGTTCATGTTCTTCTGCTTCATCAGGTCGAACGAGTAGTCGTCGGCCGCGCTTTCCTGCGTCTGCGAGAACTGCGCGTTGATGAACTTCTCGGTGATGTCGCCGAGCTGCGAGCTCGTCAGGGCCGCGACGCCCGGCGATGCCGCGCCGGCCGCCGTGCGTGCCGCGCTGACCGCGTAGGCAGTCTGCATCGCCTTCTTCGAGTGACCCAGCGCGACGTGGCCCATTTCATGGCCGATCACGCCGCGCAGCTCGTCGTCGTTCATCATGTCCATCAGGCCGCTGTACACGCGCACGCAGCCGTTGCCCATCGCCCACGCGTTGACGTCCTTGGTCATGTAGACCTTGTAGTTGATCTTCTGGCCGTTCAGCGTCATGTCGCCGAAGCCCTTCATCACCTTCGTCAGGCGCTTCGCGTACGCGCTGTTCGGCGCGGCGATCTTCGATTCGGCGTCGCTCGCCTTGCACGAGTCGTTCGACAGTGCCGCGATGTCGCTGTCCGACAGCGTCGCCGCCTTGACCAGGTTGGTCCCCGCCGACGTCAGGCTGTTCGCGTCGAGACTCTGCACGCCACCGCATGCGCTCAACAGGAAAACCATGCCGCACGCGGCCGCCGCTTTCTTGATATGCATCCCGGATCCCTCGGTAGTTGTATTTGGGAGCGGCGATTTTGCATAATCCGGCAGAAAATTACCAGATGTTTACATCGAATGACAGCTTGATTACTGACAAATACGGAATGAACGACGCGATTGCTCAGTCGATTGATGACAATCGCGCCATCAATCGCCGCGGCCGGACGACCGGCTGAACGCGGAACGCGACCGGCGCGTCAGCCGGCGCGCGACCAGCATCGGCAGCCGCACCACGAAACCGGCGAACAGCCGCAGGTGCATCCACGCGAGCAGCGCGTTGTCGCGGCCGTAGTGGAAATGCGACACGCCGCCCTCGTGCGCGCCGAAGTAGCGCACCGGCGCTTCGATGCGGATCGGCCGCACCCCGGCCCAGCACAGCCGCACGGCGGCTTCCGGATCGAAGTCGAAGCCGCGCATCCACGGCTGGCGATGCATGATCGCGGCGAGCGGCGCGACCGGGTACACGCGAAAGCCGTACAGCGAATCGCCGATCCCGGCCCACAGCGTCTCGAGGTCGGCCCATCCGTTCGACAGCCGCCGGCCCTGCACGCGCAGCTGCGGCGCGCTCGCGTCGAACTTCGGCAGGCCCAGCACCATCGCATCCGGCGCCGCCTGCGACGCGGCCATGAATTCGGGAATCAGGTCGGCCGGATGCTGGCCGTCGGAATCCATCGTCAGCACGTGCGTGAAGCCGCTCGCGGCCGCCGCGTCGAGCCCGGCCAGCACCGCGGCGCCCTTGCCGCGGTTCGCCGGCAGCACGATCACGCGCAGCCCGGGGTCGCGCTCGGCCATCGCCTGCAGGCGCTCGGCGCTGCCGTCGGTGCTGCCGTCGACGACGACCCACACCGGATTCCACTGCGCGCGGGCGTTGCGCACGGTCGTGTCGACCTTGACGCCCGGGTTGTAGCTCGGAATCAGTACGAGATGGGTGGACGAGGCCTGCAGCGTGGACATGGGAACGGCCGATTGCGAAGACGAGGATCCTGACAAAAGTTTATGACCTGCAGGCGACGGCCGACAGGCTTCGTCGACGCCGCCCGCGTGCGGCGACGGTTCGCGCAGCGACAGGCCCGCGCGCTTCACGACAGGTGCTCCAGCGGATGGCCGGCGCTCGCCTCGATCTCGACCAGCAGATCGTCGCGGCACACGTCCGCATGGACGAACAGCGGCCGCACGCCGGGGCCGGCCGCATCGCGCAACGCGCGTTCGATCGCGGCGAGCGCCGCGGCATCGCCGGCGTCGCGCACGTAGACGCGGTAGCTCAGGTCGGCGAGCGTGAACGGGCCGTGCCCCTGCCGCGCGGCCTGCTCGAGCACGGCGGCCAGGTTCGCGATCGTCTCGCGCGTTTGCGCGACGACGTCGCCGTGATGCACGGTGCGATGCCCGACGATGCTGGCGGTGCCCGACACGAACAGCAGCGGCGCGGCAGCGGCGCCGGGCCATGCGGCCGCGCGCGCGAACGTCGGCGCGCGCGGGCCGTACTCGGCCGGGTAGTGATACGCGCTGACCTGGCGCGGGTTCTCGACCGGATCGGCCGGCGCACGGCTCGCGATGAAATGGATCGCGAGCGGCGCGGCCGGCGGCGTGTCGCCCGCGACCGGCACGACCGAACCGAGCGCGCAGGCGGCCGGCACACCGTCCGTCAGCGCGCGGCGGCACGCGTCGAACGCGCGCTGCCTGCCGATATTGAACTGACGATAGCGTTCGATCCCGAACTGCTGCACGTTGATCGCCGGCACGGTGTTCCAGATCCGCAGCGGATGCGGGATGCCGAGCGTATCGAGCACGTCGAACAGCGCGCGGTACGCGTCGTAGGTCGCGCGCTCGAGCGGCGTGCCGCCGTCGCGATCCGCATCGGCCGATTCCTGAACTTCATGCGCTGGCTGCACTTCCTGCACGACGATGCTGCCGAACGCGAGCCCCGCCGTTGCGCTGTAGCGGTACTGCAGCGCGCCGCGTCGCTCGCTGCGCAGGTCGCGCGCGTCGCACTGCCAGATTTCGCAGACCGCATCGGCGCATGCATGGCTGCCGGCATCGAGCAGCGCCATCTGCACCGGTGCGAGCGGCAGGTCGGGCGCGGCGGCGGCGAGCACGCGCGCCATCGCATCGGCCGGCGACCCGGCCGCGCCGATGCAGACCGCGCCCAGCGCACCCGGAAACACGCGGTCGAATGCGTCGCCCCGCTGCTGCGCATCGTGCAGCAGCGCAGCCAGCCGTGCCTGATCGATCTGGACGAGCCGCAACGCACGATTGCCGCCGTTCGCGGTGGACGTGGCCGCCATGGGTCCGCGTGCGACCGCGCTGGTGGCGGACGACGGGGAACACGCTCGCCGTTCGGCGTCGACAGGGTGCACTGACACTTCGATTTCCTCACTATGCGGCGCGGGCTCGCGGCATCGTGGCCACGCGCCGCGTTGCGCGCCGTTGCTTCGCGTCAAGCCGACGCCGCGCGCGTCGTCATGCGAGGCCGCCGTTGACGGACAGCACTTGCCCCGTCACATAGGCGGCCGCATCGGATACCAGATACGCGACCATCGCCGCGACTTCGTCGGGCCGGCCGGCGCGCTGCGCGGGCACGAGCTGCTTGATCCGTTCGGCGGGAAACGCATGTTCCGCCATCGGCGACTCGATGATGCCGGGCGCGACCGCGTTCACGGTAATGCCGCGCGACGCGAGTTCCAGCGACAGCGACTTCGTCGCGCCGATCAGCCCCGCCTTCGCGGCCGCGTAGTTGACCTGTCCGCGGTTGCCGGTCACGCCGGCGACCGACGCGATGTTGACGATCCGGCCGCGCCGCGTGCGGATCATCGGCAGCAGGAGCGGTTGCGTCACGTTGAAAAAACCGTTGAGCGTCACGTCGATCACGCTGTGCCATTGCCGGCGCGACATGCCGGCCATCGGCGCGTCGTCGTGAATGCCCGCGTTGTTGACGAGGATCTGCACCGGCGCGTCGTCGACGAACGGTGCGAGCGCGGCGAGCGTCGCATCCGCGTCGGTCACGTCGAATGCGATCGCATGCGCAGTGCCGCCGGCCGCGACGATCTGCTGCGCGACGGCTTGCGCCTGCGCGAGATTCCGGTTCGCGTGTACCCAGACTTCGTGGCCGGCCTGCGCGAGCGTCGTGCAGATCGCCTGCCCGAGTGCGCCGCTGCCGCCCGTTACGAGCGCCCGCATCGAATTGCTCCGTTCATCGCGTTCCTCCTCGATCGACGCGGCGGCGGTGCATCCAGCCACCGCCGCCGCGTGCCGTCATCCTCTGCGTGCCGCGTCGCGCCCGCGCGCGCCGCCGTCACTTCGTGCGATGCGCGGCGACATACGCGGCAAGCGCGCCGAGCGTCGCGAAGATCTTCTGGTTGTCCGGATTGTCCGAGCGCAGCTCGAAGCCGTACTTCTTCGAGATCAGCAGCGCGATTTCCAGGATGTCGATGGAGTCGAGCCCGAAGCCCTCGCCGTACAGCGGGGTCCCGGCCGTCACCGTTTCGAGCGGGACGTCTTCGAGATTCAGTTCGCCGATGATCAGCGTGGCGAGCTCTTGTTCCAGTGCGTTCATCATGCTTGCGGGCAGGCGGCCCATGGCAGCGGGAGGCGCCCGGAAAACGGCAACCGTCGTGCACGCCCGGCGCGGTGCGAGGCGCGCGAATCTCCGTCCCTCCGGCGTCTGCCGGCTTCCCCGCCTGCGTTATTGGGGATCGTTTGTAAAAGTTACGCGGATTCTAGACGATGGGTATCGGCACGTATACGGGGAATGGTTACAGACTGAAGGGCCCCCGCCGCGGCCGGTTTCGGGACCCGATCGCAGCAGACGCTTGAGCCGCTTCGGATGGAAATGGATCGTCGCCGCAAAAGCTTCAGTGCGCTGCCATACATTCGGTTACAAAACCCGGCTGCACCTGCCTCGAACCGCCGCGCCGCGGCCCTAAAATGTGCGTGCACGACAGCCGGCCCGGACTAGCGTCCCGGCCGCCATTCATATGATGTTTGCCGGCCCGACGCACGCGTCCGGCCCCGATCCGCCCGATGTTTCCAGCAACCATGCCGCGCCCGTCCGCTCCCCTCGCTCCGGTTTGTCCGCTAGTTTGTCCGTCCGTTTGCCGCCGTGCCGCGGCAGCCGGCGGCAACGCGCACCCGCGCCGCGCGCCCGGAGCGCCGCGATGAGCACGCCGCTCGGCATCGCACGCGGCGCCGGCGCGGTCGCCGCGGTGGCGGCGTACCAGATCGGCGCGCACTACGCGGCCGCGACGCCCGGCGCGCACGGCTTCGGCCTCGCGATGGCGCTCGTGCCGCCACTGCTGCTCGCGCTCGGCGCGGCACTGCGCTCGCCGCGGCGCGCCTGGCTCGTGCCGGCATGGCTGCTGGCCGCCGTCGCGCTGTGGGCCATGCGCATCCCGCTCGCGCGCCATTTCGAATGGGGCCTGTATCTGGAGCACGCGAGCTTCAACCTCGCGATGGCGCTGCTGTTCGGCCGCACCCTCGCGGCCGGCCAGGTGCCCCTGTGCACGCGCTTCGCGACGCTGATCCACGGCACGATCACGCCGGCCGTCGCGCGCTACACGCGGCACATCACGCTCGCATGGACGCTGTTCTTCGTTGCGATCGCCGCCGTGTCGACGCTGCTGTTCGCGACCGCGCCGATCGTCGCGTGGTCGACATTCGCGAACTACCTGTCGCTGCCGCTCGTCGCCGTGATGTTCGCCGCCGAGCATGCGTGCCGGCGCTTCGCGCTGCCGCACGACGCGCGGCCGCGGATGGTCGACGCGGTGCGCGCGTACCGCGCGTCGACGCAGCCGTCACGATGAATTCATGGCCGGCGCGGCGCCGCATCGCGGCCGCGCCGGTGACTGCCTTCCGCTTTGACCGATTTATGCCGACTCACCCGCTGGTATTCCATTCCTCGCCGGACCAGACGATCGCCTGGCGCGACGGCACGCCCGTCACCGTCCGCACGTTCGTCGCCGACGTCGCGCGCGTGGCCGCCGCATTGCCCGCCGGCCGCCACGTGTTCAACGTGTGCCGCGACCGCTACCGCTTCGCGGTCAGCCTGTGCGCGGCGCTCGTCACCGGCAGGATCAGCCTGCTGCCGTCGACGCACACGCCGGAGATGGTGCGCCAGCTCGCGTCGTTCGCACCGGACGCGTTCTGCCTGCACGACGCGCCGGACTGCATGATCGACCTGCCGCGCTTCGCGTATCCGGACGCCCTACCTGGCGAACTCCCCGACGACGCACCGTGCGTGGTGCCGCAGATCGATGCGTCGCGGATCATGGCGTACGTGTTCACGTCCGGCTCGACCGGCGCGCCGGTGCCGCACCGCAAGACCTGGGGCTTCCTGGTCGGCTGCGTGCGCGCGGCGGCCGAGCGCCTCGGCCTGCTCGACGGCCGCGCGGCCACGCTGATCGGCACCGTGCCCGCGCAGCACATGTACGGCTTCGAATCGACGGTGCTGCTCGCGCTGATCGGCGGCCTCGCGTTCAGCAACCGCCAGCCGTTCTACCCGGTCGACATTCGCGACGAACTCGCCGCGATCCCGCAGCCGCGCGTGCTCGTCACGTCGCCGATCCACCTGCGCGCGCTGCTGTCGGCCGGCGATGCGCTGCCGCAGGCCGCGCTCGTGCTGTCGGCCACCGCGCCGCTGTCGGAAAAACTCGCGTGCGAAGCCGAGGCCGCGCTCGAGGCGCCGCTCGTCGAAATCTACGGCAGCACCGAAACCGGCCAGATCGCGACGCGCCGCACGTCGCAGGGCGCCGCGTGGCAACCGTTCCCGGACATCCGGCTCGACGCGCGCGCGGCGCACGACGCGTCGGACCACGATGCCGCCGGCGACGACAGCGGCCCGACCGTGTGGGTGTCGGGCGGACACGTCGAAACCCCGGTGCCGATGGGCGACGCGCTCGAGCTGCTCGGCGACGGCCGGTTCCTGCTGCACGGCCGCAAGGCGGACCTCGTCAACATCGCCGGCAAGCGCACGTCGCTCGCCTACCTGAACCATCAGCTGAACGCGATTGCCGACGTCGTCGACGGTGTGTTCTTCATGCCGGACGACATCGCACCGGCCGACGCCGATGCGACCCGCGAACCGGTCACGCGCCTCGTCGCGCTCGTGGTCGCGCCGACGCTCGCCGCGGCCGACCTGCAGCGCGCGCTGCGCGAACGGATCGATCCGGCGTTCATGCCGCGCCCGCTCGTGTTCGTCGACGCATTGCCGCGCAACGAAACGGGCAAGCTGCCGCGCGACGTGCTCGCCGCGCTCGTCGCACGGCACACGCGCGCCGCCGGGGCCGACGTGCGCGAGCGCGCCGCGACGGACGCGCCCGACGCGCCGCTCGCGTTCACGATTCCCGCCGATCATCCGGCGCTGCCCGGCCATTTCCCCGGTCGTCCGATCGTGCCGGGCGTCGTGCTGCTCGATCACGCGATCGCCGCACTCGGCGCATTGCTGAATCGCCCGCTCGATACGTGGCGGCTGGCTTCCGCGAAATTCCTGAGCCCGGTCGCGCCGGGCGAGGCGCTCGACCTCGCGTTCGATGCTGCGGCCGGCGGCGCGATCCGCTTCACGCTGCGCGCGGGTGCGCGCGACGTCGCGACCGGCGTGCTGTCCGCGCCGCCGGCCGCGCAGGACGGCGCGCAGCCATGAAGCGCACCGCATGGGCCGAGCGCCAGGAACGCAGCAACGCCGGGTTGCTGCGCGCGATGACCTGGATCTCGCTGCGTTTCGGCCGTCGGCCGTCGCGCATCGTGCTGCATGCCGTCGCGACTTATTTCGTGCTGTTCTCGCCGGTCGCGTGCGCCGCGTCGCGCGACTACCTGCGCCGCGTGCTCGGCCGTCCCGCGCGCTGGCGCGACGTGTACCGGCACGTGTTCACGTTCGCGGCGACGATCCACGACCGCGTCTACCTGATGAACGGCCGCTTCGACCTGTTCGACATCCGGCTGCACGGCGAAACGCGGGTCGACGCCGCGCTCGCGGGCGGGCGCGGCGCATTCCTGATGGGCGCGCATCTCGGCAGCTTCGAAGTCGTGCGCGCGATCGGCCGCACGCGCCCGGACCTGCGCGTCGTCGTCACGATGTTCGAAGAGAACGCGCGCAAGATCAACGCGACGCTCGCCGCCGTCAACCCGGCCGCGAAGCCGGAAGTGATTCCGCTCGGGCAGGTCGACTCGATGCTGAAGGTGCGCGAACGCCTCGACGCGAACTGCATGGTCGGGATGCTCGCCGACCGCACGCTGCTCGACGACGCGACCGCGTCGCTGCGGTGGCTGCCGCTGCTCGGCGCGCCTGCGGCATTCCCGCTCGGGCCGCTGTACATGGCCGCGATGCTGCGGCGTCCGGTGCTGTTCATGACGGGCCTCTATCGCGACGGCAACCGCTACGATGTGCACTTCGAGACGCTCGCCGATTTTTCCGACGTGCGCCGCGACACACGCGCGGCGGCCGTCGACGCGGCGCTCGCGCGCTACGTCGCGCTGCTCGACCAGTACTGTCGCGCGGCGCCGTACAACTGGTTCAACTATTTCGATTTCTGGCAGACCGGCACGGCCGCCGCGCGCCGCGACGCGGCGCACGCGTGCGCCGGCCTGTCCGCCACGAGGGATTCCGACGCATGACCGCCGTTCGCCGCTTTCCGCCGATGTCGCTGCCGATGTTCCCGCTGCCGCACCGCGCGCTGCGCCGAGCAGCACGCACGTTCGCCGTCACGGCCGCCGTCGCGCTCGCCCTGCCCGCGCACGCGGCCGACACCGGTTCGGCATGGACCCTCGACCGGCTGATGTCGACGCTCGCGCAGCACAAGTCGGGGCGCGCGACGTTCACCGAGACGAAGACGCTGTCGATCACCACGCAGCCGCTCGAATCGTCGGGCGAGCTCGTGTTCGTCGCACCCGACCATCTCGAGAAGCACACGCTGAACCCGAAGCCCGAACATCTCGTGGTCGACGGCGACATGCTCACCGTCGAGCGCAACAGCCGCAAGTACACGCTCGCGCTCGCGCGCTATCCGGAGCTCGGCGCGTTCATCGACAGCATCCGCGCGACGCTCGCCGGCAACCGCTATGCGCTCGAGCAGGTCTACAAGGTCGCGCTCGCCGGTCGCGGCGACGACTGGACGCTGACGCTCACGCCGCTCGACTCGCGGATGCTGAAGGTCGTCAGCACGATCACGCTCGAAGGCTCGCGCGACGTGTTGCGCAGCGTCGCGATCCGGCAGGCCGACGGCGACCGTTCGACGATGCGCCTGCAACCCGTCCCGGCGAACTGATGGACGATCGCACCCGGCCGCCCGCCCCCGTCACGCACCGCCTGCCCGCGTGGCGGCAACGCGCGGTGCTCGTGTGGCTGCTCGCGCTCGTCGCATGCGGAATCGCGATCGCCCGCGCGAACTTCACGGCCGACCTGTCCGCGTTCCTGCCGCGCGCACCGAGCGCGGGGCAGCGCGTGCTCGTCGATCAACTGCGCGACGGCATCGTGTCGCGGCTGATCCTCGTCGCGATCGACGGCGGCGATGCGGCCACGCGTGCCGCGCTGTCGCGGCGCGTCGCCGGCACGCTGCGCGCCGACCGGCAATTCTCCTCGATCAACAACGGCGAAGCCGTCGACGACACACACGACCGGCAGTTCGTGTTCGACCATCGCTACCTGCTGAGCCCGGCCGTCGCGCCGCAGCGCTTCAGCGCGGACGGCCTGCACCAGGCGCTCGGCGACAGCCTCGACCTGCTGAGTTCGTCAGCGGGCCTCGTCGCGAAGGCGCTGCTGCCGCGCGACCCGACCGGCGAAGTGACGGCGCTCGTCGATCAGCTCGACAGCGGCGCGCAGCCCGCCAGCCGCGACGGCGTATGGGCGTCGCGCGACGGCACGCGCGCGGTGCTCGTCGTGCAGACGGCCGCGCCCGGCTCCGACACCGATGCGCAGGCACGCGCGATCGACGCGGTGCGCCGCGCGTTCTCCGCCGCGACGCAGGCGCTGCCGAACCCGGCCGCGTACACGCTCGCGATGACCGGCCCAGGCGTGTTCTCGGTCGACACGCGCGACACGATCCGGCACGACGTCGAGCGGCTGTCGACGGCGAGCGTCGTGCTGATCGTCGCGCTGCTGCTGACGCTGTACCGCTCGCCGCGCACGCTCGCGCTGGGGCTGCTGCCGGTGCTGACGGGCATCGCCGCCGGCATCGCGGCGGTCAGCATTGCGTTCGGCACGGTCCACGGGCTGACGCTCGGCTTCGGCACGACGCTGATCGGCGAAGCCGTCGACTATTCGATCTACCTGTTCGTGCAATCGGCGCAGGCCGGCGCGCGCGGCACCACGCGGCCCGCCGACGCGACGCGGGCATGGATCGCCGCTTATTGGCCGACGATCCGGCTCGGCGTGCTGACGTCCGTGTGCGGCTTCGCGTCGATGCTGTTCTCCGGTTTTCCGGGCCTCGTGCAGCTCGGGCTCTACTCGATCGCCGGGCTGACGGCCGCCGCGCTCGTCACGCGCTTCGTGCTGCCGCACCTGCGCGGCGAGCACGTCGCGATTCGCGACGTGTCGCGCGTCGGCTCGGTGCTCGCGCGGGCGGCCGCTGCCGCGCCGCGGCTGCGCTGGCCGCTCGCCGCGCTCGTGCTCGCCGCGTGCGCGACGCTCATGCTGCATCGCGACGGCCTGTGGAGCCGCGAGCTTGCGGCACTGAGCCCCGTGCCCGCTCGCGCGCAGGCACTCGACGCACGCCTGCGCGCCGATCTCGGCGCGCCGGACGTGCGCTATCTCGTCGTGATTTCCGCGCCGACCGAACAGGCCGCGCTCGAACGCGCGGAACGGGTCGCCGCGCAATTGCAGCCGCTCGTCGAGCGCGGCGCGCTCGCGGGCTTCGAAAGTCCCGCGCGCTACCTGCCGAGCGACGCCGCGCAGCGCGCGCGCCAGGCGAGCCTGCCGGACGCCGACACGCTTGCCGCACGCATGCGCGCGGCCGTCGCGAACCAGCCGATCCCGGTCAGGCCCGAGCTGTTCGCCCCGTTCATCGCCGATGTCGAGGCCGCACGCCACGCGCCGCTGCTCACGCGCGCGGACCTGCGCGGCACGTCGATGGCGCTCGCCGTCGACGCGCTGCTGACCGAGCGCGCGGGCCGCTGGCGCGCGATGCTGCCGCTGCGCGCGCCGGACGTCGCACGCACCGGTCCGGCCGCTCCGGCGCTCGATGCTGCGCCGATTCGCGCGGCCGTCGCGCGCGCCGGCGTGCCCGACGCGCTGTTCGTCGACATGAAGGCCGAGGCCGACCGCCTGTACGTGAACTACGTGCACGAGGACATCCGGCTGTCGCTCGCGGGTTTCGCGGCGATCGCCGTGCTGCTGCTGATCGCGCTGCGCTCGCCGCGCCGCGTCGTACGCGCGCTCGCGCCGCTGGTCGCGGCCGTGCTGGTGGTGACGGCCGGCTTCGCACTCGCCGGCGTGCCGCTGACGATCCTGCACCTCGTCGGGATGCTGCTGATCGTCGCGGTCGGCTCGAACTATGCGCTGTTCTTCTGCAAGCGCGACGACGCGCAACCGGTCACGCCGCACACGCTCGTGTCGCTGCTGATCGCGAACCTCGCGACGGTCGCCGGCTTCGGCCTGCTCGCGCTGTCGCGGGTGCCGCTGCTCGAAACCTTCGGGCTGACCGTCGGCCCCGGCGCGATGCTCGCGCTCGCGTTCGCCGCGATTCTCGCGCCGCGCGCGGCGGCGGCGGCCGCTGGCAGCCTTCATCGTGAGCCGACAGGAGGTCGCGCATGAACGCGCCGTCGTCCGTTCCGCCTCGCCAGCCCGGCGATGCGCGCCGCTGGAAACCGACGCCGCTGATCGCGGGCACGGCCGCGCTGCACGCGGGCGCGCTCGCGGCCGTCGTCGCGCAACCGGCCGCATGGCCGTGGGCCGCCGGTGGCGTGGTCGCGTCGCACCTCGCGCTGACCGCCGCCGGCCTGTGGCCGCGCAGCGCGCTGCTCGGGCCGAACTGGACGCGCCTGCCGGCCGGCGCCGGCCGCCGGATCGCGCTGACGATCGACGACGGCCCGGACCCCGACGTCACGCCGCGCGTGCTCGACCTGCTCGATCGCCACGACGCGCGCGCGACGTTCTTCTGCATCGGCGATCTCGCGCGCCGCCATCCGCAGTGGATCGAAGCGATCGTCGCGCGCGGCCACGCGGTCGAGAACCACAGCCAGCGGCACCGGCATACGTTCTCGCTGTCGGGGCCCGCCGCGCTGCGCCGTGAAATCGCGGCCGCGCAGCAGACGCTGACCGAGATCGCCGGCACGCGCCCGCGCTTCTTCCGCGCGCCGGCCGGCCTGCGCAATCCGTTTCTCGAGCCGGTGCTGTGCGAGTTCGGCCTGCAGCTCGCCAGCTGGACGCGCCGTGGCTTCGACACCCGCGCGCGCGATGCGGATACCGTCACGCACCGCCTGTTGAACGGCCTGGCTGCGCGCGACATCCTGCTCGTGCACGACGGCCACGCGGCGCGCGACGCGCGTGGCGAACCGGTCGTGCTCGACGTGCTGCCCGCGCTGCTGCACGCGGCCGCCGATGCGCAGTTGCACTGGACCACGCTGCGCGCCGCGCTCGCGCCCGAACCGTCCGATCCGCCCACCGGGCCGGGCACGCCGGCCTCCCCGTTTGATAAAATCTGACCACGCCCGGCGCGCCCGCCAGCCCCGCTGCGGCGCCCGTTCCGGCCACCGGATACGACCCTCGTGAAACCTCTCCTGCTCTCGCACTTCACCGCCACCAGCTGCATCGGCCGCGGCCTCGACGCGACCGTCGACGCGCTGCGCCACGCGCGCGGCGGGCTCACGCCGTGCGACTTCGAACGCGCCGATCTCGACACCTGGATCGGCGCCGTGGACGGCGTCGATGCGCAGCCCGTGCGCGCGGATCTCGCCGACTTCGACTGCCGCAACAACCGCCTCGCGCAACTCGGCCTCGTCCAGGACGGCTTCGACGCGCGCGTCGCGGCGGCCGTGTCGCGCCACGGCGCCGCGCGCGTCGGCGTGTTCGTCGGCACGAGCACGTCCGGCATCCTCGAGACCGAGCGCGCGTACGAGCAGCGCGATCCGGCCAGCGGCGCACTGCCCGCCGGATTCCGCTACGCGCACACGCACAACCCGTATTCGCCGGCTGCGTTCGTGCGCGCGTATTTCGCGCTGCGCGGACCGGCAATGGCGATCTCGTCGGCGTGCTCGTCCGGCGCGAAGGTGTTCGGCTCCGCGCGCCGGATGATCGAAGCGGGGCTGATCGATGCGGCCGTCGTCGGCGGCGTCGATTCGCTGTGCCTGACGACGCTGTACGGCTTCAATTCGCTCGAACTGCTGTCGCGCCGGCCGTGCCGCCCGTTCGACGTCGCCCGCGACGGCATCTCGATCGGCGAAGCGGCGGCGTTCGCGCTGCTCGAACGCGTGCCCGACGCGCCCGCCGCGCTCGACGGCGACGCGATCCTGCTGCTCGGCATCGGCGAATCGAGCGATGCGCATCACATGTCGTCGCCGCATCCGGAAGGGCTCGGCGCGCGCATCGCGATCGAACAGGCGCTCGCGTCGGCCGGCCTCGCTGCAAGCGACATCGACTACGTGAACCTGCACGGCACCGCGACGCCCAGCAACGATGCCGCCGAAAGCCGCGCGGTGGGCGCGCTGCTCGCGCGCACGCCGTGCAGTTCGACGAAGGGCGCGACCGGTCACACGCTCGGGGCGGCCGGCGCCCTCGAAGCGGTCGTCGCCGCGCTGGCGCTGCGCGAACAGTTCGTGCCGGCCGGCGTCAACACGACGCAACCCGACCCGGGGCTGGCCGCCGACTACGCGCTCGCGAGCCGCGATGCGCGCGTGCGTGCGGTCCTGTCGAATTCGTTCGGCTTCGGCGGCACGAACTGCAGCCTGATCCTCGGCCGCGCCGGGCATGCGAGCCGCCGGGAGCCGACATGACCGTCACCGCCTTCATCGAAAGTGTCGGCCTCGTCGGGCCGGGACTGAACGACTGGCCGCACGCGGCCGACGTGCTCGCGGGCCGCGCGGCCTATGCGAGCGCGCGCACCGTGCTGCCGCCGCCTGCCGGCCTGCCACCGGCGGAACGCCGCCGCACCGGCCCCGTCGTGCGCGTCGCGCTCGCGGTCGGCCTCGAAGCGGCAGCCGCGAGCGGGCGCGATGCGGCCACGCTCGCGACCGTGTTCAGCGCGTCCGGCGGCGATGGCCAGAACTGCCACGCGATCTGCGAGACCCTCGCCGGCGACGATCGCCACCTGTCGCCCACGCGCTTTCACAACTCCGTGCACAACGCGCCGGCCGGCTACTGGAGCATCGCGACCCGCGCGATGGCGACGTCGAACGTGCTGTGCGCGCACGACGGCAGCTTCGCCGCGGGCCTGCTCGAGAGCGTATGCCAGGTCATGGTCGATCGCGTGCCGAGTCTGCTGATCGCCTACGACACCGACTATCCGGAGCCGCTGCACGCGGTGCGGCCGATCGTCGACGCATTCGGCGTCGCGCTCGTGCTCGCGCCCGACGCGAGCGAACGCACGCTCGCGCGCATCGACGTGCGGCTCACCGACGCGCCGGCGACGACGCTCGCGAACCCCGAACTCGACGCGCTGCGCACCGGCAATCCGGCCGCGCGCGCGCTGCCGCTGCTCGACGCGCTCGCGGCGCGGCGCGCGGCGTGCGTCGTGCTCGACTATCTGGAAGATACGCGCGTGCAGGTCGATATCGCACTGCCGAATGCCGCGGCGAGGCACGCGCGATGACGACGCCCGTTTCGACGCCGATGCCTGCGCCGGCGCCGGCCACGCTCGATCGCGCATGGATCGCCGCGCACATTCCGCACGACGGTACGATGTGCTTGCTCGATCGGGTCGAAGCGTGGGACGCCGCGCGCATCCGCTGCAGCGCGACGAGCCACCGCGACCCGCACAACCCGCTGCGCTCGCGCGGCCGGCTCGCGTCGGTCTGCGGGATCGAATATGCGGCACAGGCGATGGCCGTGCACGGCGCGCTGCTCGGTGCGCAGCAGGCGCAGGCGGAACCCGCGCGGCCGCGCGCCGGCTATCTTGCGAGCGTGCGCAACGTCGACGCGTTCGTCGACCGGCTCGACACGTTCGAGCTGCCGCTGATCGTCGACGCCGAACGCATCGGCGGCGACGACCGCTCCGTGCTGTACGGCTTCACGCTGCGCTGCGGCGAGCGCGTGTTGCTCGGCGGCCGCGCCGCGGTAATGCTCGATGCATCGGCAACCGGCGTGCGCGTTGCGCCGCCCGCGGGCCGCGCGGACCCTCGATGAACCAGCCCCAAGGAAACCAGGCCGTGAAAGCACGTCAGTTCATTTGCACCGCGTTCGTTCTCGCGCTGATCAGCCCGATCGCGCACGCGGACATGTCGGAAGTGAAGCAGGACATCAAGCGCGATTCGAAGGAAGCCGCGCACAAGACCGGCGAGGCCGCGCGCAGTTTCGGCCACGCGACCGCGAGCGCCGCGAAGACGGTCGGCCACGGCATCGCGCACGCGTCGCGCGAAGGCTGGGATGCCACCAAGCGCACGACGAAGCGGATCTTCCACAAGAACGATTCAGGCGAAGGCGCGCGAAACAGCGATTGAGTGCGAACGTCCCGCGCACCGCAGACGGATGCGCGGGACGCGGCACGACGCGTGAACGCGGCGGTGCAGCACCGCCGCCGTCAGCGCGCGCCGCCGCGCGTGCGACGCGCCGGCCCGCGCGCGAAGCACTTGCCGTACGCGACCAGCCAGCAATCGCGATGATCGAAGTTGCGCAGCAGCCGCGCGCGGCGCCGCTCGAGCCAGTGAAGCGCGATCGCCATCGTCAGCGCGACGGCCAGTGCCGAGCCGCCGATCGCGAGTCCCATCCAGGTGTCACCCATGCCTCCTCCGGAATGCGAGGCCGGTGCGGCGTGCGTGCCGTGACGCGGTAGCCGGCGCGCGGGCGCACCCGGCCCGCCGCATGCGCGGCGAACCTGCGTCCGTGTTCCGTCACCGCGCGCGTGCGCGCCGCCCCGGCACTGGATACAGCGGGAGCACGGCCCGGACGCGCGCGCGAACGCCGCCCGGGCCGCCGCGCGTCAATGCATGTGCTGGCCGCCGTTGATCGCGATGTTGGAGCCCGTCACGAAACCGGCCTCTTCCGAGCACAGATAGGCGACCAGCGCCGCGACTTCCTCGGGTTTCCCGAGCCGTCCCGCCGGAATCTGCGGAAGGATCTTGGTATCGAGGATGTCCTGCGGGATCGCCGTCACCATCTTCGTCGCGAGGTAGCCCGGCGACACCGTGTTCACCGTCACGCCCTTGCGCGCGGTCTCGAGCGCGAGCGATTTCGTGAAACCGTGCATGCCGGCCTTCGCGGCCGCGTAGTTGGTCTGGCCGACCGAGCCCTTCGAGCCGTTGACCGACGCGATGTTGACGATGCGTCCCCAGCCGCGCTCGACCATGCCGTCGCAGACCGGCTTCGTCATGTTGAACACGGAATCGAGGTTGGTGCGGATCACCGCATCCCAGTTGACCTTGTCGAGCTTGCGCAGCGTCATGTCGCGCGTGATGCCCGCGTTGTTCACCAGGATGTCGACCGGGCCGACGTCCCGGACGATTTTCTCGACGCATTGCTGGCACGAATCGTAATCGGCCACGTCCACCGGATACGCGTGGAATTCGCGACCGGCCGCGTGCATCTCGGTCAGCCAGCGATCGGCGCCGGTGTTGTTCGGCGAATACGTGACGACGACCTGGTAGCCCGCATCGTTCAACCGGATGCTGATCGCTTCACCGAGACCGCCCATCCCACCCGTCACAACTGCAATTCGCTTAGTCATCCTATGAGTTACCGACAAGAAAAGTAGTCGAAGGTGCGGGGCGACGGCATGGCACATGCTGCCGCCCCGCCGCTGCGATGCGCTGGCGCCCGCAGGGCGGACGTGGCGCGCACCGGAACATCACGCTTGTTATTGGCAGCTTGTTGCGCGCGAAGTTTGCTGCATCTGTGTGCGGCGCTGGCCGGCGCCGCACGCGTGCACTATCGTCAGACAGTGTTCAACCGCGCTCGACCGCGAGCGCGACGCCCATCCCGCCGCCGATGCACAGCGACGCCAGC
>NZ_CAJPHM010000048.1:0-30744 GCF_905339955.1 Burkholderia sp. BCC1996
TGCCCGTCGTTTTCGTCTGTTTTTTGCGGGCCGGATCGTATCGTCCGGTCGTGCTATTTCATCCGTCCGCCGCGATTTGATGTCAGAGTGTCGTCAGCAGAGCGCGGCATCATCCGGCAGAGGCAGTCCGCCGCGATCGTGGCGGAGCAGGCAGGCGCGCGAGCCGCACGCCGGGCCGATCAGACAAAAACGGACGGAGACATCGATGGCAGCAGACCTTGGCAAGGGGGCGCTGATCGCGCCCGAAAACGGACTGTCGTACGTGCGCGGCGCGACCGACGTGCCGCTATCCGAAGCGACGATCAGCCGGTTCCTGCTCGACACGGCCGGCCGCTTTCCCGATCGTCCGGCCGTCGTGTTCCGCGAACAGCAGGTGCGCTGGACCTGGCGCGAATTCGCACACGAGGTCGACGTGCTCGCGGCGGGCCTCGCCGCGCTCGGGATCGTGAAGGGCGACTGCGTCGGCATCTGGTCGCCGAACCGCAGCGAATGGCTGCTCACGCAGTTCGCGACCGCGCGGATCGGCGCGGTGCTCGTCAACATCAACCCGGCCTACCGGCTCGCGGAACTCGAATACGCGCTGAACAAGGTGGGCTGCAAGGCCGTGATCGCGGCCGAGCGCTTCAAGACGTCCGCGTACGTCGAGATGCTGCAGACCATCGCGCCGGAGCTCGCGAGCGCGACGCCGGGCGACCTGCATGCGGCGCGCGTGCCGAGCCTGCGCACGGTCGTGTCGATGGGCGAGGCGGCGCCGGCCGGCATGTTCCGCTTCGCGGACGTGATGGCGCGCGGCCGCGACACGCTCGATGTCGCGCGGCTCGACGCGATCGGCGCGACGCTCGTGGCCACCGAGCCGATCAACATCCAGTTCACGAGCGGCACGACCGGCAGCCCGAAGGGCGCGACGCTCACGCACCGCAACGTCGTCAACAACGCACGCTCGATCGCGGCGGCGATGCGCTTCACCGAACAGGATTCGCTCTGCATCCCGGTGCCGCTGTATCACTGCTTCGGGATGGTGCTGGCCGTGCTCGCGTGCGTGTCGAAGGGCGCGGCGATGGTATTCCCCGGCGAGGCGTTCGATCCGGTCGCGACGCTCGCGGCCGTGGCCGACGAACGCTGTACCGCGCTGCACGGCGTGCCGACGATGTTCATCGCGGAACTCGATCATCCGGACTTCGCGAAGTTCGACCTGTCGACGCTGCGCACCGGCATCATGGCCGGCTCGCCGTGCCCGATCGAGACGATGAAGCGCGTCGTGTCGCAGATGCATTTGCGCGAGATCACGATCGCGTACGGGATGACGGAGACGAGCCCCGTGTCGTTCCAGAGCTCGACCGACGATCCGCTCGAGAAGCGCACGACGACGGTCGGGCGCATCCAGCCGCACCTGGAGGTGAAGATCGTCGATCCGAACGGCGAGATCGTGCCGGTCGGCGTGACGGGCGAGCTGTGCACGAAGGGCTATTCGGTGATGCTCGGCTATTGGGACGACGACGCGAAGACGCGCGAGGTGCTGGTCGACGGCTGGATGCATACGGGCGACCTCGCAACGCTCGACGCGGACGGCTACTGCAACATCGTCGGTCGGCTGAAGGACATGGTGATCCGCGGTGGCGAGAACGTGTATCCGCGCGAGATCGAGGAATTCCTGTTCAGGCATCCGAAGATTCAGAGCGCGCAGGTGTTCGGCGTGCCGGATCCGAAATACGGCGAGGAGCTGTGCGCGTGGATCGTGCTGCGCGCGGACGAGCAGATGACCGAGGACGACGTGCGCGCGTTCTGCAGCGGCCAGATCGCGCACTACAAGATTCCGCGCTACATCCGCTTCGTCGACGAGCTGCCGATGACGGTGACGGGCAAGGTGCAGAAGTTCGTGATGCGCGACCGGATGATCGAGGAACTGAAGCTGGACGTGCAGAAGACCGCGTGAGAGGCCGGTTGGCCGGCGGCAGGAAAAAACGCGGCGGCCTGCGGGCCGTTGCGTTTTCGATGGACGAAAAAAAGCGGGCTTATTAGCCCGCTAAAAACCACACGCTACGGGGTTAGCGCGAGGAGACCAAAGATGAAACCGGATCCGGCGGGGGGCCGGAAACGACTCCAACAGGGATGCCCCTCGGAAGGGCTTCGGTACGTGACCGACTGGCTCGCAGCGCTTCGCGTCCGCTCACACTTGGCACACGAGACCGCATCCGTGTTGAAACCGTTGAGGCCATTGTGGGCGAATTGCTCACCCCTCGCGGTAACAAAGTGTTTCAGGTTGTAACGCCCGCCAGATAAGGCTTTCCGGGATTTTTTGCTGTTTTCGGGGTCCTGAAAAAGGTCATATTTACCCATCTTTTCCGCAGAGTTTTCAGCGGTTGCACATAATGCGTTTTTCATGCGTATCAGCATCGATGAATGGCCGATTTACACGCCCGAATGTGCATCGCGCGGCACATATCGCATATGACGATTCATTCGTCAGAAAGATTTTGAAACGTGATCGGCGCGCGCGGTAGTCGGCCATTCGGCCAATTTTCGCGGTTTTACGTCTTCAGCCCCCTGCGCCGTGTGTAACGGGGGGCGGCGGACGGCCATACCGCCGCCCGCGCCCCGTTCGCCTGCTGCGATAGCGGCGGCGTTGTCTGCTATCGGCCGCCGTTGCCCCCCACGATCGCGCTTACTTCAGCCACTTGTCGGCGATCGCCTGGTATTCGCCGGTCGACAGCGCGAGGTGCAGCCACTGGTCGACGTACTGCTGGAACACGACGTCGCCGCGCGGCACCATGTACGCCTTTTCGCCGAACTGGAACGGCTTGTCCGGATGCACCGAGCACAGGCCCGGATTCAGCTTTTGCTGCAGCAGCGTCTCGGATGCGTCCGTCACCATGACGTCCGCCTTGCCCGCGAGGATCTGCTTGAAGATCGTCACGTTGTCAGGGTAGACGGTCAGGTTCGCGTGCGTGAAGAACTGCTTCGCGAAGCGCTCGTTGGTGCCGCCCGGGTTCACGATCACGCGGGTCTCGGGCCGGTCGATCTGCGCGACGGTCTGGTACTTGTCGGCGTCCGCGCAGCGCACGATCGGCGTCTTGCCGTCGACCACGTACGGCTGCGTGAAGAACACGCGCTTCTGGCGCTCGAGGGTCGTCGATACGCCGCCGACCGCGATATCGCACTTCGCGACGAAGTCGTTGGTGAGGTTCGACCAGCTCGTCTTCACGAAGTCGGCTTTCACGCCGAGCGATTTCGCGAGCGACTCGGCCATGTCGATGTCGATGCCCTCGAAGCGGCTGTCGCTCCGGTAGTATGAATACGGCTTGTAGTCGCCCGTCGTGCACACGCGCAGCGTGCCGCGTGCGAGCACGTCGTCGAGCCGCGAGCCGGCCGCGGCCGCGGACGACGGTGCGGTCGCGGTCGTACCCTGCGCGTGCGCGGCGGCGCAGCAAAGCAGGGTGGCGGCGGCGAGCGCGGCGCGCGTGGCAAGTGTCTTCATCGGTCTCCTCCGTGGATCGGTTCGATATCAGCGTCCGATCATAACGGAGCCATCGCGCGCGTCATATGGCCGCCATCGCATCGACATACGCAGCCGTGCGGCCCCGCTCCGGTAAAATGCCGCTTTGCCTTCGCATCGTCGCTCCTACCGTGGCCCATACCCTGCTCAACGACACCTTCCTGCGTGCGCTTCTGCGCGAGCCGACCGACTACACGCCGATCTGGCTGATGCGCCAGGCTGGCCGCTACCTGCCCGAGTACAACGCGACGCGCGCGCGCGCCGGCAGCTTCCTCGGCCTTGCGAAGAATCCCGATTACGCGACCGAAGTGACGCTGCAGCCGCTCGAGCGCTTCCCGCTCGACGCCGCGATCCTGTTCTCGGACATCCTGACGATTCCCGACGCGATGGGCCTTGGCCTCGACTTCCAGGTCGGCGAAGGGCCGAAGTTCGCGCATCCGGTGCGCACCGAGGCCGATGTCGCGAAGCTCGCGGTGCCCGACATCGAGGAAACGCTCGGCTACGTGACGGGCGCCGTGCGCGAGATTCGCCGCGCGCTGACCGACGGCCAGGGCCGCCAGCGCGTGCCGCTGATCGGCTTCTCGGGCAGCCCGTGGACGCTCGCGTGCTACATGGTCGAAGGCGGTGGGTCGGACGACTTCCGCACGGTGAAGTCGATGGCGTATTCGCGCCCCGACCTGATGCACCGCATCCTCGACGTGAACGCGCAGGCCGTGGCCGCGTACCTGAACGCGCAGATCGAAGCCGGCGCGCAGGCCGTGATGATCTTCGATACGTGGGGCGGCGCGCTGGCGGACGGCGCATACCAGCGCTTCTCGCTCGACTACATCCGTCGCGTGGTCGCGCAACTGAAGCGCGAGCACGACGGCGAGCGCGTGCCGGTGATCACGTTCACGAAGGGCGGCGGGCTGTGGCTCGAGGAAATCGCGGCGACCGGCGTCGACGCGGTCGGGCTCGACTGGACGGTCAACCTCGGCGCCGCACGCGAACGTGTCGCGGGGCGCGTTGCGCTGCAGGGCAACCTCGACCCGACGATCCTGTTTGCGCCGCCGGCCGCGGTGCGCGAGCAGGCCCGCGCGGTACTCGACAGCTACGGCAATCATCCCGGCCACGTATTCAACCTCGGCCACGGCATCTCGCAGTTCACGTCGCCCGACCACGTCGCCGAACTCGTCGACGAAGTGCACACGCACAGCCGCAAGATTCGTAGCGGAGCGGCGGGCTGAGCGCAAGCGTTGTCATGCTGCGCTGCGGGATGACGGCGTTTCGCTGTCGGCGCTAAACAGGGCGCAACCCCGCCCCGGTTGCCGATCCATCGCTTGTCAAGACTTGACTTATGCACATTTTCCACGTTGCAGCGCGGTAGAGCCCTGCATCGGTCGAATTGTCTCGCTATGGTTGGGTAATTTGAATAGCAGCCTTATGGAATAAGGCTCCGCGGGGCGCGGCACACGGCGGCCGGAAACAGCGGAAAGCACGGCCCCGCGCGCTTTGCGGCGATTGGACGGGGAGTTCTCAACAAAGTTATCCACAGGCTGGTCAGGGTATACGGCGATTCCTAATGCGAATCCAAAACTTAGCGCCGAATCTGAAGTTTTACTTTAAGTCCGTCACCGTGATGCGGACTCGGATGCAAGTCGTCCGTGCGCTGTGCGCCGCCGGAGCGCGGTGATGGACGGCACCTACCTGCGGGTCGCCCTCGACCATCCGCTCGCCACCCTGTTCGACTACCGCTGCGACGTCCAGCCGGCGCCCGAGCCAGGCACCCTGGTGCAGGTGCCGTTCGGCAAGCGGCAGGTCGTCGGCCTCGTCTGCGAAGTGACGACTCACACCGACGTGCCGCCGTCGCGCTTGCGGGCAATCGACGCGATCTGTACCGAGCTGCCGCCGCTGGCGCCGGACTGGCTTGCGCTCGTCTCCTTCGCGGCCGACTACTACCAGCGCGGTCGCGGTGAAGTCGCGCTGCCTGCGTTGCCGCAGGCGCTGCGCGACGCGGAGCGCTGGGGGCGGCTGCTGGCGCCCGAGGTGCGTCACCGGCTGACCGAAGCCGGCCGCGCGGCGCTGCCCGACGCACTGCCCGCGCGCGGGGCCGCGCTGCGGCGGCTCGCGCAGGCACTCGCCGACACCGATTCGCTGACGCTGCCCGATGCGCGCGCATTGCATCCGAAGGCGGCGACCACGCTCGACGACTGGGCGGCGCGCGGCTGGGTCGCGATCGAGGAAATCGGCTGGGCCGACACGCCTGTGCCCAAAGCTGTGGATAACCTGTCGACAACCGGTGGACGAGCTGTGCCGCCGGCGCTCACTGACCAGCAGGCCGAGGCGCTCGACGCGATCCGCGCCGCGCAGGGCTTCGCGCCGTTCCTGCTGCATGGCGTGACCGGCAGCGGCAAGACCGAGGTGTATCTGCATGCGCTCGCCGCGTTGCTCGATGCGCGGCCCGACGCGCAGGCGCTCGTGCTCGTGCCCGAAATCAACCTGACGCCGCAGTTCGAGGCCGCGTTTCGCGCGCGCTTCGCAGGCACGCTCGCCGACGACGCGATCGTCACGCTGCACAGCGGGCTCGCCGAAGGCGAACGGGCGCGCAACTGGCTCGCCGCCCATACGGGCCGCGCGCGGATCGTGCTCGGCACGCGGCTCGCGGTGCTCGCGTCGCTGCCGACGCTCGCGCTGATCGTCGTCGACGAGGAGCACGAGCCCGCGTACAAGCAGCAGGAAGGGCTGCGCTATTCGGCGCGCGATCTCGCGGTGTGGCGCGCGAAGCATCTCGGCATTCCGGTCGTGCTCGGTTCGGCGACGCCGTCGCTCGAGACGTGGTGGCAGGCCGAGCAGGGGCGCTACACGCGGCTCACGCTGTCGCGCCGCGCGGTGGCCGACGCGACGCTGCCGACCGTGCGGCTGATCGATCTCGAAGAGGAGCGGCGGCGCGGGCGCGCGTCGATGGGCGGGCTGTCGGGGCCGCTCGTCGCGGCGCTGAAGGCGCGGCTCGAGCGCGGCGAGCAGAGCCTCGTGTTCCTGAACCGGCGCGGCTACGCACCGCAGCTTGCGTGCGACGCGTGCGGCTGGGTCGCCGGTTGCCCGCGCTGCAGCGCCTATGTCGTGCTGCACAAACCCGAGCACGCGTTGCGCTGCCATCACTGCGGCTGGGAAGCGCGCATTCCGCGTTCGTGCCCGGAATGCGGGAACGTCGACATCGCGCCGCTCGGGCGCGGCACGCAGCGCATCGAGGAGGCGCTCGCCGAGGCCGTGCCGGGCGCACGGATCCTGCGGATCGACGCGGACAGCACGCGGCGCAAGGGCAGTGCGCAGGCGCTGTTCTCGGATGTGCACGCCGGTGAAGTCGACATCCTGGTCGGCACGCAGATGATCGCGAAGGGGCACGATTTCCAGCGCGTGTCGCTCGTCGGCGTGCTCAATGCCGACACCGCGCTGTTCTCGCATGACTTCCGCGCGAGCGAGCGGCTGTTCGCGCAGCTGATGCAGGTGAGCGGCCGCGCGGGGCGCGCGGGGCTGCCGGGCGAGGTACTCGTGCAGACGCGTTATCCGCGTCACGCGCTGTATCACGCGCTCGGCCGGCAGGATTACGTGGGCTTCGCGAATTCGACGCTCGGCGAGCGCCGCGACGCGCACCTGCCGCCGTTCGTCTACCAGGCGCTGCTGCGCGCCGAAGGGCGCACGCTCGACGCGGCGCTCGCGTTCCTGCTGCAGGCCGCGGCTGCGTTGCCGGGGCTGCCGGGTGCCGATCGCGTGACCGTGTACGACGCGGTGCCGATGACGATCGTGAAGGTCGCGAACGTCCACCGCGCGCAGCTGCTGCTCGAAAGCGCGTCGCGGGCCGCGCTGCAGCACGCGCTGCGCGCATGGCAGCCGGAACTGCGCGCGCTGAAGGGCGTGCTGCGGTGGAGCGTCGAGGTCGATCCGCTGGATATCTGAGCGGCGCGGCAGCGGTCGTGCGCCGCGCGCCGCTTCCCCGGTACCGAGCTGCCGAGCTGCCCGCCGAGCTGCCGAGCTGCCGAGCTGCCGAGCTGCCGAGCTGCCGAGCTGCCGAGCCGCCGAGCCGCCGAGCTGCCGAGCCGCCGAGCCGCCGAGCCGCCGAGCCGCCGCCCGCCGCCCGCCGCCCGCCGCCCGCGCCGAGCGGCATGCGATCTCCGCAGGGCGCGTTCCAAACCTGCCTGCGGTACCCGCCGACCCGGCCAGTGCAACCCGTCTTTCCCCTCCGCCGCGCACACCGAAGGTTGCCCACGCGCGCCAACTCGCCCTCGATCAGGGAAAACACCGATCCACCGACCACGGGCAACCCCTAGGTTGCAACCTTATAAGTGGCTGATTATATTGAGTAACTTCGAGGTGCAACCAATCTCTTAATTCGGTTGCACCTTTTTGTTGCGTGCCGTAGGATTTCGCGCATCCTCTCACACCACATTGCCGGGCTCGCACCGGCGCACGAACCCACCATGGCAAGCACGACTCTTGGCGTCAAAGTCGACGACCTTCTCCGCTCGCGCCTGAAAGACGCGGCAGCGCGTCTCGAGCGCACTCCCCACTGGCTGATCAAGCAGGCGATCTTCGCGTACCTCGAGCGGATCGAGCACGGCCAGCTGCCGCCCGAACTATCGGGCAGCAGCGGCGTGACGGAGCTCGCCGACGGCCAGACGCCGGACGGTGACGACGACAACTCGCCGCATCCGTTCCTCGAGTTCGCCCAGAACGTGCAGCCGCAATCGGTGCT
Source organism: Burkholderia sp. BCC1996 (assembly GCF_905339955.1). Taxonomy (NCBI): domain Bacteria; kingdom Pseudomonadati; phylum Pseudomonadota; class Betaproteobacteria; order Burkholderiales; family Burkholderiaceae; genus Burkholderia; species Burkholderia sp. BCC1996. Next base: position 8,223 of record NZ_CAJPHM010000048.1, read on the forward strand.
GCGCGCCGCGATCACGGCCGCGTATCGCCGCCCCGAACCGGAATGCGTGCCGTTCCTGCTCGGCCAGGCGCGCCTGCCGGCGAACCTGCAGGCCGACGTGCAGACGCTCGCGACGCAGCTCGTCGAGGCGCTGCGCGAGAAGAGCTCTGGCGGCGGCGTCGAAGGGCTGATCCACGAGTTTTCGCTGTCGAGCCAGGAAGGCGTCGCGCTGATGTGTCTGGCCGAAGCGCTGTTGCGGATCCCCGATCGCGCGACCCGCGATGCGCTGATTCGCGACAAGATCAGCAAGGGCGACTGGCGCTCGCACGTCGGCCACGCGCCGTCGCTGTTCGTGAACGCGGCGACCTGGGGGCTGATGATCACCGGCAAGCTCGTGACGACCAACAGCGAAGCGGGCCTGTCGTCGGCGCTCACGCGCCTGATCGGCCGTGGCGGCGAGCCGCTGATCCGCAAGGGCGTGGACATGGCGATGCGCCTGATGGGCGAGCAGTTCGTCACCGGCGAGACGATTTCCGAGGCACTGGCCAACAGCCGCAAGTACGAAGCGCGCGGCTTCCGCTACTCGTACGACATGCTCGGCGAAGCGGCGACGACCGAAGAGGACGCGCAGCGCTACTACGCGTCGTACGAACAGGCGATCCACGCGATCGGCAAGGCGGCCGGCGGCCGCGGCATCTACGAAGGCCCGGGCATCTCGATCAAGCTGTCGGCGCTGCACGCGCGTTACTCGCGCTCGCAGCAGGACCGCACGATGAGCGAGCTGCTGCCGCGCGTGCGTGCGCTCGCGCTGCTCGCGCGCCGCTACGACATCGGCCTGAACATCGACGCGGAAGAAGCCGACCGTCTCGAGCTGTCGCTCGACCTGCTGGAAGCGCTGTGCTTCGATCCGGAACTCGCGGGCTGGAACGGCATCGGCTTCGTCGTGCAGGGTTACCAGAAGCGCTGCCCGTTCGTGATCGACTACCTGATCGACCTCGCGCGCCGCAGCCGTCACCGCCTGATGATCCGCCTCGTCAAGGGCGCGTACTGGGACACCGAAATCAAGCGTGCACAGGTCGACGGCCTCGAAGGCTATCCGGTCTACACGCGCAAGATCTACACGGACGTGTCGTATCTCGCGTGCGCGAAGAAACTGCTCGCGGCACCCGACGCCGTCTACCCGCAGTTCGCGACGCACAACGCATACACGCTGGCCGCGATCTATCACCTGGCCGGCCAGAACTACTACCCGGGCCAGTACGAATTCCAGTGCCTGCACGGAATGGGCGAGCCGCTGTACGAGGAAGTCACGGGCCGCGACAAGCTGAACCGTCCGTGCCGCGTGTATGCGCCGGTCGGCACGCATGAAACGCTGCTCGCGTACCTGGTGCGCCGCCTGCTGGAAAACGGCGCGAACACGTCGTTCGTGAACCGCATCGCGGATAAAACCGTGTCGGTGAAGGAACTGGTCGCCGATCCGGTCGACGAGGCGTCGAAGGTCGTGCCGCTCGGCGCGCCGCACGCGAAGATTCCGCTGCCGCGCCACCTGTACGGCGACGAGCGTCCCAACTCGATGGGCCTCGACCTGTCGAACGAACACCGTCTCGCGTCGCTGTCGTCCGCGCTGCTGGCGAGCGCGCATCATCCGTGGCGCGCGGCGCCGATGCTCGCCGACGACGCGCTCGCCGACGCCCCCGCGCGCGACGTGCGCAACCCGGCCGACCAGCGCGACATCGTCGGCACGGTCAGCGAAGCGACGGCCGAGCACGTAAGCGCGGCGCTCGCGCACGCAGTCGCCGCCGCGCCGATCTGGCAGGCGACGCCGGTCGATGCGCGCGCCGACTGCCTGGTGCGCGCGGCCGACCTGCTCGAAGCGCAGATGCACACGCTGATGGGCCTGATCGTGCGCGAAGCCGGCAAGTCGCTGCCGAACGCGATCGCCGAAATCCGCGAAGCGGTCGACTTCCTGCGCTACTACGCGGCGCAGATCCGCGACGAATTCTCGAACGACACGCACCGTCCGCTCGGCCCCGTGGTCTGCATCAGCCCGTGGAACTTCCCGCTCGCGATCTTCATGGGGCAGGTCGCCGCCGCGCTCGCGGCCGGCAACACGGTGCTCGCGAAGCCGGCCGAACAGACGCCGCTGATCGCGGCCCAGGCCGTGCGCCTGCTGCGCGAGGCCGGCGTGCCGGCCGGCGCGGTGCAGCTGCTGCCGGGCACCGGCGAGACCGTCGGCGCGGCGCTGGTCGCCGATCCGCGCACGCGCGCGGTGATGTTCACCGGCTCGACCGAAGTCGCGCGCCTGATCAACAAGACGCTGTCCGCGCGCCTCGACCCGGACGGCAAGCCGATTCCGCTGATCGCGGAAACGGGCGGCCAGAACGCGATGATCGTCGATTCGTCGGCGCTCGCGGAGCAGGTCGTCGCGGACGTGATGCAGTCGTCGTTCGACTCGGCCGGTCAACGGTGTTCGGCGCTGCGCGTTCTGTGTCTGCAGGACGATGTCGCGGACCGCACGCTGACGATGCTCAAGGGCGCGATGCACGAGCTGGCGCTCGGCAACCCGGACCGGCTGTCGACCGACGTCGGCCCGGTGATCGACGGCGAAGCGAAGCAGACGATCGACACGCACGTCGCGACGATGAAGGACAAGGGCCACGCGGTCACGCAGCTGCCGTCGCCGGAAGCCTGCGCGCACGGCACGTTCGTGCCGCCGACGCTGATCGAGATCGGCAGCATCGACGAGCTGAAGCGCGAAGTGTTCGGCCCCGTGCTGCACGTCGTGCGCTATCGCCGCAGCCAGCTCGACAAGCTGCTCGAGCAGATCCGCGCGACGGGTTACGGCCTGACGCTCGGCATCCACACGCGGATCGACGAGACGATCGCGCACGTGATCTCGAACGCGCACGTCGGCAACATCTACGTGAACCGCAACGTGATCGGCGCGGTGGTCGGCGTGCAGCCGTTCGGCGGCGAAGGGCTGTCGGGCACGGGTCCGAAGGCCGGCGGCGCGCTGTACCTGCAGCGCCTGCTCGCGACGCGTCCGTCGGGCCTGCCGCGTTCGCTCGCGCAGACGCTGATCGCGGACGGCGCGGTCGATGGCGAACAGCGCAGCAACCCGGCGACGGCGCTGACCGCGCTGCGCGACTGGCTGATCGAGCAGCGCGAACCGGCGCTGGCCGCCCGCTGCGACGGCTACCTGGCGCAGGTGCCGGCCGGTGCGACCGCGGTGCTGACCGGCCCGACCGGCGAGCGAAACACGTATACACTCGGCCCGCGCGGCACGGTGCTGTGTGTCGCGGCAACGCCGAGCGGCGCGCGCGCGCAGTTCGCGGCGGTGCTGGCGACCGGCAACCGCGCATTGTTCGCCGGTGCCGCGGGCGAGGCGCTGGTGGCGGCGCTGCCGGCTGCGCTGAAGGCGCATGCGGCCGTGCGCAAGCAGGCCGACGCGCCGTTCGACGCGGTGCTGTTCGAAGGCGACAGCGACGAGCTGCAGACGCTCGTGAAGGACGTCGCGCAGCGGCCGGGCCCGATCGTGTCGGTGCAGGGCGTGTCGGCGGGCGCGTTCGAGAACGGCGACGCGGAAGACTACGCGCTCGAGCGCCTGCTGACCGAGCGCTCGGTGAGCGTGAATACGGCCGCGGCGGGCGGCAATGCGAATTTGATGACGATCGGCTGACCATCCTTGCCGTTCGGATCAATCAAAGGAAGCGGCAAGGCGATCCCGAAGCCGCTCCATTTACCCTGGTACCAAGGAGAAGCTATGCAACACACGATGAAAAAGCTGGCAGGCGCGACGTTCGTCGCTGTCATGTCGCTGGCGGGGACGGCCCATGCGGATGACGTGAAGATCGGTTACGCAGGGCCGATGACGGGCGCCCAGGCTCACTACGGCAAGGATATGCAGAACGGGATCGCGCTCGCGCTGGAAGACTTCAACGCGACCGGCCCGAAGATCGGCGGCAAGCCGGTGAAGTTCGTGCTCGAGACGCAGGACGACCAGGCTGACCCGCGCACCGGCACGACGGTCGCGCAGAAGCTCGTCGACGACGGCATCAAGGGCATGCTCGGCCACTTCAACTCGGGCACGACGATTCCCGCTTCGCGCATCTACGCGAACGCCGGCATTCCGCAAATCGCGATGGCGACGGCGCCGGAATACACGCAGCAGGGTTACAAGACGACCTTCCGCATGATGACGTCCGACACGCAGCAGGGCTCGGTGGCGGGCACCTTCGCGTCGAAGGATCTCGGCATGAAGAAGATCGCGATCGTCGACGACCGCACGGCCTATGGCCAGGGTCTCGCCGACCAGTTCGAGAAGGCCGCGAAGGCCGGCGGCGCGACGATCGTCGACCGTGAATTCACGAACGACAAGGCGGTCGACTTCAAGGCGATCCTGACCAAGCTGAAGGCCGCGAAGCCGGACCTCGTCTACTACGGCGGCGCGGATTCGCAGGCAGCGCCGATGGTCAAGCAGATGAAGACGCTCGGCATCACCGCACCGCTGATGAGCGGCGAAATGGTGAAGACGCCGACGTTCCTGAAGATCGCGGGCAACGCGGCCGACGGCACGATCGCATCGCTGGCAGGCCTGCCGCTCGAAGAAATGCCCGGCGGCAAGACCTACGCCGACAAGTACAAGAAGCGCTTCGGCGAAGAAGTGCAGACGTACTCGCCGTACGCGTACGACGGCGCGATGGCGATGCTCAACGCGATGAAGAAGGCCGATTCGACCGATCCGGCGAAGTACCTGCCGGTGCTCGCGAAGACCGACATGGCCGGCGTCACGTCGTCGCACGTCGCGTACGACGCGAAGGGCGACCTGAAGAACGGCGGCATCACGATGTACAAGGTCGAGAAGGGTGAGTGGAAGCCGCTGAAGAGCATCGGCGGCAAGTAAGCATGGCGTGAGCGCGGGCGGGGGCGTCGCAATGCTCCGTCCCGCATCGCGTGCGAAAAAGCCATCGGGCCGTCGGGTCCGGTGGCTTTTTCTTTGGCTTCGGCGTTACTCGCGCTCGCGCCGCGTGCGCAGCAGGAACTTCTGCAGCTTGCCGGTCGGCGTGCGCGGCAGTGTTTCCGCGAACACGAATTCGCGCGGAATCTTGTACGCGGCGAGCCGCTCGCCGCAGAACGCGTGCAGCGCATCCGCATCGGGCGCGGCGCTCGCGCGCAGCACGACGTGCGCGACGACCGTCTCGCCCCATTCCGGATGCGGGACGCCGACGACGGCCGCTTCCGCGATGTCCGGATGCGCGTCGAGCACGTCCTCCACTTCTTTCGAATAGACGTTCTCGCCACCCGTCACGATCATGTCCTTCAGCCGATCGACGATGAACAGGTAGCCATCCTGATCGATCCGCGCGATGTCGCCGGTGCGATACCAGCCGTCCGGCGCGAATGCGGCGCGCGTCGCGGCCGGGTCGTCGAGATAGCCGAGCATCATGCTGTCGGCCTTCAGCCAGATCTCGCCGGTGTCGCCCGGCAGCGCGTCGGCGCCATTGCTCCGCACGACCCGCAGGTCGACGCCGGGGCCGCCCTGGCGACCGATCGAGCCGGCCTTCGCGATCTGTTCGTCCGGATACAGCGTGGTGCCGGCCGGGCCCGTTTCCGTCATTCCGTACACCTGGAAGAACGCGTTGCTGCGATACGCATGCGCGAGCCGTTCGGCCTGCGCGGCGCCGATCGGGCCGCCGCCGTATAGCCATGCGCGCACGCTCGACAGGTCGAACGCCGCGAAGCGCTCGATCGTGTCGAGCGGCAGCGTATACGACACCGGCGCGCCGAAATACAGCGTCACGCGCTCACGCTCGACGGCCTGCAGGAAGCGTAGCGGATGGTATTCGCGCAGCAGCACGACGGTGCCGCCTGCGTACAGCGTGCCGCCGAACCAGTTGTTCAGCGGCGACGAATGCCAGATCGGCATCGCCATCAGCGTGCGTTCGTTACGGCCGATGCCGGTCGCGAGCGCCGCCTGCATCGCTGCGAGCGTCACGGCGCGATGGCTGTGCACGCAGCCTTTCGGGCGGCCGGTCGTGCCGGACGTGTAGAGGATCTGCGCGACGTCGCCGTCGGCCGGCTCGATGCCCGCGACGCCGTCCATCGCCGCGCACATCGCGTCGAAGTTCGGCGTGCCGGCGGCGTCGCCTTCGGTGACGAGCCGCCGCACCGGATGGATCACGCGCGCCAGCACCGGCGCGAGCGCCGCGTCGAACAGGAGCACCTTGCTGCCGCTGTGCTCGAGCACGTAGTCGACTTCCGGCGCCTGCAGCTTGTGGTTGATCGGCACGAACGCGGCGCCGAGCCGCCACGCGCCGAACATCAGGTCGACGAACGCGGGCGTGTTCAGGCACATCGCGGCGACGCGGTCGCCGGCCGCGACGCCGAGTGCGCTCAGCACGGCCGCCGCGCGATGCGAACGCTCGCGCGCGGCGGCGTACGTGATCGCCGTGTCGTCGTGGATCAGGAACGGCTTGTCGGGCGTCGCACGGGCGGCGCGGTCGAGGGCGGCGACGAGGTTCATCATGGCTCCACGCGAGGAGGACGAGCGGGCGCGTCAGGCCGGGTACGCGCGCTGCAGCAGCGCAGCGACGTCGAGCGCGTGCGGGTCGAAGCCGCCCGCGATGCGGCCCCAGTCGGGCGCGGCGAGCCGGGTCGCGACGAATGCGTCGGCGACGAACGCAGGCGCGTCGCGCCGCAGCAGGCACGCCTGCGCGACCAGCGCGAGCCGTTGCGCGAACACCCGGGCCGACGCCTCGAGCGTGTCGGCCGGCGCCGCGAGCATCGCGCGCAGCGTATCGAGCGCCGCGCGGATGCGCGGTTCGCCGGCGCCGAGGTCGGCCAGTTCGGCGAGCAGCGCCGCGGCCGCGTCGGGCTCGCGCGACACCGCGCGCAGCACGTCGAGGCACATCACGTTGCCGGAGCCTTCCCAGATCGAGTTGACCGGCGCTTCGCGGAACAGGCGCGCGATCGGGCCGTCGTCGACGTAGCCGTTGCCGCCGAACACCTCCATCACCTCGCCGGTCAGCTCGACCGCGCGCTTGCAGACCCAGAATTTCGCGGCGGGCGTGACGATCCGCTTCCACGCGCGTTCGCGCGGCGCGTCGTCGCGCTCGAACGCGTCGGCCAGGCGCATCGCGAGCACGAGCGCGGCCTCGCTTTCGAGCGCGAGATCGGCGAGCACGGTGCGCATCAGCGGCTGCTCGGCGAGCGCGCGGCCGAACGCGTGGCGCCGCCGCGTGTACGCGATCGCCTGCACGACGCCCTGGCGCAGCATCGCCGCGCTGCCGAGCACGCAGTTCAGCCGCGTGTAGGTGGCCATCTCGATGATGGTCGGAATGCCGCGGCCTTCGTCGCCGAGCATGATTCCCCATGCGTCGTTCAGCTCGATCTCGCTGCTCGAGTTGCTGCGGTTGCCGATCTTGTTCTTCAGCCGCTGGATCTCGACCGCGTTCTTCGTGCCGTCGGGCCGCCAGCGCGGCACGTAGAAGCACGACGGGCTGCCCGCTTCGGTGCGCGCGACGACCAGGTGCGCGTCGCACATCGGCGCGGAGAAGAACCACTTGTGGCCGCGCAGCCGGTATTCGCCGCCGCGCCCGCCCGCGCCGACCGGGGTCGCCAGCGTCGTGTTCGCGCGCACGTCGGAGCCGCCCTGTTTCTCCGTCATCCCCATGCCGAACCAGATCGAGCGCTTGTCGGCGACCGGCACGTCGCGCGGATCGTAGTCGTCGCTGTACAGCCTGTCGCGCAGCAGGCCCCACAGCGCCGGCTCCTTCTGCAGCACCGGAATCGCGGCTTGCGTCATCGTCGCCGGGCACAGCGTGCCGGCCTCGATCTGGCCGTGCAGGTAGAAGCCGGCCGCGGTCGCGGCCCAGCGGCCGGGGCGCGTGTCGCGGAACGCGAGCGACACGAAGCCTTCGTTGCGGTACATGCCGAGCAGCGTGTGCCAGGCCGGATGGAAGTCGACGCGGTCGATGCGCCGGCCGCGCCGGTCGAACGCGTTCAGTTCCGGCGCGTGGCGGTTCGCTTCGTCGGCGAGCTGTGCGGTGTCGGCGCTGCCGAGCCGCGCGCCGTACGCGTCGAGCCGCGGCACGGCCCAGTCGGCGCCCGCGCGGGCGAGTGCGTCGCGCAGCGCGACGTCGGTGGCGAAGAGGTTATAGTCGACCAGTTCGTCGAACTGGTTCGTGACGTCTCGGGTCGATTCGGTCATCGGGCTGTCTCCGGTCTCGTGCGTCGCGGTCTGCCGGTCAAACGCGTTTCCGCTGAATTTCAGAGTAGCAAATATGCCGCCGCGACATGTTCAGGTTCCGGCGCCGCCCGGCCAGCCGGCGGCGCAACCCGCGCCCGCGCTGCGTCGCCGGCCGCGCGCGCAGGCCACGTCCGACGCGCTCCAGCAGGCCTTCGTTCAGCTTTTGCTCGAGCGCGGCTACGCGAAGGCGACGATTCGCGAGATCGCGGCCGTCGCGGGCGTGAGCGTCGGCACCTTCTACGAATACTTCGGCGACAAGCAGAGCCTCGCCGCGCTGTGCATCCACCGGCGCGTGCTGGCGCTGGCCGACCGGCTGCGCGATGCGGCGCACGGGCTGCGCGGCGCGCCGCGCGCCGAGCTCGCGGCCGCGCTCGCCGACCTGCAGGTCGACGCGATTGGTGCCGACGCCGCGCTGTGGAGCGCGTTCTTCGCGCTGGAGCGGCAGGTGTCGCCGCTCGCCGCGTACCGGCGGCATTACGACGCCTTTGTCGCGCTGTGGCGCGACGCGCTCGCGCAGGCCGACGATCCGCCGCCGGCCGCGCGACTCGACGGGATCGCGCGGATGGCGCATGCGGTCTGCTACGGCGGCGTGTCCCAGGCGCTGCTCACGCTTGGGCCGGCACTGGACCTCGAAGCGTTGCGCGGCGAGTTGCGGGCCGTGCTGAGCGCCTATCTGGCGGCCGCGGGCGCGTGACGCGCGGCGTGGCCGCGCGCGTCCGGGGGAAATGCCCGATTCGCATGCATTGCCGGTCACTCGGCCTTGGCGTCGAGCCAAGCGTATGGCCGCTCATGAGAAAAACGCATGGCCGCCATGACGAACTTTCGGTTGTCCGCCGATATTGGCTCGGGCTAAATCATCCCCGATGAGACCGGCCGCGCGCATCGCACGGGCCGGCCCGAAGGACATCAGAAGGAGAACTCATGCGAAGCGCCACCAGGCCCCGTTCGAAACTGCCGGACGTCGGGACGACGATCTTCACGGTGATCGGCCAGCTTGCCGCACAGCACGATGCGCTGAACCTGTCGCAGGGCGCGCCGAATTTCGCGCCGGATCCGGCGCTCGTCGACGGCGTCGCGCGCGCGATGCGCGACGGCCACAACCAGTACGCGCCGATGGCCGGCCTCGCGTCGCTGCGCGAACGGCTCGCGGAAAAGACCGAGGCGCTGTACGGCACGCGCTACGACCCGGGCACCGAGATCACGGTGATCGCGAGCGCGAGCGAGGGGCTCTACGCGGCGATCAGCGCGCTCGTGCATCCGGGCGACGAAGTGATCTATTTCGAGCCGTCGTTCGACAGCTATGCGCCGATCGTGCGGATGCAGGGCGCGACGCCGGTCGCGATCAAGCTGTCGCCCGAACATTTCCGCGTGAACTGGGACGAAGTGGCCGCCGCGATCACGCCGCGCACGCGGATGATCGTCGTCAATACGCCGCACAACCCGACCGCGACCGTGTTCTCCGCCGACGATCTCGAACGGCTCGCGCAGCTCACGCGCGATACCGGCATCGTGGTGCTGTCGGACGAGGTCTACGAGCACGTCGTGTTCGACGGTGCGCAGCACCAGAGCGTCGCGCGTCACCGCGAGCTGGCCGAGCGCAGCGTGATCGTGTCGTCGTTCGGCAAGTCGTTCAACGTGACGGGCTGGCGGGTCGGGCATTGCGTCGCGCCGGCCGAACTGATGGACGAGATCCGCAAGGTGCACCAGTTCATGGTGTTTTCGGCCGATACGCCGATGCAGGTCGCGTTCGCGGAGATCCTCGCGCGGCCGGAAAGCTATCTCGGCCTGTCGGCGTTCTACCAGGCCAAGCGCGACCTGCTGGCGCGCGAGCTGGCCGGGTCGCGCTTCGAGCTGCTGCCGAGCGAAGGCTCGTTCTTCATGCTCGCGCGGTTCCGCCACTTCTCGGACGAGCGCGACAGCGACTTCGTGCTGCGCCTGATCCGCGATGCGCGCGTCGCGACGATTCCGCTGTCGGCGTTCTACACCGACGGCACCGACGCGGGCGTGATCCGCCTCAGTTTCTCGAAGGACGACGCGACGCTGATCGAGGGCGCGCGGCGGTTGCGTTCGCTGTAATCGCGGGCGCGGCCCGCACCCAAGCAGGCGACGTGTACGTCGCACCGAAAGTCACGGACGGGACCGGCGCACGTGCCGAAGCGCGGCGCCGACCGGCCAGCCAGGAGATCACGATGAAGCATGCACACACCCTCAAACTCGCGTTCGCATTCGCGTGCGCGCTCGGCTCCGGCGCGGCATCGGCCGACGGGCAAACGCTGCGTTTCGGCCTCGAGGCGCAATACCCGCCGTTCGAGTCGAAGGCGCCGAACGGCGACCTGCAGGGCTTCGACGTCGACGTCGGCAACGCCGTCTGCCAGACCGCGAAGCTGTCGTGCAAGTGGGTCGAGACGTCGTTCGACGGGCTCATTCCCGCGCTGCAGGGCCGCAAGTTCGACGCGATCAACTCGGCGATGAACGCGACCGAGCAGCGGCGCCAGGCGATCGACTTCACGACGATCATCTACCGCGTGCCGACGCAGCTGATCGCGCGCACCGGCAGCGGCCTGCTGCCGACGCCGGAAGCGCTGAAGGGCAAGCGCGTCGGCGTGCTCCAGGCGTCGATCCAGGAAACCTACGCGAAGGCGCACTGGGAGCCGGCCGGCGTGTCGATCGTCGCGTACCAGGACCAGAACCAGGTGTATGCGGACCTCGTGTCGGGCCGCCTCGACGCGACGCTGGTGCTCGCGCCGGCCGGCCAGCGCGGCTTCCTGTCGCGCCCGGACGGCAAGGGCTTCGCGTTCGTCGGCCAGCCGGTGCGCGACGACCGGATTCTCGGCAGCGGGATCGCGTTCGGCCTGCGCAAGGGCGACGACGCGCTGAAGGGGAAACTCGATGCGGCGATCGACAAGCTGAAGGCGGACGGCACGGTGAAGTCGCTCGGCCAGAAGTACTTCGGCGACATCGACATCTCCACCAAGTAAGCGGACGCGCTGCGATGCAGAGTCTGGAGACGGCCGCCGCGCGTGGCGGCCACGATGTAGCCGCGCCGGCGGACGACGCGCTCGAGGCGGCGCTCGTCGCCGCGCTGGGCGACACGCTGGTCACGCGGGCGGCCGAGATCGATCCGCGCTACTTCACCGCGTACAACGAGCCGGCCGGCGTGCGGCCGCGTGCGCTGGTGCGGCCGCGCAGCGTCGACGACGTGTCGCGCACGCTCGCGCTGTGCACGCGGCTCGGGCAGCCGGTCGTGCCGCAGGGCGGCCTCACCGGGCTCGCGCGCGGCGCGGTCGCGCTGGGCGGCGAGATCGTGCTGTCGATGGAGCGTTTCGCGGGCGTCGAGTCGATCGACGCGGCGGCGGGCACGATGACGGTGCGCGCCGGGACGCCGCTGCAGACGGTGCAGGAGGCAGCGGACGCGGCGGGTTTCACGTTCGGCGTCGATCTCGGCGCACGCGGTTCGTGCCAGATCGGCGGCATGCTCGCGACCAACGCGGGCGGCACGCGCGCGATCCGTTACGGCATGATGCGCGAGCAGGTGCTCGGCCTGGAAGCCGTGCTCGCCGACGGCACCGTCGTGTCGTCGATGAACCGGATGCTGAAGAACAACGCGGGCTACGACCTGAAGCAGCTGTTCATCGGCAGCGAAGGCACGCTCGGCATCGTCACGCGTGCCGTGCTGCGGCTGCATCCGAAGCTGGCCGCGCCGGCCACCGCGCTCTGTCGCGTGCACGGCTACGATGCCGTGGTCGGGTTGTGGAACCGTCTGCGCGCACTGCCCGAGCTCGTCAGTTTCGAAGCGATGTGGCCGGCCTTCTACGACTACGTGGCGCGTCATACGCCCGGCGTCGTCGCGCCGTTCGCGGGCGACGGCGGCTTCGCGGTGCTGATCGAGTGCGCGACGAGCGCACCGGGCGGCGATGCGCGCGCGGCGCTGGAAAACGGCCTGGCGGATGCGATCGACGCGGGGCTCGTGGACGATGCGGCGCTGGCGACGTCGGAGCGGCAGGCGCGCGACTTGTGGACGCTGCGCGAAGGGCTCGCAATCGATGCGCTGCCGCATCTGGTGAACTTCGACGTGAGCCTGCCGACGGGCGAACTCGGCCTGTTCGCCGAGCGCTGCGAAGCGGCGTTGCGCGCGGCCTGGCCCGACATCGTGTGTCTCTTCTTCGGCCACGTCGGCGACGGCAACGTGCATATCGGCGTATCGCTCGACGGCATGGGCGACGCCAGCGCCGATGCGATCGATCGCTGCGTCTACACGGTCGTCCGGGACATGGGCGGCTCGGTGTCGGCGGAGCACGGCATCGGCATGCTCAAGCGCGCCTATCTCGCGCACACGCGCAGCGAAGCCGAAATCGGCCTGATGCGGCGCCTGAAGGCCGCGCTCGATCCTGCCGGCGTGCTCAACCCCGGCAAGGTGCTTTGAGCGACGCGCGTCGATGGCTGCGCTTCAGCCGTCGACCCAGCGCAGCGCGCCGATCTTCAGGTGTTCGACGACGCTGCGCGCCCAGTCGAGCTCCGCGTTCAGCAGCACGAGCGCATGCTCGTTGTGCAGCAGGAACAGGCGCGGCACCTGGTCGTTCTGCGCGGCGTTGCGCAGCGACTCGAGACGTTCGCGTTCGGCTTCGAGCGCTGCGATGCGGCGCTCGAGTTGCCGGCGTGCATCGTCGGCATCGAGCAGCGGCAGGAACGCGAGGCCGGCCCCGAATGCCGGAAACTCGCGCGCGGGCTCGGCGAGCAGCGCATGCAGCCATGCCTGGCCGGCCGTATGTCCGGCTTCGGTCAGCGTGTACAGCGTGCGCTCGGGAAACGCGCCGTCGCGCTCGGTGTCGTGCACGGCGATCAACCCGTCGCGCAGCAGCCGGTCGATCGTCTGGTACAGGCTCGTGCGCTGCCGCACGTTGACGACTTCGTCGTAGCCGCGCGCCTTCAACTGCTGCAGCATTCCGTATGGATGCATCGGCGTTTCGGTGAGCGTCGCGAGGACCGCGAGTGCGAGCGGAGACGGGCGGCTTGTTGACATGAATAGTTATGTTTTATCTAGTAGTAATATAACTAGTATCAACTAGACTATCATATTCCACAAGGGTTTCAGCCGAGGTGCGAGCGCTTTGCGGCCGGCGCGACGGTTTCCATCGTCGCGAGACCGTGCACGATTCCACAGTCCTCGACCGAATGTTCGCCGACACACTGGCGGCGCAATTCGGTGAGCTGGTCGCGCAGATGCGTCAGTTCCGCGAGGCGCGCATCGACGTGGCCGATGTGTTCGTCGAGCAGCGCGTTGATCGAATCGCACGGGTCGGCCGGCGTGTCGGTGAGCTGCAGCAGCGCGCGGATTTCGTCGTGCGCCATGTCGAGCGCTCGGCAGTTGCGGATGAAGCGCAGCCGCTCGACGTGCACGTCGGTGTAGTTGCGGTAGTTCGAATCGGTGCGCTCCGCATCCGGCATCAACCCCTCCTTCTCGTAGAAGCGGATCGTTTCGGGTGTGCAGCGGGCCGCCTTGGCCAGTTCGCCGATCTTCATGGCTTTCTCCTTTGCAAGGGTTGACCTTGTAGTGGCTTCAGGGTGTTAACTGTACTCCGTCAAGCCATAGAGGAGGTTGTCATGACCGACGCGCAGCGTACCCACGACCCACGACACCGTCATGCCGGCGGCGCCGAGACCTGCTGCGCCGATGCGCGCGACCCGCAGGCGGCGACCGTTGGCGACGCGGCGTCGGCGGCCGGCGAGCACGCGCACGGCGACGCGGCGGCGCGCGACGGGCAGTCGCGCGGATGCGGCCACGACCATGACCACGATCAGGCATCTGCGAACCTCGCCGGGCACGACCACGGTGACCGTGCCGGCCACGCGCACGGCGACGGGCATGGCGATGCGCACGGCCACGCGCACGACGACGGGCACGGCGCGGCGTGCTCGCACGACCACGCGGCACACGACCATGCCGCGCATGACCATGCTGACCACGATCACGATCACGATCACGATCACGATCACGATCACGATCACGACCACGACCACGACCACGACCACGACCACGACCACGACCACGACCACGATCACGCGGCCGGTGCCTGCTGCGCGCCGGCCGCGATGACGCTCGCACCGCTGCCGGCCGCGCGGGCGACCGCGTCGGGTCACGTGCGCTCCGCGTTCCGGATCATGCAGATGGACTGCCCGACCGAGGAAACGTTGATCCGCAAGAAGCTCGGCGGGATGCAGCAGGTGTCGGCGCTCGAATTCAACCTGATGCAGCGGATGCTGACCGTCGACCACGTGGCCGGTGCGCAGCCTGCGATCGAAAGCGCGATCCGTACGCTCGGGATGACGCCGGAGGCCGCGTCGGCCGACGCGCCGGCAACGCCGGTCGCGCCGCCGCCCGCGAAGCCGTGGTGGCCGCTCGCGGTGGCCGGCGTCGCCGCGATCGCGTCCGAGGCCGTGAGCTGGGCCGGCCTGCCGGTGTGGCTGTCGGCGGTGCTGGCGCTCGCTGCCGTGCTCACGTGCGGGCTGACCACCTACAAGAAAGGCTGGATCGCGATTCGCAACGGCAACCTGAACATCAACGCGTTGATGAGCATCGCGGTGACGGGCGCGATGGCGATCGGCCAGTGGCCGGAAGCCGCGATGGTGATGGTGCTGTTCACGATCGCCGAGCTGATCGAGGCGAAGTCGCTCGATCGCGCGCGCAATGCGATCCAGGGCCTGATGCAGCTCGCACCGGACACCGCGACCGTGCAGGACATCGACGGCACGTGGCGCACGATCGAGGCCGCGCAGGTCGCGCTCGGCGCGATCGTGCGCGTGAAGCCGGGCGAGCGGATCGGGCTGGACGGCGAAGTGGTCGCGGGCCGCTCGACGGTGAACCAGGCGCCGATCACCGGCGAGAGCCTGCCGGTCGACAAGACGGCAGGCGATGCGGTGTACGCGGGCACGATCAACGAAGCGGGTTCGTTCGACTATCGCGTGACGGCGGTTGCCGCCAACTCGACGCTCGCGCGGATCATCCACGCGGTCGAGGAAGCGCAGGGCGCGAAGGCGCCGACGCAGCGCTTCGTCGACCGGTTCGCACGCGTCTATACGCCGATCGTGTTCGCGGTCGCGCTGCTGGTCGCGGTGGCACCGCCGCTCGTCATGGGCGGCGCGTGGCACGACTGGATCTACCGCGCGCTGGTGCTGCTCGTGATCGCGTGCCCGTGCGCGCTGGTGATCTCGACGCCGGTGACGATCGTGTCGGGGCTCGCGGCCGCCGCGCGGCGCGGGATTCTCGTGAAGGGCGGCGTGTATCTGGAAGAAGGCCGCAAGCTCGCGTGGCTCGCGCTCGACAAGACCGGCACGATCACGCACGGCAAGCCGGTGCAGACCGATTTCGACCTGCATGCGACGGACCTCGAGGCGGCGCGCGTGCGTCACCTCGGCGCGAGCCTCGCGGCGCGCTCCGATCATCCGGTGTCGCAGGCGATCGCCGCGGCGGCGCGCGACGCGCAGACGGCGGCGTTCTCCGATGTTGGGGAATTCGAAGCACTCGTCGGGCGCGGTGTGCGCGGCACGATCGACGGCGCGCGCTACTGGCTCGGCAACCACCGGCTCGTCGAGGAGCTCGAACGCTGCTCGCCGGCGCTGGAGGCGAAGCTCGACGCACTCGAGCGGCAGGGCAAGAGCGTCGTGATGCTGGTCGACGACACGCGCGTGCTCGGCATCTTCGCGGTGGCCGACACGATCAAGGACACCAGCCGCGCGGCGATCGCCGACCTGCACGCGCTCGGCATCCGCACCGCGATGCTGACCGGCGACAACCCGCACACCGCGCAGGCAATCGCGCAGCAGGCCGGCATCGACGATGCACGCGGCAACCAGTTGCCCGAGGACAAGCTCGCGGCGGTCGAGGAATTGTCGGCGGGCGGCGCGGGCGCGGTCGGGATGGTCGGCGACGGGATCAACGACGCACCGGCGCTCGCGCGTGCCGACATCGGCTTCGCGATGGGCGCGATGGGCACCGACACGGCGATCGAGACGGCCGACGTCGCGCTGATGGACGACGACCTGCGCAAGATTCCCGCGTTCGTGCGGCTGTCGCGCGCGACGCACCGCGTGCTGGTGCAGAACATCGGCTTCGCGCTCGGCGTGAAGATCGTGTTCCTCGGCCTGACGGTCGCCGGGCTCGGCACGATGTGGATGGCCGTGTTCGCCGATGCGGGTGCGAGCCTGATCGTCGTCGGCAACGGCTTGCGGCTGCTGTCGAAGACGGGCGTGTTCGACAGCGCGCGGACGCAGTGACGAGGAGCGGGCGATGAGCTTTCTGAAACGGATCCTGGGTGGCCACGGTGGCGGTCATGGCGGTGGGCATGGAAGCGGCCACGGTAGCGGCGGGCATCATGGCGGAGCGGGCCGGGAAGGCCATGGCGGCCACGATGTGCGCGGCCGCGATCGTCACGGCTGGGGCTGGCAGCCGTCGGCCGATGCGCAGGGCGGCCCGGGCAGCAACGTGCCGCTGCGTCAGCTCGCCTGTGCGGGCTGCGGCGCCATCAACGCGGCGGATGCGCGCTTCTGCGCGCAGTGTGGTGTAGCGCAGCGGGGCAAGGCATGCAGCCGCTGCCACGCGGCGCTGGCCGCTGACGCGCGCTTCTGTCCGGGCTGCGGCACGCAGGCCGGGTAAGGCTCGATCGTCGGCCTCGATGCCGGCGTGACGGCCGATCTCCAAGGGCGGCGTGGCGCCTGCAACGGGCGTCGCCGGGCCACGGCGTGCGGGCTCGCTCCGAGCGTCCGAGTCTTCGAGCTTCTGAGTCTCCGAGTTCCGAGTTCCGAGTTCCGAGTTCCGAGCCCCGAGTTCCGAGCCCCGAGTTCCGAGCCCCGAGTTCCGAGCCCCGAGTTCCGAGCCCCGAGTTCCGAGTTCCGAGCCCCGAGCCCCGAGCCCCGAGCCCCGAGCCCCGAGCCCCGAGCCCCGAGCCCCGAGCCCCGAGCCCCGAGCCCCGAGCCCCGAGCCCCGAGCCCCCGAACCCCCGAACCCCCGAACCCCCGAACCCCCGAACCCCCGAACCCGGGACCTGCCGCTCAACGCAGCGGCAAATGAATCTCGGTGCGCAGGTCGGCCGGCGCCGCATCCATCGGCGTATTCAGATACAGCTCGAACGGCGGCGCATCGGCGGCTTCGCGGCCCGAGTGACGCAGCCAGTCGCCATACAGCCACTGGTAAGCGGTCTTGAGGTCCGCATACGGCCCGGTATGCAGCAGCACCGCATACTCGCCGCCCGCGATCGTGATGCGCTCGACCGGCGGCGTCGGCTCGACGTCCGGCGCGCCGCCGGCCGGCACGAAGCACGCTTTCGCTCGCAATTGC
Organism: Burkholderia sp. BCC1996; assembly: GCF_905339955.1. NCBI lineage: Bacteria > Pseudomonadati > Pseudomonadota > Betaproteobacteria > Burkholderiales > Burkholderiaceae > Burkholderia > Burkholderia sp. BCC1996. The sequence goes on from NZ_CAJPHM010000048.1 coordinate 25,781, forward strand.
GCTTCGGGCGTGGTGTCCGGATCGTCGTAGAAGATCCCGATCATCTTCGCGCCGGGGCCGATCAACCCGTGCTGCCCGACCCACGCGCCGATCTGCCCGAACGCGTCGCCGACCTTCAGGTAAGCGCCCGTATGCGCCACCGCATAACCGCGCAATTCCGGCTGCCGCCGGATCTCGACTTCATGCTTGAACATGTCTTCCTCTCCTCGCTGTAACGGATAGACCGGCCGGTGGACCCCGGCGCGCCGGTGCTGCGCGGGCGGCAGGCCGTAAGCATCCCGAAATGCGCGTGCGAACGCGTGCGTCGAACCGTAGCCGGCGCGCCGGGCGATCGCGTCGAGCGGCAGCGCCGTGCAGACGAGGTCCTCCGATGCGCGCACGATCCGCATCCGCCGCACCGTCAGCACGATCGACTCGCCGTACAGCGCGCGATAGACGCGCTGCCAGTGATACGGCGACAGGCACGCGATGTCGGCGAGCCGGTTCAGGTCGAGCGTGTCGTCGAGGTGCGTGCGGATGTGGTCGTGAACGCGCGCGATGCGTGCTGCATAGCGGGCCCACGCGGGCGTTTCGGCTTTCGTGTCGACGGTCATGCGTGCGTCCCCCCGCAGGAATCGACGTCACGGTAGCACGCCGCCGATTGATAAATCTTGCGGAGATGCGTAGGCGCATCGAATCCGCCCCTTTTTAATTTCGCCGAAATGGGGTCTCGTCCCCGTCGAGATATGTCTAAAGTTAAAGACGGTGAAATCGGGTGATCGCGTCATTTTTCTCGGGTAAGTTGCTTGGGGCGGCAACGCACGGTTTTCGAAGTACGCAGGTAGTTCGTCGATGTTCAATCGCAACGCCACGTTTTTCGGGAGAAGAAGAAATGGATGCTTCCAGCTTCATCACGTCGCTGCAGACCACGCTAGGCGGATACCTGCCGAAGATTGCCGGCGCGATCGGCATCCTGGTGATCGGCTGGCTGATCGCCGTCGCGGTGCGGGCCGGCGCGCTCCGGCTGCTCAACGCGCTGAAGGTCGATCAGCGGATCAACGAAAGCACCGGCCAGGGCGCGTGCGTCGAGCGGATCATCGCCGGCGGGCTGTTCTGGCTCGTACTGCTCGTCACCGCGGTGGGCATCTTCAACGTGCTCAACCTGTACGCGGTGTCCAATCCGTTCTCGCTGCTCGTCACCCACATCGTCAACTACCTGCCGAACCTGATCGGCGGCGCGGCGCTGACGCTGATCGCGTGGCTGATCGCGTCGCTCTTGCGCAGCCTCGCGAACCGTGCGCTGAAGGCGAGCAAGGTCGACGACAAGCTGTCCGAAAGCGCGGGCATGCAGCCGATGAGCGGCTATCTGGGCGACGTGCTGTTCTGGCTCGTGATCCTGATGTTCCTGCCGGCGATTCTCGCGTCGTTCGCGCTGTCCGGCCTGCTGTCGCCGGTGCAGGGGATGGTCGACAGGCTGCTCGCGATCGTGCCGAACCTGTTCGCGGCCGCGGTGATCGGCTTCGTCGGCTGGGTCGTCGCGCGCGTGCTGCGCGGCCTCGTGACGAACCTGCTGGTTGCCGCCGGCGCCGATCGCCTCACGCAGGGTCTCGACAGCCCGACGCCGGTGCGCGTGTCGAGCCTGATCGGCACCATCGTCTACGTGTTCGTGTTCGTGCCGACGCTGATCTCCGCGCTCGACGCGCTGAAGATCGACGCGATCTCGATTCCCGCCACCAACATGCTGAACCAGTTCCTCGGCGCGGTGCCGGACATCGTCGCGGCGATCGTGATCGTGCTCGTCACGTTCTATTTCGCGCGCTTCGTCGCGTCGCTCGCGCAGAAGCTGCTGGAAGCCGCTGGCGCCGACGGGCTGCCGGCCGTGCTCGGCGTCGAGCGCGTGTTCTCGGGGATCCTGCAGCCGTCGGTGCTGGTCGCGCGGCTGATCGTGTTCTTCGCGATGCTGTTCGCGTCGGTGGAGGCCGCGAACCGGCTCGGCTTCACACAGGTGCGCGACGTCGTCACGCTGTTCATCGAATTCGGCGGCCATGTGCTGACGGGCGGCGTGATCCTCGTGATCGGCGTGTGGCTCGCGGGCCTCGCGCGCCGCGTGATCGAGCAGGCCGACCGCGAGCACAGCGTGCTGTTCGCACGGATCGCGCAGTTCGCGATCCTCGGTCTGGTGTTCGCGATGGGGCTGCGCGCGATGGGCATCGCCAACGAGATCGTGCAGCTCGCATTCGGCCTCGTGCTCGGCGCGATCGCGGTGGCGGTCGCGCTGTCGTTCGGCCTCGGCGGCCGCGAGGCGGCCGGCAAGCTGCTCGACCGCTGGTTCAACCAGCGCGGCGGCGGTCAGTAACGCTGGCGACGCGTCGGCCGTCCGGCCGCTTCGCGCGGCCGGACGGTGTGTGCATGACGCTCGTGGAGAGCCGAGAGCCGCCCACCGTTGCCGTCAGCGAAACGTCAGCCGTCATCTTTGCCGAATTTCGATAACACGTCGTTTAATGACTCTCTAGCATCGATTCTCAGTCGCGCGGGCCCGCAGGCCGGCGCCTTTCAGGAGAATCCGATGAAAGCAGAGTCGAATGGCCGGCCCGCCGCCGGCGCCAAGTCGTCCGGCCAGCCCGCGCTGCAGCAGACGCTCGGGACCTGGCAACTGTGGGGCATCGCGGTCGGCCTCGTGATTTCAGGCGAATACTTCGGCTGGAGCTACGGCTGGGCGAGCGCCGGCACGCTGGGTTTCGTCGTCACCGCGCTGTTCGTCGCGGCGATGTACACCACCTTCATCTTCAGCTTCACCGAGCTGACGACGTCGATCCCGCACGCGGGCGGCCCGTTCGCGTATGCGCGCCGCGCATTCGGCCCGGCGGGCGGCTATCTCGCCGGCGCGGCGACGCTCGTCGAGTTCGTGTTCGCGCCGCCCGCGATCGCGCTCGCGATCGGCGCGTACCTGCACGTGCAGTTTCCGGGGCTCGAACCGAAACACGCGGCGATGGGCGCGTATCTCGTGTTCATGGCGCTGAACATCGTCGGCGTGCAGATCGCCGCGACGTTCGAGCTGGTCGTCACGCTGTTCGCGATCTTCGAGCTGCTGGTGTTCATGGGCGTCGTGTCGCCGGGCTTCGCGTGGAGCAACTTCATGAAGGGCGGCTGGTCGGGCGCCGATCATTTCAGCGTCGGCGCATTCCACGGCATGTTCGCCGCGATCCCGTTCGCGATCTGGTTCTTCCTCGCGATCGAAGGCGTCGCGATGGCCGCCGAGGAGGCGAAGAACCCGAAGCGCTCGATCCCGATCGCGTACGTGGCCGGCATCCTGACGCTCGTCACGCTCGCGATCGGCGTGATGGTGTTCGCCGGCGGCGCGGGCGACTGGACCAAGCTCGCGAACATCAACGACCCGCTGCCGCAGGCGATGAAGTACATCGTGGGCGCGAACAGCGGCTGGATGCACATGCTCGTGTGGCTCGGGCTGTTCGGGCTCGTCGCGTCGTTCCATGGGATCATCCTCGGCTATTCGCGCCAGATCTTCGCGCTGGCCCGCGAAGGTTATTTGCCGGAGTGGCTCGGCAAGGTGCATCCGCGCTTCAAGACACCGCATCGCGCGATTCTCGCGGGCGGCGTGGTCGGCATCGCCGCGATCTACAGCGACGAGCTGATCCAGTTCGGCGGCCAGACGCTCACCGCGAACATCGTGACGATGTCGGTGTTCGGCGCGATCGTGATGTATATCGTAAGCATGGCGGCGCTGTTCAAGCTGCGCCGCTCGCAGCCGAACCTGGAGCGACCGTTCCGCGCGCCGCTGTACCCGTTCTTCCCGGCGTTCGCGATCGTTGCAGCCCTGATTTGCCTTGCGACGATGGTGTACTTCAACGGGCTGGTGGCGATGGTGTTCATCGCGTTCCTCGCGCTCGGCTACGCGTACTTCCTCGCGACCCGTTCGCAGCGTGCGAGCGCACCGGGCGACGCGCTGCTCGAGGAATGAGGATGGCCGACCCGAACGGCCGTTCGTGACGGCATGCGGCGCGCCCCGTCGAACGGGCGCGCCGTCGGCGTCAGGCAAGGCAAGGACTGGCAAGGAGATTCGAACGATGTCCTACACGGAGACGATCGGTCCGCGCACGTACCGTTTCGCGGACCTGAAGACGCTGCTCGCGAAGGCGAGCCCGCTGCGCTCGGGCGACCAGCTCGCCGGCGTCGCGGCGGCGAGCGAGGAGGAGCGCGTGGCCGCGAAGATCGCGCTCGCGGGCGTGCCGCTGAAGGCGTTCCTGAACGAAGCGCTGATTCCGTACGAACACGACGAGGTCACGCGCCTGATCCTCGACGATCACGACGCGGCCGCGTTCGCGGAGATCTCGCATCTCACCGTCGGCGACTTCCGCAACTGGCTGCTGTCGCCCGCGGCCGACGGCGCCGCGCTCGAACGGATCGCGCCGGGCCTCACGCCCGAGATGGTCGCGGCCGTGTCGAAGCTGATGCGCAACCAGGACCTGATCGCGGCCGCGCGCAAGCGCCGCGTCGTCACGCGTTTTCGCAACACGGTCGGGCTGGCCGGCCGGATGTCGGTGCGGCTGCAGCCGAACCATCCGACCGACGACGTGAAAGGCATTGCCGCGTCGATGCTCGACGGGCTGATGTACGGCTGCGGCGACGCGATGATCGGCATCAACCCGGCGACCGACAGCCTCGCGGCGATCGTGAAGCTGCTCGCGATGATCGACGGGTTCCGCGAACGCTACGGCGTGCCGACGCAGTCGTGCGTGCTCACGCACGTGACCAACACGATCGCGGCGATCGAGAAGGGCGCGCCGGTCGACCTGGTGTTCCAGTCGATCGCGGGCACCGAGAAGGCGAACGCGAGCTTCGGGATCTCGCTCGCGCTGCTCGGCGAAGCGCGCGAGGCCGCGTTGTCGCTCAAGCGCGGCACCGTCGGCAACAACCTGATGTACTTCGAGACGGGGCAAGGCAGCGCGCTGTCGGCGAACGCGCAT
>NZ_CAJPHM010000049.1:0-19909 GCF_905339955.1 Burkholderia sp. BCC1996
CTACGACGATCTTCACGCGCTGCTCCTCCATCGAGTCGTTGGCATCATCCGGTTTCGCAGGCCATTACACGCGCAAACCCGGCCGGCGACAACTATCCATTGACTCTGCCGGTCATAGCCCGAACCTATTGCGCCGCGCGTTTCCCGGCGCCGAATGCGACACGGCCCGGATGATCCGGGCCGTGTCGTCGATCAGCGGTTCGCTGCCAGCGTGGCGGTAATCGCCAGGAATCGCGCGATATCGTCGGGCGCATGGCAATGGAGCGGCGATATCCGCACAGCGCCGCCGAGCCCGAACGATTTCAGCATCCGCCCCGAATACAGGCTCGACGCAACGCGTTCATAGACGATCACGCCATGCTTTTCGTATTCCCGCACCGCCTGCGTCGGTTCGAGGTTCGCGAAACCGATCCCGACGATCAGGTCGCGCTCCGTCAGGTCGTCGTGATCCCAGTAGACCTCGACACCGTCGATCGACCGCAGCCCGCGACGCCCCTCACACCCGTCGAGCAACGCGGCCAGCAGCGCGCGCTCATGCAGTTCGATCCGGTGCATGCCCTCGACGAACAGCGTGCGCCGATCGTCCGAATCGCGGAAATACCGGCCGATCCAGCGCACGTAATCGACGATCGACGTCACGACCGCGAATTGCGCGGGCGCCGGGCTGCCCAGTTCCCATACGCCGTGCTCCTTCGCGGCAAGCCGGTGATGCGGCAACGCGGACGCGCGCGGCGATAGCCACGAGATGCCCGACCCGCGGCAACCGAAGAACTTGTACGGCGCGAAGTTGATGCCGTCGACCGGCATGCGCTGCACGTCGATGATGCCGTGCGGCGCATGCTGGACCGCATCGACGACGATGAACAGGTCCGGCTTCTTCTCCCGCGCACGCGCGACGATCGTCTCGATGTCGAATTTCGCGCCGGAGATGTTCGACGCGAACATCACGCTGAGCAGCGCGGTATCGGCATCGACCAGCGACACGATCGCATCGACGTCCACGCCGCCGGTCTGCGGATTGCTCGGCGCGATGCGCAGCGTCTTGCCGGTACGTTCCGCGTAATACGTCATCGCATCGTACGACGACGGATGCTCGAGCACGGTCGTCACCGCATTGGTGCCCGGTACGTTCTCCATGATCGCGCGCACCATGTCGAACATCGCGCCCGACGCCGTCAGCGACGCATACACGGTGCCGTCGCGCGCGTTCAGGATCGTGCGAACGTCGTCCTCGCCGCGCGACTGGATCGCCTGGAGATCGAGCGCACGCTCATGGATGCGCTCCGGGCAGTCGGGCAGCGCATCGATCCGCGCGTAGGCGTCGACCGCGGCCTTCAGCCGGAACGATCCGCCCGCGTTGTCGAAGAACAGCCGCGCGCGGCCGTCGATATCGTGATCGACATGATGAAAGCGCGCCTTGACCTGCTGCATCAACGCGTCGGGAAAAAGTGCTCCGCGGGGACTGCTCATCTTCAATGCTCCTGTTTGCTTCCGAATGTTGTGCGATGCCTGCATGGCGGCGTTCAGCCGCGCAGCGATTCGAGGTATGCGCGGCCCTTGTCCGCGTCGTACTGGCCTTCCCATTTCGCGATGACGAGCGGCGCGAGCGCGTTGCCGACGAGGTTCAGCGCGGTGCGCCCCATGTCCATGATCCGGTCCACGCCGGCGATGAACGCCAGCCCTTCGAGCGGCAGTCCCGCGCTCGCGAGCGTGGCGAGCATGATCACGAACATGAAGCCGGGCACGCCCGCGGCGCCCTTCGACGTGACGACCATGGTCAGCGTCAGCAGGATCTGCTGCTGCCAGCCGAGATGCACGCCATACAGCTGCGCGACGAACAGCGTGCCGATGCCGAGATAGATCGACGCGCCGTCGAGGTTGAACGTGTAGCCGGTCGGCACCACGAAGGTCGTGATGCTCTTCGGCACGCCGTAGTCCTCCATCTTCTTCATCAGCTGCGGCAGCACGGTCGCCGAACTGCAGCTCGAGAACGCGATGATCAGCTCGTCCTTGATCACGCGCAGCAGCGTGACGATGCGGAACCCGAACAGCCGCGCGGTCAGGCCGAGCACGACGATCGCGAACAGCAGGATCGCGAAGTAAGTCACGGCGACCAGCTTCAGCAGCGGCAGCAGCGACCCGAAACCGAAGCTCGCGACCGTCACCGCGATCAACGCGCACACGCCGACGGGCGCATAGCGCATCACCATGTTCGTCACCTTGAACATCGCATCGGCCACGCCCTTGAGCATCGCGAGCACCGGCTTGCGGTGTTCTTCCGGCACGGTCTGCAGGCCGAGACCGAACAGCAGCGAGAAGAAGATCACCGGCAGCAGGTCGCCCTTCGCCATCGACGCGACGATGTTGTCCGGGATGATGCCGAGCACCAGCGCCATCAGCCCGTGATGCGCCTGCTGCACCTGTTGGGTGGCTTGCTGGTAGCGGGAAATGTCCGTGTGCGCGAGTTGCGACATGTCGGTGCCGACGCCCGGCTGCAGCACGTTGCCGATCACGAGCCCGAGCACGATCGCGATCGTCGTGACCACCTCGAAATAGAGCAGCGTCTTCAGGCCGATGCGGCCGAGCGACTTGCCGTCGCCGACGCCCGCGATGCCGATCACCATGCTCGTGAACACGATCGGCACGACGATCATCCGCACGAGCTTGATGAAGATGTCGCCGGCCGGCTGCAGCAACCCGGACACGGCCGTGTCGCGCAATTGCGGAAACCGGTTCAACACGAGCCCGGTCGCGATGCCGACGACGAGCCCGATGACGATCTGCCACGCGAGGCCGAAGCGCGGCTTGCGCGCCGCGTCCGGGACGGGCGGGGATTCAATGACGGTGTCCATGCTGTCTCCAAATAAGGGGGTCGGTTGAACGCTGGATACGAGGCGGCGCGGTACCTGACGAACGCGCTCGCCGGACAACGCAACGGGAGAACCTTAAGCAGCCGAAATAGGTAAAAAAAGCGATTTTTTGATATGCGAAAATATCGCTTTTTCTCATCTATCGAGTACCAGGCGATGCTCACGTTCAAGCAGATGGAAGCGCTGTACTGGATCGTGCGACTCGGCTCCTTCGACGCGGCCGCGACACGCCTCAACACGACGCAATCGGCCGTGTCGAAACGGATACAGGAACTCGAACGCACGTTCGACCTGACGGTGTTCGACCGCGCGCATCGCAGCGCCCGGCTCACCGACAAGGGCGCCGAACTGTTCGATCACGCGAAGGCGTTGCTCGAACAGCGCGACCGCGTCGTCGAGCGGATGAGTTCGAAGGAAGCGCTGGTGCGCCATGTCCGGATCGGCGTGACCGAACTGACCGCGCTGACCTGGCTGCCGCGCCTGGTCGCGGCGATCCAGGCCGCCTATCCGCGCGTGCACGTGGAGGCGGAGGTGGACCTGACCGCGGTGCTGCGCGATCGTCTCGCCGCCGACACGATCGACCTGATCGTCGTCCCGCAGATTCATGCGACGGAATCGTTCGCGGCGACGGTGGTCGGCGAAGTCGACAATGCGTGGATGTGCGCGGCCGGGTTCATGCCGAAGCGCAAGACGGCGATTTCATTGACGGACGTCGCGCAGTTTCCGCTGATCCTGCAAGGGACCCTGTCGGGCACGGGGCATCTGTACACGCGCTTTCTGCAGGAACATGGCGTTGCGATGCAGCGCGTGCTGTCGAGCAACAGCCTGATCGCGCAGATCGGCCTCACGCTGTCGGGGCTCGGCGTCAGCTATCTGCCGAAGGCATGCGTCGCGCACCTGGTCGCGTGCGAGGCGCTGGAGATCGTGCGCACGCGGCCGGCGCTGCCGCCGGTGCGCTACGTTGCGCTGCATCGTGCGGAACGCGCCCATTCGCTGACCGCCGAGATCGTCCAGCTGGCGGCGCAGGCGTGCGATTTCAGCACGAGCCTGCTGGACCCCGGTGCACATGATTAGGGTTCCGAACGACATGGAAAATCCATGGCGCGATGCGCCCGCATCGCCGCGCACCGACGCACACGGTCAGATCTTCAGCGTCGTCGACAGATATTTGAATACGGTCGAGACCCGCAGCAGATGTCGCGATTCCCGGTGGGTCAGCACCCACAGCTCGGTCCGGCAGTCGGGCAGGACATCGGTCAATTGCACGAGATCGGAGCGGCCGCGTGTCAGAAACATCGGCAGTATGCCGACGCCCATGCCCAGGGCGACCAGCTCCATCACGGTCAGGACGCTGTTGACCTTGTAGTGCGGCACCACTTTCCTGAAATGACGTTTGCGCCAGATGACCGACGGGTGGCCCGGCAGCGCATCGTCCGGCGCGATCCAGCGTGCCTTGCCCGCCGTGACGTCTTCATAACGGCGTACTGCGGCGTCGTGCCTCGACGCGAAAAGCGCCACGTCGATCGACCCGACATGCTTGCCCACCAGATATTCCGGTGGCTGCCGGGTCGCACGCACCGCGATATCGGCCTCGCGGCGCCCCAGGTCGGCGATCTCGTTGCCGGTGTTCAGCTCGTACGCAAGCCGCGGGTGGACGGCTTCCAGCTGCTTCAGCGCCGGCCCGACCAGCCCGTGCAGAATCGTGTCGGTGGTGGTGATGCGCACGGTGCCCGCCACTTGCTCGGGCGCTTGTTGCGCGATCGAGCGGGCCGATTCGACCTGCACTTCCACTTGCTCCGCGTGTTCGGCCAGCGCCAGCGCGATTTCCTTCGCGCGATAGCCTGAGCGGGTCCGTTCGAACAACTGCTGCTGCAGGCCGCGCTCGATCCGCCTGAGGTTGCGAAACACGGTCGACGCATCCACGTCCAGTCGCTCGCCCGCCTGAACCAGCGTGCCCGAGCGGGACAGCGCCAGTATCGTTTCGAGGTCTGCTGCGCTGAGCTTGTATGGCATCCGGTTATCCCCCGTGCATTGCATTTTTGCAATCCGTCATTGTAATCATGCGTATTGCTCAAGCACTTCCGCAATGTCAAATTCGGTGCCGCCTTGCCAACTCTCCCAACGGGTGCCGATATGAACCAATCGATTTCGACGAGTGACAATGCCGCCTATGCCGCCCATGGCGCGTTGCTGCTGCGCGTGGCATTGGGCCGGCGCAGCCAGCGCTTCGCGCCCGGCGTGGCCTGACACGGCGAGGCGACGACATGAGCACGCCCCAATACCACCTCGTCAGCCACGTGCTGTGCCCCTACGTCCAGCGCGCAGTCATCGTGCTGACCGAAAAAGGCGTGCCGTTCGAACGGACGGACGTCGACCTGGGCAACAAGCCGGACTGGTTTCGCAGGATTTCCCCGCTCGGCAAGACCCCCGTGCTGGTCGTCGATGGCGCGCCCATCTTCGAATCGGCCGTGATCTGCGACTACCTCGACGAGACGCTCGCGCCGCGGCTGCATCCCGATGCGCCTCTAGAGCGGGCGCGGCACCGCGCCTGGGTCGAGTTCGCTTCGGCACTGCTGAACGCCGTGTGGGGGTTCTACACGGCTGCGGACGAAACGGCGCTGGCCGCAGCAACCCGTGACATCCGCGCACGATTCGAGCAGCTCGAAGACACGCTCGGCACCGGCCCGTATTTTGGCGGCGCGCACTTCAGCATCGTGGACGCGGCATTCGGGCCGGTGTTCCGCTACTTCGACGTGTTCGAGCGGATCGACGACTTCGGGTTCTTCGCGGGCTTGCCCAAGGTCACTGCATGGCGGCAACGGCTCGCCGAACGACCGTCCGTGCGCGCAGCGGTCCGGGCCGACTATCCGCAGCGGCTGATGGAGTTCCTGCTCAAGCGCGGCTCGATGCTGTCGACGCGTATCCGCGATCACGTATTGCGCATTCAGGATTGAACCGAACCGCTTTTGCGTGTCGGTGCCCCGTATCGGGTTGCGCCGGCACCGGGCTCAGGGTGCCACCGGCACGATCTTTGCCGGGCGATCGGTCGCGACACGGCGCTAGCGCAAACCCGCCCCCGGTTGCACTGTTCATCGCCGTTCGGGTCCTGTATTGTCCTTCCATCCCCGGTTGCGGAACCGGTGCATGGGAGGCGCACGATGCAGAAAAAAAATGCTGCAGCCGTCTGGATCCTGATCGCGATGGTGGCAGGCATCCTGATCGGCTACATGATCTTCACGAGCTTTCCCGACAAAAAGGCCACCACCGAAATCGCCGGATACATCTCGCTCGTGTCCGACGTGTTCCTGCGGCTGATCAAGATGGTGATCGGCCCGCTGGTGTTCTCGACGCTCGTCGTCGGCATCGCGCACATGGGCGACGCGGCATCGGTCGGGCGCGTGTTCGCGAAATCGATCGGCTGGTTCGTCACCGCGTCGCTGATCTCGCTGCTGCTCGGGCTGTTCATGGCGAACCTGCTGCGGCCCGGCGAGAACCTCGGCCTGCCGCTGCCGGACATCGGCGCATCGGCGAACCTCGCGACCTCCAAGTTCACGCTCAAGGATTTCGTCGGCCACATGGTGCCGAGGTCGTTCGCCGAGGCGATGAGCAACAACGAAATCCTGCAGATCGTCGTGTTCTCGATGTTCTTCGGCGTGGCGCTCGCGGCGCTCGGCGAGCGCGGCAAGATCCTCGTCGCCGCGATCGACCAGCTGTCGCACGTGATGCTCAAGATCACCGGCTACGTGATGAAGCTCGCGCCGCTCGCGGTGATGGCCGCGATGGCCGCGACCGTCGCGGTCAACGGGCTGTCGGTGCTGCTGAAGTTCGCGGTGTTCATGGGCGACTTCTACGTGAGCCTGTTCCTGCTCTGGGCCTTGCTCGTCTGTGCCGGGCTGTTGTTCCTCGGGCCGCGCGTATTCAAGTTGCTGGTGCTGATCAAGGAAGCATTCATGCTGTCGTTCGCGACGGCCAGCTCCGAAGCCGCGTATCCGAAGATCCTCGATGCGCTCGACCGGTTCGGCGTGCGGCGCAGGATTTCGAGCTTCGTGATGCCGATGGGCTATTCGTTCAACCTCGACGGGTCGATGATGTACTGCACGTTCGCGTCGCTGTTCATCGCGCAGGCGTACAACATCCACCTGTCGATCGGCACGCAGATCACGATGCTGCTGGTCCTGATGCTGACGTCGAAGGGAATGGCCGGCGTGCCGCGCGCATCGCTCGTCGTGATCGCCGCCACGCTGCACCAGTTCGGGCTTCCGGAGGCCGGCCTGCTGCTGATTCTCGGCGTCGATACGTTCCTCGACATGGGCCGCTCGGCCACCAACGCGGTCGGCAACTCGATCGCGAGCGCGGTGGTCGCGAAGTGGGAAAACCAGCTCATGTCGGAAGCGGAAGCCGAAGCCAATCTGGCACGCATCGAAGCGGAACAGGAAGCGACGATTGCGCATCCGACGGACGTCTGACGGAGGCCCGGCGATGAAGATGCAGCGATTCTGGCGTGCGCTCGCGCTCGCGGGCCTGCTTGCCGCGGGCGCAAGCGCGCGCGCGGAAGATGCGCCGTCCACGCCGCCGCGCGTCGAGCCGTTCGCGCCGGCCCGACTGACCGGCACGCTCGCGAAGGTGCGTAGCAGCGGCACGATCGCGCTCGGCTATCGCGACGCGTCGATCCCGTTCTCGTATCTGAACGCGCGCAACCAGCCGATCGGCTATTCGATCGAGCTCTGCAAGGCGCTCGTGTCGTCGATCGAGGATGCGGTCAACCGGAACCTGACGATCCGCTGGGTGCCGGTCACGTCCGAGAACCGCATCGACGCGGTGGTCAACGGTACGGTCGACCTGGAATGCGGCTCCACGACGAGCAACCTGGAGCGCCAGAAGCGCGTGGCGTTCTCGCCGATCATCTTCGTGGCCGGCACGAAGGTGATGGTGAAACGCGGCTCGCCGATCCGCTCGTTCCGCGATCTCGCGGGCAAGAAGGTCGCGGTGACGGCCGGCACGACCAACGAGAAGGCGCTGCGCGACCTGGACGCGCGGTTCAGGCTCGGGATCCAGCTGCAGGTGGTGCCGGATCATGCGCAGGGCTTCGCGCTCGTCGCGAGCGGCGGCGCCGATGCGTTCGCGACGGACGACGTGTTGCTGTACGGCCTGATTGCCGTGAATGCGGGCAAGGGCGGCCAGTACGACGTGGTCGGCGACTTCCTGTCCTACGACCCGTACGGCATCATGTTCCGCAAGGACGATCCGCAGCTCGCGCAGGTCGTGAAGAGCACGTTCGAGGAACTGGCCGTCGACGGCGAGATCACGCGCCAGTACAAGCGCTGGTTCCTGCGCCCGCTTCCGTCGGGCATGAGCCTCAACCTGCCGATGAGCCCGCAGCTGGAGACCATCATCGAGACGATCGGCGTCAAGGGCGAATGAGATAGCGCCGCCGTCTTCCGCTCGACCGGGACGAGCCGTTCCTGTCGCGCGTGATGCGGCGGCGTCACCGGCGTCCCCGGCGTCACCTACGTTGCGCGGCAGCCGCGACGCATCCGGCCACGCTATCCCGGGCAGCCATGTATTCATGCCGGGTGCCCGATCGACGGGATGTCGCAGCGGCCGATCGCACGGACGAATGCAAAAGCGTCCCCGGTGCCTGCCCAGACACCGGGGACGCTGACCGGCAGCACCGCGTTCAACCGACCCGCACTTCTCCCGGCCGCTCCGCTTCGCCGTCTTGCGCCGCCGTTCGCGCCAGCACCGGCTTCAGCGCGTGCCCGGTATGGCTCGCCTTCACCTGCGCGAGCCCTTCCGGCGGCGCCGCCGCGACGATCGTGCCGCCGCCCACGCCGCCTTCCGGACCGAGATCGATGATCCAGTCGGCTTCCGCGATCACGTCGAGGTCGTGTTCGATCACGACGACGCTATGCCCGCCGTCGACCAGCCGGTGCAGCACGCGGATCAGCTTCGCGACGTCGGCCATGTGCAGGCCGACCGTCGGCTCGTCGAGCACGTACAGCGTGTGCGGCGCCTTCTGGCCGCGCCGCGTGATGTCGTCGCGCACCTTCGTGAGCTCGGTCACGAGCTTGATCCGCTGCGCCTCGCCGCCGGACAGCGTCGGCGACGGCTGGCCGAGCGTCAGGTAGCCGAGGCCGACGTCCTTCATCAGCTGCAGCGGATGCGCGATGTTCGAAATCGGTGCGAAAAATTCCACCGCTTCGTCGATCTCCATCGTCAGCACGTCGCCGATGTTCCGGCCGCGCCACGTGACCGCAAGCGTCTCCGGGTTGAAGCGCTGCCCGTGGCACACGTCGCACGGCACCTTCACGTCGGGCAGGAAGCTCATCCCGATCGTGCGCACGCCTTGCCCTTCACAGGCCGGACACCGCCCGTCGCCGGTGTTGAACGAGAAGCGCGACGCCGTGTAGCCGCGCGCCCGCGCCTCCAGCGTATCGGCGAACAGCTTGCGGATCGTGTCCCACACGCCGATGTAGGTGGCCGGGCACGAGCGCGGCGTCTTGCCGATCGGCGTCTGGTCGACTTCGAGCACGCGGTCGATCTGCTCCCAGCCGCTCAGCGACGCGCAGCCCTGCCACGCATGCGTGACGTTCAGCGACGGCCGCGGCGCGCTGCGTGCGAGCACGCTCGAGCGGCGGTTCGTGGCCGGCGCATCTTGCTGCGCGGCCTTGCGCGCGCGCCGCGTGGCCGGCGACGACAGCACCGAGCGGCCGACCGCGTCGAGCAGGTTCGTCATCAGCACGTCGCGCGCGAGCGTCGACTTGCCCGAGCCGCTGACGCCCGTCACCGCGACGAGCCGCGCGAGCGGAATGCCGACGGTGACGTCACGCAGGTTGTGCAGCGTCGCGCCATGCACGGTCAGCCAGCCGTCCGGCACCGCCGGTGCGCCCTTCTTGCCCGCGACGCTCACCGCACGGCGCGGCTGCAACGGGTGCGTCATCGGCTGCGCGAGCAGCCGGCCCGTGACCGAATCGGGCTGTGCGGCCAGATCCGCGACCGCCCCTTCGGCGACCAGCGTGCCGCCGCGCTTGCCGGCGCCCGGGCCGACGTCGATGATGTGGTCGGCGCGGCGAATCGTGTCCTCGTCGTGCTCGACGACGACGAGCGTGTTGCCCTTGTCGCCGAGCTTGCGCAGCGCGTCCAGCAGGATCTGGTTGTCGCGCGGATGCAGGCCGATGGTCGGCTCGTCGAGCACGTAGCACACGCCCTGCAGGTTGCTGCCGAGCTGCGCGGCAAGCCGGATGCGCTGCGCTTCGCCGCCCGACAGGCTCGGCGCCGCGCGATCGAGGCTCAGGTAGCCGAGCCCGACCTCCTCGAGAAACGCGAGGCGGCTGCCGATCTCGCTGACGATGTCGCGCGCGATCTGCGCGTTGCGCCCGGTCAGTTCCAGCCCGTCGATCCAGCGGCGCGTGTCGGACACCGTCCACTGCGCGACCTCGACGATCGGATGCGCGTCGAACGTGACCGCGCGCGCCGACGGGTTCAGGCGCGTGCCGCCGCAATCCGGGCACGGCTCGTTGCCGACGCCTTCCGGTTCCTGCTCGTCCGACGGCAAGGTCTGCTCGCGGCCGCGATCGTCGCCGGCGAGCACCGTGTCGTCGTACGCCGCGCGCTGTTCACGCGTGAGCGTGACGCCGGTGCCGACGCAGGTCGTGCACCAGCCGTGCTTGCTGTTGTACGAGAACATCCGCGGATCGAGCTCCGGGTAGCTCGTGCCGCACACCGGGCACGCACGCTTGACCGACAGCACCTTGACCTCGCCGACGCGCGCGGTCGAATGGTCGTTCTGCATCGCGTGATGCAGCCCGTCGAGCGGCGCCAGCAGGTGCATCACGCCCTTGCCGAGCTCGAGCGTCTCGTCGAGCAGGCGCCGCAACTCGGCCTCGTGGTCCGGCGACACGACGATGTCGGCCACCGGCAGCTCGATCGTATGCTCGCGGAAGCGGTCAAGCTTCGGCCACGGATCGACCGTGACGAACTCGCCGTCCACGCGCAGATGCGTGCTGCCGCGCGCCTTCGCCCACTTCGCGAGATCGGTATACACGCCCTTGCGGTTGACGACGAGCGGCGCGAGCAAACCGACGTGCTCGCCGCGATGGTCGCGCAGCAGCTGCGCGGCGATCGACTCGACGGTTTGCGACGTGACGGGCGTGCCGTCGTGGATGCAGTGCTGCAGGCCGAGCTTCACGTACAGCAGCCGCAGGAAGTGCCAGACTTCGGACGTGGTCGCGACCGTGCTCTTGCGGCCGCCGCGCGACAGCCGCTGCTCGATCGCCACCGTCGGCGGAATGCCGTACACGGCGTCCACTTCGGGCCGCCCGGCCGGCTGCACGATCGAGCGCGCATACGCGTTCAGCGATTCGAGGTAGCGGCGCTGGCCTTCGTGGAACAGGATGTCGAACGCGAGCGTCGACTTGCCGGAACCCGACACGCCGGTGATCACGTTGAACTTGCCGTGCGGGATGTCGACGTCGAGCGCCTTCAGGTTGTGCTCGCGCGCGTTGACGATCCGCACGACATCCTCGCCCTCGATCGCGCGCCGCTCGCGGGCGGCGTTCAGCACGGCCTGCAGCGGCACGCCTTCGTCGGCGAGCGCGGTTTCGCCGTCCATCGCGCGGTCGTACTGCAGCAGCGCGACGCCGGTGTGCGATTGCGCGCACGCCTTCACGTCGTCGGGCGTGCCCGCGCACAGCACGAGGCCGCCGCCATCGCCGCCTTCCGGGCCGAGATCGATCAGCCAGTCGGCCGCGCGGATCACGTCGAGGTTGTGCTCGATCACGATCAGCGAATGGCCGGCCGCGAGCAGCTTGCCGAACGCCTGCATCAGCTTCGCGATGTCGTCGAAGTGCAGCCCGGTGGTCGGTTCGTCGAACATGAACAGCTTCGCGCGCGCGATGCGCGCCTCCTCGCTGGCGATCCGGCGCCCGCCCGCGGCGGCCGCCGATTCGGCGAGGAAGCCGGCCAGCTTCAGCCGCTGCGCTTCGCCGCCCGACAGCGTCGGCACCGGCTGGCCGAGCTTCACGTATTCGAGGCCGACGTCGACGATCGGCTGCAGCACGCGCAGCACCTCGGCGTCGGTCGCGAAGAACGCGGCCGCCTCGCTGACGGTCAGGTCGAGCACGTCGGCGATGTTCAGCGCGCGGCCGTCGCGCTCGATGCGCACTTCGAGGATCTCGGCGCGGTAGCGGCTGCCGTCGCAATCCGGGCAACGCAGGTAGACGTCGCTCAGGAACTGCATCTCGATGTGCTCGAAGCCCGAGCCGCCGCAGGTCGGGCAACGGCCGTCGCCCGAGTTGAAGCTGAACGTGCCGGCGCCGTAGCCGCGCTGCAGCGCGAGCGGCGCCTTCGCGAACAGCTTGCGGATCTCGTCGAACGCGCCGACGTAGCTGGCCGGGTTCGAGCGCGTGGTCTTGCCGATCGGCGACTGGTCGACGAACACGACGTCGCCGACCTGGTCGGCACCCGTGAGCGTACGAAACGCGCCCGGCGACTCGGTCGCCTTGCCGTGGTGGCGCGCCATCGCCGGATAGAGCACGTCCTGCAGCAATGTCGACTTGCCGGAGCCCGACACGCCCGTCACGCACACGAGCCGCTGCAGCGGAATCTCGACCGTCACGTCACGCAGGTTGTGCTCGGTCGCGCCTTCGAGCACGATGCGCGGCGTGTTCGCGTCGACCGGGCGGCGCGCCCAGTTCGACGCATGCGCGACGTGCTTGCGGCCGCCGAGATATTCGCCCGTCAGCGTGCGCGCGGCACGGATGTCGGCCGGCGTGCCGTCGTAGACGATCGTGCCGCCGCGCTCGCCGGGGCCCGGGCCCATGTCGATCAGCCGGTCGGCCGCGAGCATCACCGACGGATCGTGCTCGACGACGACCAGCGTATTGCCCGCGTCGCGCAGCCGCTGCATCGCCTCGACGATTCGCGTGAGGTCGCGCGGATGCAGCCCGATGCTCGGCTCGTCGAGCACGAACAGCGTTTTCGTGAGCGAGGTGCCGAGCGCGGTGGTCAGGTTGATCCGCTGCACCTCGCCGCCCGACAGCGTGCGGCTCTGCCGGTCGAGCGTCAGGTAGCCGAGCCCCACGTCGCACAGGTATTTCAGGCGCGTGCGCACCTCGGCGAGCAGCAGTTTCAGCGCATCGTCGAGCAGCGCACTCGGCAGCGTGATCCCGTCGAAGAAGCGGCGGATGCGCTCGATCGGCAGCAGCATCAGGTCGTGCACCGTCAGGCCCGGCAGCGCTTCGAGCTGCGCGCGCGTCCAGTCGACGCCGCGCGGCATGAAACGATCGGCCGGCGCGAGCACCGCATCGGCGTTCGCCTTCGAGCCGAGCCGCCACTGCAGCGATTCCGTCTTCAGGCGCGCGCCGCCGCAGACCTCGCACGGCGTGTAGCTGCGGTACTTCGACAGCAGCACGCGGATATGCATCTTGTACGCTTTCGATTCGAGATAGCCGAAGAAGCGTTTCACGCCGTACCACTGGCTCTGCCACTTGCCGTTCCAGTCCGGCGAGCCGTTGATCACCCAGTCGCGCTCGGCGTCGGTCAGGTCGGACCACGGCGTGTCGCGGCGGATGTCGGCCTTCGCCGCGTAGCGCATCAGGTCGTCCTGGCACTCCTTCCAGGCGGGCGTCTGCATCGGCTTGATCGCGCCGCCGCGCAGCGTCTTGCGCGCGTCGGGGATCACCAGGCCGAGATCGACGCCGATCACGCGGCCGAAGCCGCGGCAGGTCTCGCACGCGCCGTAGGCCGAGTTGAACGAGAACAGCGCCGCTTGCGGCTCCGCGTAGCGCAGGTCGCTGTCGGGATCGTGCAGCCCGGTGGAGAAACGCCACACCTGCGGCTCGGCCAGCGCGTTTTCCGCTTCCGGCGCGAGCACGTAGACGTTCACGCGGCCGCCGCCTCGCTTCAGCGACGCCTCGATCGCCTCGACCACGCGCACCTTGTCGGCCTGCTGCACGCGGAAGCGGTCGGCCACCACGTCGAGCAGCTTGCGCGGGCCGGTCGGCGACGCGACTTCGCGCTGCGCCTGCACGCGCGTGTAGCCGCTCGCGGACAGCCACTGCGCGATTTCTTCGTCGGACACGCTTTCCGGCAACTCGACCGGGAACGTGACGACGACGCGCGGATCGTCGGCGCGCGTGCGCTCGACGAGTTCCGCGTAGATCGTCTCCGGCGTGTCGTGCCGCACCTGCCGCGCGGTCTGGCGGTCGAACAGCTCGGCCGCGCGCGCGTACAGCAGCTTCAGGTGATCGTTGAGCTCGGTCATCGTGCCGACCGTCGAGCGCGAGCTGCGGACCGGGTTGGTCTGGTCGATCGCGATCGCGGGCGGCACGCCGTCAACGCGCTCGACCTGCGGACGGTCCATCCGGTCGAGGAACTGCCGCGCGTACGCGCTGAAGGTTTCGACGTAGCGCCGCTGGCCTTCCGCGTACAGCGTGTCGAACACGAGGCTCGACTTGCCGGAGCCCGACGGGCCGGTGACGACCGTCATTTCGCCGGTGCGCAGGTCGAGATCGAGGTTCTTGAGGTTGTGCTGACGTGCTCCGCGAATGCGGATCAGATTGCTGGATGACAATTTGCCTGCCCGTCTGAATGAGTTAGCCGGATTTCACGGTGCCGGAACGCTGCGGCGGATGCCCGCAGGCGCGGCGCACGTGCCGCACGGGTCATGCCCGCGCCGCTCGAGTTCGACGGATACTATACTGTATATTCATACAGTTTTCCAAGAACGGTGCGAAGCCGGGAACAAGCGCCGGATCACGCCGGCTTTTCCGGACGGCGGCTCGATCATCGAAGCGCGCCGAACGACTCGCGCTTCCGGAGCGTCTGCCGCTCGCGCTCGCGCCCCGCACCGGCACCGGCACCGGCTCAGCCGCCACCCGCCATCGCATACGCAATGCACGTGCGGGCGAGCACGTCGGTCGGATCGACGAGCGTCGCCCGACGCCCGTCCCGCGCGACATATTCGCCGCCCGGCAGCAGGATCGGCAGCTCGGTGCAGCCGAGCACGATCACCCGCACGCCCTCTGCAATCAGCGCGTCGACAGCGGCGCCGATATCGTCCTTGCACTGTCCGGTCGTGAAGCCGGCCTTCACGCCCTGCTTCCCGTAGATCGCTTCCATCACGCGCGCCTGCAATGCGGGCGTCGGTGCAACCTGTCGCAATCCTTGCGATTCCAGCGCCTTCTGATAGACCCCGCTTTCGATCGTGCCGGATGTCGCGAGCACGCCAACGTCGCGCAGCCCCGGATACGTATCGCGCAGATGCGCGACCGTGACGGTCAGCATGTTGACGACCGGAATGCCGAGGTACGGCTGGATCCGCTCGACGAACGCATGCGCGGTGTTGCACGGAATCGCGATGACGTCGGCATCGCCGTCCTCGAGCTTCTTGCAGGTCGCGTACAACGCGATCGTCGGGTCCGTGCCGGTGCCCGTCAGGTTCTCGGTCCGGTCGGGAATCTGCGGATTCTGCTCGACCAGCAGCTTGATGTGTTCCTGATCGCGCGACGCCGGCGTGTTGCGCACGATCTTGTCGAGGAAATCGACCGTCGCGGCCGGCCCGACGCCGCCGACCACGCCGACCTTGAACGGCGCCGCGCGCGAACCGGCGTGCCCGGTCACCGCGTACTGCGCATACGCGAGGTTCGAATCGACGAGCGGCACGCGCAGCGGGCCGATGGCGTCCGCGACCAGTGCGATCTCGGTCAGGCCGGGGACGATCACCTGCACGCCCTGATCGATCAGGTCCGCGCATGCGCGGCGCAGCAGGTCGACCGGCCGGCCGCGCAGATTGCCGCGCTTGATGCCGTCGGCCCCGTAGACGGCTTCCGTCACGAGATCGATCCCGTCGTGCGTCCGCGGATGAACGACGTCGAACTGCGGCGACGGGAAATACGTGTCGAAGAGTCGCTTGTCCCGCACGTAGTCGGAAGCCAGCACGCCGATGCGCGTCGCGTCCGGGTATTTGCGCCGCACGTGGTAGCGAACGGCTTCGACGATATCGACGATCGGCAGGCGCGTATTCGCCTTCAATTCGTCGATGAACGTGTGACTCAGGAAACACGGCAGCACGACCGTCGTCACGCCGCGCTTCTCGAACTGCCGGATCATGTCGAACACGTACAGCTTGCGCTCGATGGTCGCCGCACTGCCCGACCCCGATCCCTTGAACGGGTATTGCTCGAAGATCATCCCGGCGTGTTCCTCGTCGGACGACGCCGGCGTCGCCTTCACCATCTTGAAGAACACGTCGGCACTGCCCAGCGGCCCCAGGCCGCCGACCACGCCGAATTTACTCCGCGCATTCACGCTTTCCGTATCCGTGCGCATCATGCGTTCAGCTCCGGCTGCTCGAATACTGTGTCCTGCGACTGCGCGGCGCGCCGGCTCTCCCACTTCGCGATCACCGCCGTCGCCACGCTGTTGCCGATCACGTTGGTCATCGTGCGGCCCATGTCGAGGATCTGGTCGATCGCGAGCACCATCGCGACGCCGGCCACCGGCAGATGGAACATCGGCGCGACCGCCGCGACCACGACCACCGAGCCGCGCGGCACGCTCGCCATGCCCTTGCTGCTCAACATCAGCACCAGCAGCATGAACACCTGCTCCGACAGCGGCATGTGCACGCCGAACGCCTGCGCGATGAAGATGGCCGCGAACGCCTGATACATCATCGATCCGTCGAGGTTGAACGCGTAGCCGAGCGGCAGCGTGAAGCCCACCACCTTCTTGTCGACGCCGAAGCGCTCGAGCTGCTCGGTCAGGCGCGGATAGGCGGCCTCGCTGCTGGCGGTCGAGAACGCGATCAGCGCGGGCTCGCGCACGGCCTTCAGCAGGCTCCCGACGCGCCGCCCGAGAAACACGTAGCCGACGCCGATCAGGATCACCCAAAGGACCAGCAAGCCGAGATAGAACGCGCCGATCAGCTTCCCGTACGTGTAGATCACGTCGAGCCCGCGCAGCGTGACCGACGACGCGATCGCACCGAACACGCCGAGCGGCGCCGCGCGCATCACGTAGTTCGTCAGGCGCAGCATCACCGGCACCATCCCGTCGATCGCCTGGATCACGACGCTAACGCGCGGGTCGCGCTTCAACGCACTCAGCGCGACGCCGAGAAAGATCGAGAACACCAGGATCTGCAGGATGTCGTTGCGCGCCATCGCATCGAGCAGGCTGGTCGGGAACGCATGCGTGATCACGTCCCGGGCGTTCAGTGCGGCGGTGTTCAGTCCGGTGTTGACCTCGCCCGCGCTCGCCATCAGGTTCAGGCCGGCGCCCGGCTGCAGCGCATTGGCCATCACGAGGCCGAGACTCAACGAAATCAGCGACGCACAGACGAACCAGCCGAGCGAGCGCAGGCCGATGCGGCCGACGTCCTCGCCGCTGTCCATGGCGGCCAGGCCGGACACGAGCGTCACGAACACCAGCGGCGCGATGATCATCTTGATCAGGCGCAGGAAGATGTCGGTGACGATCGAGAAGTAGCCGGCGATCGTCTTGAGGGTGGCCGGGTCCGCGATGTTGGCGTGGCACGCATAACCGGCGACGACACCGAGGATCATGCCGACTGCGATGCTTAAGGTGAGGCGATTTTTCATGTCCATTCGTCCTTGGGTGGCACCCGGCCGCCGGAAGGCGGCGAGCGCTACGAAGAAGGCCGCGCGACGCCGGTCGCGCGTCGCATGTGCCGTTGGAACGAATGGTAGGGACGGTCGAAAAAGCCGTGATGCCGGTGCGACATGGCGGTATGCGAGCGCCGCATAACGCGGGAAAACCCTGATTCAGCCGAGCCGGGCAGGCGCCGCGCGCAGATGCTGCCAGAGGGTGTCGAGGAATTCGCTGCGATTGGACACGTCGCGATACACGCGCAGCTCGACGTCCAGGTTCCACGCTGCCGGGCCGGCCGGCACGAGGTCGCCGGCCGCCAGTTCGGCGGCGATCGCGCTGCGGGGCAGCCACGCGACGCCCTCGCCTTCCATCACGAGCTTCTTGAGCACTTCGGCCATGTCGGACTCGTAGTGCAGCTGCAAGGCCGGCGCATCCGGTGCGCGGCCGAGCAGCAGCGCGAGACAGCGGCCGAAGTAGCTGGTTTCCGTGTAGGTAATCAGCGGCAGCGGATTCTGCTTCGTTCCGGGCAGGCGAAACGCGGGCGCCGATCGACGGTTCGGCCGGCACGCCGGCATCAGCGTGTCGAGGCCCACCGTCAGGTGCGCGTACTTCGCGGGGTCGAGATGGAGCGGCAGCTCCGGATGGTGATACGCGAACATCAGCTCGCAGTTGCCGTTGACGAGCATCAGGATCGAGTCGTGGACGTTCGTCGGAATGACACGCGCGCGCACTTCACCGAAATGCGTCGCGAGCGCCTTGAGCCAGGCCGGCAGGAAACTCAGCGCGATCGTGTGACCCGCGGCGATCTGCAGGCTCTTGCCGGCGATCCGCTGCTCGGTGCGGATGATCGCGCGGGTATCGTACAGGCGGCTGATGACGTCTTCGGCCGTTTCACGGAACAGGCGCCCGGCCGGCGTCAGCACCGGTGGAAAGCTGCTGCGGTCGATCAGCTCGGCGCCGATCCACTGCTCGAGCGACTGGATGCGGCGGCTGAAGCCCGATTGCGTGACGTTGCGAAATTCAGCCGCGCGGGAAAAGCTCTGGTATTGCGCGAGCGCGAGGAAATCCTCGATCCATTTGATTTCCATGATGGCCTTGGAGGTCGCGGGTGAGCCGGCCCGCGCGTCACCTGGGTCGTGGCGAAGCGCGGGCCGACGGACGCCTCCATTTTATGGGCAGCGCGCAATGTCGCGTTCAACCCTCCTGGCGCTCTATCAGAAAGCGCTCGCGGCGCTTCCCCTTGATCCATGCCGGCTCGCGTCCCCGGCCGGACCACGTTGCCCCGGTGTTCGGATCGCGGTACTTCGGCGCGACGGCAGGCGTTTTTCGCGCCGTCCTTGCGGCACTGCCCTGACGGCCGAATATCTGTCTCGGGGTCAACCCATATTCGGCGACACGGGTACGGACCTCCTGCAGCACGGTCTCGAGTTCGGCCTGTCGCGCTTCCTCGGCACGTTTCATCAGTTCATTGGCTTGCGCCTTCAATTCGCGATAGCCTGACATCCCTTTCCTCCCAATTGCTCCGGCGCCATGAAAAGCCGAACGGGGCGCAAGCCCCGCACGGTTCGTTGTGTTGTCAACGGGTGGTGTCACGCGCGTGCGCCCGACGCGGCACGAGGCCTGTCTCCCTATGCATCGGATGCGTCGGCAGCACGCGTGCGCACGTCGTTCAGAACGGCAGCTCGACGTCCGGCTTCGCGGCCGTCAGCACGCGGCGGAAGTCCGCCTGGATGCGCTCGAGCCCTTCCTTGGTCTCCGCTTCGAACCGCAGCACGACCACCGGCGTCGTGTTCGACGAACGCGCGAGGCCGAAGCCGTCCGGGTACTCGACGCGCAGCCCGTCGATCGTCACGACTTCGTCGGCGCCGTCGAACTTCGCTTCCTTCTGCAGCTTCTCGATCAGGCGGAAGTTCTCGCCCTCCTCGAGCTTGAGCTGCAGCTCCGGCGTGCTCATCGCGTCCGGCAGCGCATTGAGCAGCGCGCTCGGATCGGCCGTCTTCGCGAGGATTTCGAGCAGGCGCGCGCCCGTGTAGAGACCGTCGTCGAAGCCGTACCAGCGGTCCTTGAAGAACACGTGGCCGCTCATCTCGCCCGCGAGCGGTGCGCCCGTCTCGCGCAGCTTCGCCTTGACCAGCGAATGGCCCGTCTTCCACATCAGCGGCTCGCCGCCCTTCGCCTTCACCCACTGCGCGAGATGGCGCGTGCACTTCACGTCGTAGATGATCTGCGCGCCCGGGTTGCGCGACAGCACTTCTTCCGCGAACAGCATCAGCTGGCGGTCCGGGAAGATGATCTGGCCGTCCTTCGTGACGACGCCGAGGCGGTCGCCGTCACCGTCGAACGCGAAGCCGAGTTCGGCGTCGGTGTCCTTCAGCGCCTGGATCACGTCCTGCAGGTTTTCCGGGTGCGCGGGATCGGGATGGTGA
>NZ_CAJPHM010000050.1:0-18773 GCF_905339955.1 Burkholderia sp. BCC1996
CGGGCTCCGGCACGGGCGGCCGCGCTGCGCGCCGCTCGTGCTGCAGCGAGCATTCGCTGACAGTAGAACGGCATGAAAAAACGCGCTCCGGGGAGCGCGTTTTTTGTTTCGGCAGAGCGGGTTGCCACCCGCTGGCGCCGGCTTACTTGAGGACCGCAGCGACTGCGGTGGCGACCGCATCGAGATTGCGCGTGTTCAGTGCAGCAACGCAGATCCGGCCGGTGCCGACTGCGTAGATGCCGAACTCTTCGCGCAGGCGATCGACTTGCGCCGAGGTCAGGCCCGAATACGAGAACATCCCGCGCTGCGCGTTGATGAAGCTGAAGTCGCGATCGACGCCGCTTGCCTTCAGGCGCTCGACGAGACCGTTGCGCATCGCGCGGATGCGGTCGCGCATTTCGCCGAGTTCCTGCACCCACGCAGCATGCAGTTCCGGCGACGCGAGCACGGCCGCGACGACGGCGCCGCCATGGGTCGGCGGGTTCGAGTAGTTCGTGCGGATCACGCGCTTCAGTTGCGACAGCACGCGCGTCGCTTCTTCCTTGCTCGACGTGATGATCGACAGCGCGCCGACGCGCTCGCCGTAAAGCGAGAACGACTTCGAGAACGACGACGACACGAACGCGTTCAGGTCGGCCGCGGCAAACAGACGCACCGCGGCGGCATCGGCCTCGATGTTCTCGCCGAAGCCCTGGTAGGCCATGTCGAGGAACGGCACGAGGTTGCGTGCCTTGACGACGTCGACGACCTGCTGCCATTGCGCTTCGGTCAGATCCACGCCGGTCGGGTTGTGGCAGCACGCGTGCAGCACGACGATCGTGCCGGCTGCATAGCTGTTCAGCGCCGACAGCATGCCTTCGAAGTTCACGCCGTTGGTTGCGGCGTCGTAGTACGGGTAGGCGACGACTTCGAAGCCGGCCGCTTCGAACAGCGCGCGGTGGTTTTCCCAGCTCGGGTCGCTGATCGCCACCTTCACGTTCGGGTTCACGGTGCGCAGGAAATCGGCGCCGATCTTCAGTGCGCCCGTGCCGCCCAGTGCCTGCGCCGTGACCACACGGCCTGCGGCGATCAGCGGCGAATCGTTGCCGAGCAGCAGCTTCTGCACCGCTGCGTCGTACGCGGCGATCCCGTCGATCGGCAGGTAGCCGCGCGGCAGGCCGGCGTCGACACGCGCCTTTTCCGCTTCGCGAACGGCGCGCAGCAGCGGAATCTTGCCTTCTTCGTTCGTGTACACACCGACGCCGAGGTTGACCTTGGTCGGACGCGTATCGGCGTTGAAGGCTTCGTTCAGGCCCAGGATCGGGTCGCGGGGAGCAAGCTGGACAGCGGAGAAGAGCGACATGATGATTCGGCAGTAGTGAAAAGAGGGTCAGGCTTTCAACCGGCGGGGCGGGCGCAGCGGACCGCGCGCCAACGGGCACGGCGCCGGAAAGCGCAGCAGCCTGACATTGTAGCGAATTCACGCTGCCGGAGGCGGCGATTGCGCGCCGAATTGCGATTTCGGACCGCTGCCGCGCGTCAGGAGCCGTCAGCGGTCCGCAACGCCGCGAAGCGCTAGAATAGTTTTTTTGCCCTCGCTCCGGCCGCACTCCATGTCCGAACATCACGCCGAAGTCGGCGACGCGCTCGACGAATCGAAATTCGTGACCTTCGAAGGGTCGCCGTTCCAGTTGTACCAGCCATACCCGCCCGCAGGCGACCAGCCGACCGCGATCGAAACGCTCGTCGAAGGTGTCGGCGACGGCCTCGCATTCCAGACGCTGCTCGGCGTGACGGGGTCGGGCAAGACCTTCACGATGGCCAACACGATCGCGCGGCTCGGCCGCCCGGCCATCGTGTTCGCGCCGAACAAGACGCTTGCGGCGCAGCTCTACGCGGAGTTCCGCGAGTTCTTCCCGCGCAACGCGGTCGAGTACTTCGTGTCGTACTACGACTATTACCAGCCGGAAGCGTACGTGCCGCAGCGCGACCTGTTCATCGAGAAGGATTCGTCGATCAACGAGCACATCGAGCAGATGCGGCTGTCGGCGACGAAGAGCCTGATGGAGCGCCGCGACGTGGTGATCGTCGCGACGGTCTCGGCGATCTACGGTATCGGCAATCCGTCCGAATACCACCAGATGATCCTGACGCTGCGCACCGGCGACAAGCTCGGCCAGCGCGACGTGATCGCGCGGCTGATCGCGATGCAGTATTCGCGCAACGAACAGGACTTCCAGCGCGGCACGTTCCGTGTGCGCGGCGACACGATCGACATCTTCCCGGCTGAGCATGCGGAGCTGGCCGTGCGCGTCGAGCTGTTCGACGACGAGGTCGAGACGCTGCAGCTGTTCGACCCGCTGACCGGGCGCGTGCGGCAGAAGATCCCGCGCTTCACCGTGTATCCGTCGTCGCACTACGTGACGCCGCGCGACACCGTGATGCGGGCGGTCGAGACGATCAAGGACGAATTGCGCGAGCGCCTCGAGTTCTTCCACCGCGACGGCAAGCTCGTCGAGGCGCAGCGCCTCGAGCAGCGCACGCGTTTCGACCTCGAGATGCTGCAGGAGCTCGGCTTCTGCAAGGGCATCGAGAACTACTCGCGGCACTTCTCGGGCGCCGCGCCCGGCGAGCCGCCGCCGACGCTCGTCGACTACCTGCCGCCCGATGCACTGATGCTGCTCGACGAATCGCACGTGCTGATCGGCCAGCTGAACGGCATGTACAACGGCGACCGCGCGCGCAAGGAAAACCTCGTGAACTACGGTTTCCGGTTGCCGTCGGCGCTGGACAACCGGCCGCTGAAGTTCCCCGAGTTCGAGCGCAAGATGCGCCAGGTGGTGTTCGTGTCGGCGACGCCGGCCGACTACGAGCAGCGCGTGACGGGGCAGGTGGCCGAGCAGGTGGTGCGGCCGACCGGGCTCGTCGATCCGGAAATCGAAGTGCGCCCGGCAAGCTCGCAGGTCGACGACGTGCTGACCGAGATCAACGCGCGCGTGAACGCCGGCGAGCGCGTGCTGATCACCGTGCTCACGAAGCGGATGGCCGAACAGCTCACCGAGTTCCTGGCCGACCACGGCGTCAAGGTGCGCTACCTGCACAGCGACATCGACACGGTGGAGCGGGTCGAGATCATCCGCGACCTGCGGCTCGGCACGTTCGACGTGCTGGTCGGGATCAACCTGCTGCGCGAGGGCCTCGACATCCCGGAAGTGTCGCTGGTCGCGATTCTCGATGCGGACAAGGAAGGCTTCCTGCGCGCCGAACGCTCGCTGATCCAGACGATCGGCCGCGCGGCGCGCAACGTGAACGGCAAGGCGATCCTCTATGCCGACAACATGACCGAGTCGATGAAGCGCGCGATCGGCGAGACCGAGCGGCGCCGCGCGAAGCAGATCGCGCACAACGAGAAGATGGGCATCACGCCGCGCGGCGTCGTGAAGCGCATCAAGGACATCATCGACGGCGTCTACAACGCCGACGAAGCGCGCGCCGAGCTGAAGGAAGCGCAGCAACGCGCGAAGTTCGAGGACATGTCGGAAAAGCAGATCTCGAAAGAGATCAAGCGTCTCGAAAAGCAGATGGCCGACTATGCGAAGAACCTCGAGTTCGAAAAGGCCGCGGCGACGCGCGACCAGCTTGCGCTGCTGCGTGAGCGCGTGTTCGGCGCGAACGTGGGCGACCACGTCGACGGCGGCCGGTAAATCTTTCCAAACGTCACTGAAATCTTCTGGTAACACCGTTGTAAGCCTTGTCGGATCAGGGGTTTACGCGGTGTCTCGTTTGTTCCGGAGCCGGTTCGGTGCTAAACTTCGCAAGTATTGAGAATAGTTCGCATTAACGTTATTCGTTGCGTTAGTGTTTCCAGCGCGCGGACCTGACCGGCGGCGCGCAAGTCACCAGACAAATAACAAGGAGTGTCCATGTTGGGTTCTTCGTTCATCCGCACGTCGGTTGCGGTAGCGGCGGCGCTTGCCGCGATGTCGGCAACGGCAGCCGAATATCCGATCGGCAAGCAGCAGATCCAGGGCGGCATGGAAATCGGCGCGGTGTACCTGCAGCCGATCACGATGGATCCGGAAGGGATGATGCGCAAGGCGTCGGATTCGGACATCCACCTCGAGGCCGACATCCACGCGGTCAAGAACAACCCGACGGGTTTCGCGGAAGGCGACTGGATGCCGTACCTGCAGGTCACGTACAAGCTGACGAAGCAGGGCGACACGAAGTGGAAGGCTGAAGGCGACCTGATGGGCATGGTCGCGAGCGACGGCCCGCACTATGGCGACAACGTGAAGCTGGCCGGCCCGGGCAAGTACCACCTGACGATGACCGTCAAGCCGCCGATGCAGTCGGGCCACATGGCGTTCGGCCGTCACGTCGACAAGGAAACGGGCGTGGGCGCTTGGTTCAAGCCCATCACCCTCGAATACGATTTCCCGTTCGCCGGCATCGGCAAGAAGGGCGGGTACTGATCGGTGGCATCACGGACGGCGCGCTTCGGCGCGCCGTCGGCGTAGAGAACCCAGAATGAAATTTCCCCAGAAAATCGTCGCCGCAGCCGCCGCGCTGTGGCTCGCCGGCGCGGCGCATGCCGCCGATCTGCCGACGTTCAAGCTCGAGATGACGGACGGCAAGCTGAATCCCGCCCGTATCGAAGTGCCGGCCGGGCAGCGCTTCAAGATCGAGATCCGGAATACCGGCAAGGGCGCCGCCGAATTCGAGAGCGTGCAGCTGCGCAAGGAAAAGGTGCTTGCGCCGGGCGCCGATTCGTTCGTAGTCGTCGCCCCGCTGTCGCCGGGCGAATACAAGTTTTTCGACGATTTCCACCAGCAGGCACAGGGCGTGATCGTCGCGAAGTAATGCGTTTTATCTGCGTGCGGGCGTACGCGTGCCTTGCCCCGCACGTCAGGAGGATTCAATGGGTCAGATCTTGTTCATCGTCTGGCGGGAGAGCGTCGAAGCGCTGCTCGTCGTCGGCATCCTCTATGCATGGCTGAAGAACGGCGACGACGACGCGCGCCGCGGCCTGCCCTTTCTCTGGACGGGCGTGGCAGTCGGCCTGCTGATGGCCGTCGGTCTCGGCGCCGCGCTCGTCGGCTTTACCGAAGTGCTGTCCGGCGACGCGCAGGACTATTTCCAGACCGCGATGGTGCTGATCGCGTGCGTGCTGATCGTGCAGATGGTGCTGTGGATGCGCCGGCACGGCCGCACGCTGAAGCGCGACATGGAGCAGTCGCTGCAGCAGAGCACGCGCGATTCGAACTGGTGGGGCGTCGCCGTGCTGGTCGCACTCGCGATCGCACGCGAAGGCAGCGAGACGGTGATCTTCCTGTACGGCCTCGGTTTCGGCCAGTCGGGGCACGTGGACGGCGGCCAGATGCTCGCGGTCGTGATCGGCCTCGGCCTCGCGCTCCTCACGTTCTATCTGCTGCAGCTCGGCGGCAAGTACTTCTCGTGGCGGCATTTCTTCCGTGTCACCGAAGTGATGCTGCTGTTCCTCGGCGCGGGCCTGTTCCAGACCGGCGTCGACAAGCTGATCGACAAGGAAATCCTGCCGCTCGGCATTTCGCAGGTGTGGGACACGTCGGGGATCCTCGATGATTCCGGCACGTTCGGTTCGCTCGTCGCGACGCTGACCGGCTATCGTGCGCATCCGGCGCTGACCAACCTGATCGCCTATGCGGTGTACTGGGCGGTGGTCTGGCTGCTGATGAAGCGCGCGAGCCGTCGTCCGGCCGTTCCTGCAGGCCGCGCGGCATGAGTGTCGTCGCAGCAGCCAAGCCGGGCTGGCTCGCGCAGGCCGGCCAGTGGATGCAGCGCCACGGCGCGGTGATCCGCGGCATCCAGTGGGTCGTCGTCGGCGTCTACGCATTCCTGATCATCGTGCCGGCGGTGTTGCCGCTGCCGGACGATTCCGCGCACCTCTGGAACAATCTCACGCTGATCGCGCAGTTCGTGTTCTGGGGCATCTGGTGGCCGTTCGTGCTGCTGTCGATGGTGATGCTCGGCCGCGTCTGGTGCGGCGTGCTGTGCCCGGAAGGCGCGCTGACCGAATATGCGAGCAAGTTCGGCCGCGGCGGCGCGATTCCGCGCTGGATGCGGTGGGGCGGCTGGCCGTTCGTCGCGTTCGGGCTCACGACGATCTACGGGCAGATGGTGAGCGTGTACCAGTACCCGCTCGCGGTGCTGTTCGTACTCGGCGGCTCGACCGTCGGCGCGATCGTGATCGGCGTGCTGTACGGCCGCGAGAAGCGTGTGTGGTGCAAGTATCTGTGCCCGGTCAATGGCGTGTTCGGGCTGCTCGCGCGGCTCGCGCCGATGCGCTACAAGGTCGACGAGGATGCGTGGCGCCGCTCGTACAAGAACGGCGAGCACGGGCATCGCGTGATTCCGATCAATTGCGCGCCGCTCGTGCCGTTGCGCAACATGAAGGGCGCCGCCGCATGCCACATGTGCGGCCGCTGCAGCGGGCACCGCGACGCAATTGAGCTGTCGTGGCGCTCGCCGTCCGACGAGGTCGTGAACCTCGGCGCGCAGCAGGCGAGCCCGTGGGACACGGCGCTGATCCTGTACGGCCTGCTCGGCGTCGCGATCGGTGCGTTCCACTGGACCGTGAGCCCGTGGTTCGTGCAGATCAAGCAATGGCTCGCGGGCTGGCTGATCGATCACGACATCACGTGGCCGCTCGAGACCAATGCACCGTGGTTCCTGCTCACGCACTATCCGGATCGCAACGACGTGTTTTCGTGGCTCGACGGCGGGCTGATCGTCAGCTACATCGTCGGCACGGGGCTCGTGTACGGCACCGCGCTGCTCGTGCTGCTGGCTGGCGCGACGCTGATGCTCGGACGCTTCGATCGCACGCGTCTCCATCATCTCGCGCAGGCGCTGATCCCGATCGCAGGAGCCGGCGTGTTCCTCGGGCTGTCTGCGACGACACTGTCGCTGCTGCGGGCCGAGCACGTGCCGCTCGGCTGGGCAGCCGACGTGCGCATCGCGATTCTGGTCGGCGCGAATGCGTGGAGCGCCTGGCTCGCATGGAAAGTGACCGGGCGCTATGCGGCATGGCCGCGCCGGCTGGCTGCATTCGCGTGGTTCGCGGCAGGCCTGGCCGTGGTCGACAGCGCATGGTGGCTGATGTTCTGGGGTTTCTGATGCGGGATTGAAGGCCTTGCGGCCGGGTTCCGGCGCAACCGGAGAGGGTGGTCCCGCTGCGTCGCTCCGGAACGCGTCGAAGCCGCAGCGCAGACAACCGCGATGCTTTTTCCCTTGCATCCGGACGCCCAAACGAAAAAGCGACACGTCCTTCGACGTGTCGCTTTTTTCTTCCTTGTGCGAGAACCAAAAAAGTGGCTTGGCTTGCTGCAACGGCTGCTTGAGTGTGTTTGCACGAAGGGGTCTAGATCTCGCGTGCAAGCCGTTACGCTGGCTACTGCCCAACACCTCTCAGGGAGGTGGTCCCCACAATACTCTGTCGTTACTTCGTCAGGATCAGTTTGCCGAGCCGCGTGGCACGCAACTGATACGTCTCTCCGTTATGCGCGATGCTGATGTGGCTGTGGCCTTGCAGCAGCGCATCGCTGCTGAGAGTCCGGGTGCCGGCATCGCGGCTACTAGCGGCGGGTTTCGCCGGCGTCGTGACCGCTGCCGTCTTCTGACGGTTGGCGCTTGCGGTGCCGGTCGGGCGGCGCAAGCTCAGCGTGGTCGGGCGCGTGGTGTCGGTCATTCGGTTGATCGGTGACTGTCGATACGATGGAATGAATTCTAAATGATAACTATTCCCATTTACAAAAACTCTTTATCGATCGATATGACGAATTCGATAGCCTGAGTCGAATGGGCGGCCCGCAGGCCGCCGCCGACGTCAGTGGAGCGGGTCGGGGTCCTTGCGCCCCTGAGCGTATTCGCGAATCAGGCGCACGGTGTCGATGTCCGACGTGCGATACGCTTCCTTGACGATGCCATGCGTCTGGCGCGCTTCCTCGCTGTCGTCCGTGACGGTCAGCGTCGTGCGGTATTCGAAGCGCAGGAACAGCTCGTGGTCGTCGCGCTCCTCGATCGTCATCGTCAGCGAGCCGCCGATTTCGCCGCCGGCCGCGTGGATGTCGTAGCGCACTTGCTGGTTCGGGGTGAACGTCACGCGGTCGCGCACGGTCGCATGCCCGTAGTGCAGTTCGCGTTCGAGCGTCGTGTCCGTCCGTTCGTGGACGACACAGCTGTCGAGGCCGATCACGAACAGCTGCGGCTGTTCGGCGCGCAGTACGAGGCCTTCCCAGAGCTGGTCGCGGGTCAGGGACGGCACGGCCGGATCGTCGGAGTTGATCTGGATCAGATGTTCGAAGTTCACGGGGGCGGGTTCCTTCTGGTGGCGGGCAGCCACATGGTTCAAGAAGTCATTGTGACGCAAAACGAGCGGTTTCGCGGCACCTGCGCCCCCGAGCGGACGTCATGCTTCGATGCGACCCATGCGGCCGGTCTGGTAGTCGACGACGGCCTGCCGGATCTCTTCCTCGGTATTCATCACGAACGGGCCATAGCGGACGATCGGCTCGTTGAGCGGCACGCCGCCGATCAGCAGCAGGTCGAGCGGCGTATCGCCGGCCTCGAACGTCACCGCATCGCCATCGTCACCGTAGACGACCATGTTCCGTGCGTCGACTGGCTGCCTGTCGGGCCCGTAGCGGCCGGCTCCGTCGAGCGGGTAGGCGAACACGCGATACCCTGCCGGCACCGGCTGCGTGACCGTTGCGCCCGGTTGCAGCGTGAAATGCTGGTAGAGGATCGGCGTGCGCGTCTCGATTGCCGCACGCACACCGAACGCTTCGCCGGCGATCACGCGGACTTGCGCGCGGCCGTCCGGCGACGTCGCGCTCGGGATGCGGCCGGCCGGGATCTCCTGGTAGCGCGGTGCGATCAGCTTGTCGCGGCGCGGCAGATTGACCCACAGCTGGAAGCCGTGCGAACGTCCGCCGGCCCGAGCGAACTCGGGATCCGGCATTTCGCTGTGCACGACGCCCGCGCCGGCCGTCATCCACTGCACGTCGCCGGGCCCGAGCGTGCCGGCATGGCCGGCCGAATCGCGATGACGAAAACGCCCGTCGAGCACGTAGGTGACGGTCTCGAAGCCACGATGCGGATGGTCGGGCGCGCCCTTGGCTTCGCCAGGGGCATAGTCGACGGGGCCCATTTCATCGAGCAGCAGGAACGGATCGAAATCCATCAGCAGCCGGGTCGGGAACGGACGGTGAACCACGAAGCCGCCGCCTTCGGTCGTGCGAAGCGCGGGGTACGTGCGGTCAAGCGAGCGAGCGGTCGTCATGCATAAGCCCTCGATAACATCGGAATAGCGTCATTTTTGAAACATAGCGCTATTATATTGGGCGTTTTACCGGCCGATTTGCGGCGGTTCGCAATGGATTGTTCTGAAATTGGAACGATGACATGAACATCGATGCACACAACCTGAACGACCTCATGTACTTTTCGCAGGTCGTCGAACACGGCGGTTTCTCGGCGGCGGAACGCGTACTGGGCATCTCGAAATCGCGCCTGTCGCGGCGCCTGACCGAACTCGAGGCGGCGCTCGGCGTGCGCCTGCTGCAGCGCTCGACGCGCAAGCTCGCGCTGACCGAGGCGGGGGAACTGTTCTACCAGCATTGCCAGGCGATGCTCGCCGAGGCCCAGGCCGCGATGAACGCCGTGCAGCAGCTGCGCGCGTCGCCGCGCGGCTCGGTGCGCGTGAGCGTCCCCGTTACCCTGTCGCAGACGATGCTGTCGCGCATCCTTCCCGAATTCCTGCACCGCTATCCCGAGGTCAAGGTGCACATCCGTGTGACCAACCGCGTGATCGACCTGTTCGAGGATTCGATCGACGTCGCGTTGCGCGTGCGCTCGGAGCCGCCGCAGAACGCGAACATCGTCGTGCGGCCGCTGTGGCGGACCGAGCAGATGCTGGTCGGCGCGCCGAGCCTGCTGAACCAGAATGCGCCGCCGCTCGTGCCGGACGATCTGGCCCATTTCGAGACGCTCGATACGCCGAGCGTCGACGGGCGGCACGTGTTCAGCCTGATCGCACCGGATGGCTCGCGTCATTTGCACGAGCACGATCCGCGGCTCGTGACGGCCGACCTGATGACGATCCGCGAGGCCGTGCTCGACGGCCTCGGCATCGCGGCGCTGCCCGAGATGATGTACGGCAATGCATTGCGCGCGGGGCAGTTGTCGCCGGTGATGCCGGGCTGGACGCTGCCGGTGCCGCAGCTCTACGCGGTGTTCGTGTCGCGGCAGGGGATGCCGCCCGCGGTGCGCGCGTTCGTCGACTATCTGGTCGAGAAGCTCGACCACGGCGAATACAAGCAGCCGGGCTGTCCCGAGCGCGCGAAGAAGGATGCGGCGGCGGCCGATGCTTCGGCCACCTGAATGCAAGATGCGCGGCGTGGCAAATTTGTTTTGTCATTGAAGCGCCGCCTGCAATCGCAAGTTTCAATCGCCGGGACCTTGAATGCATCCGCGGGCAGGCCTATATTGAAATCCCATTTCGCGAAGGAAGTTCTGAGCGGAATCAGGTGGCCGCATATATTGCGAGCCAGATAGGGCAGAACGCGCAGTCCGTGCAGACCACGGTAGCCGCATTTGCGTTGCTCGAGGCGCAACCGATACCGCCGAAGAGCCCGCCGCCCGAAGGCGCCCGCGTGCGCATGAAAAAAGGCCTTCATCTGGCGATGAAGGCCTTTTACTTTGTGTGCGGCCGGCTAGGCGCTGCCGGCTAGGTGCGGCCGGCTAGGTGTGGCCGGCCAGGTGCCGCTAGCCACGCGAAACCGGTGAAGCGCTACGACCCAGCCATTCGGCGACGCGCGAAATGCGCGTGCGTTACTTCGCCTTCGCAGTCGGCTCCGTCACGAAGCCGAGCTTCGTCAGGCCGCCGGCCTGCGCATCGGACATCACTTCGGCCACACGTTCATAGGCAACCTTGCGATCGGCACGCAGGTGCAACTCCGGTTGCGGCTGATGCTGTGCCGCTTCCGTGATGTGCGCCTGCAGTTGCTCGCGCGTGACCGTCTGTTCGTTCCACAGGATCGTACCGTTGCCCTGGATCGCGACGTCGACGGTCTGCGGCTTTTCGTCGACGGGCTGGCTGCTCGCGTGCGGCAGGTCGATCTTCACCGCATGCTGCATCGCCGGGATCGTCACGAGGAAAATGATCAGGAGTACGAGCATGACGTCGACGAGCGGCGTCATGTTGATCTCGCTCATCACGCCATCTTCGTCGTCATCGCTGAAGCCGGTGTTCATTGCCATGGTTCACCCCGTCTCAGCTGGCGCGCGAAGCAAGGCGCAGGCCGTCGCGGGGCGACGACGATGCGAGGCGCGCACCCGTCACGAAGTACGCGTGCAGACCGTGCGCGAAGCGGCGCAGCTTGCTGACGACACCCTTGTTCGCGCGGGTCAGTGCGTTGTAGCCGAGCACCGCGGGAATCGCGACGAACAGGCCGAAGGCCGTCATGATCAGCGATTCGCCGACCGGACCCGCGACCTGGTCGATCGACGTCTGGCCGGTTGCGCCGATCGCCAGCAGCGCGTGGTAGATGCCCCAGACCGTGCCGAACAGGCCGACGAACGGCGCCGTGCTGCCGATCGACGCGAGAATCGCGAGACCGGCCTGCATGCGCGAGATGCCTTCGTCCATCGTGTCCTTCAGGCAGCGCGTGACCCAGTCCGACACGTCCATGCGGTCGTGCAGGTGCGGTTGCGTCTGATGGTGGTGATCGGCGGCTTCCTTGCCCGACAGCGCGAGCGCGAGGAAGGGGTTGTCGCTCGGCGTCGATGCGGCGAGGCCGAGCTTCTTGATGCCGTCGTCGAAATCGTCCGAATGCCAGAACGCCTGCTCGGCATTCTTCGTGAGACGGTTCAGGCGAACCACGTTCCAGCCCTTGACGATGATCACGATCCACGACAGGACCGACATCACGAGCAGCGTGATCGCGATGGCGCGCGTGACGAAATCACCTTGCGCCCAGACGTGCGCGATACCGTAGCTTTGCATTTTTGTTTCCTTTGAATCTTCCGAATGAGGCGGGTTAATCGTCGAGCGTGAAGTTGAAGGGCAGCGTATGGGCGGCGCGAATCGCCTGCCCGTTCTCGATGTACGGCGGACAGGTGCTGGCGCGCGTCGCATCGAGCGCGGCTTCGTCGAGACGCGGGTAGCCGCTGCTCTTCTGCAACTGCACGCTTTCGATCTTGCCCGTCACGCCGATGATGAAGTGAACATAAGCCGTGCCCGTTTCGCCGCGGCGGCGCGACATCGACGGATAGGTGGGCTTCACGAAATTGCAGCTGAGTGCCGATACGTTCTTCGGCGCGCTGACCTGCATCGTCTCGCGAGCCGGGCCGGGTGCGGCGGCCGGCGCGGCAGGAGCAGGCGCGGCGGGAGCGGGTGTCGGATCGGCAGCCGCCGGCGCGGGCGTCGGCGACGGGGATTGCGCGACCGGCTGAGGCGTCGGCTTGACCGCCTTCTGCACGGGCTTCGGCTCGACCTTGGGCTTCTCGCGCGGCACGGGCTTCGGCGGCGCGGGCTGCGCGGCCGATTGGACCGCGACCGGTTGAGCGGCAGGCGCAGGCGGGATGAGTTGCGCGGTGATCGACTGGACCTCGATCTCTTTCGGCGGCGGCGCGTTGCGATGGAGCCAGGCGGCCGCCAGCATGATCGCGTGTGCGGCAAGCACACCGACCGCGACGGTGATGACCCGGGGATTCATACGTGGGGCAGCCGGCAGGACGCCGGCAGGAGCGGATTGCGAAGCCTGCATGTTAGCTTGAAAGGACGACGTCGCACCCGGGGCGCGGCGGGTGAATCGGTGTTACTTGCGGAAGATCAGCAGCGAGATGCACACGGTGGTCACAAATCCGATCAGCAATTCCATGACAGGCTCCTTGGCAGGTAAGCCGCTGGCTCGCGCGGAAGATGGCTTGCTGACGGTCGGACATCAAATGCGGCCGCAGCCGCGTGCGTACGCTCGGCGCCGCTCAGGCGGCCTTGCGGTCGTAGAACGTGACCGGGATCGGGTGAGCGTGGTGCTCGACGCCGCACCGGCTCGCGCAGACGCCTTGCTCGGCCATGAGGTCGCGTACGGACTCCTCGCACTTGCCGCAGCACGTGGCCACGCCGAGCTCGAACTGGAGTTCATCGAAGGAACTCACGCCCTCGGCGAGGGACGCGCGAATCTTGCGATCGGAAACAGACTTGCACACGCAGACGATCATGATGAGTTGCGATAGCTAACGTTAATGCGAATTATTATCATTAAATTTGCGGGCGTTGACAAGCCTGGGTTCGGCTTTTTTTAAGGTCATCGGACCCTTGAAATGGAGGATGCGGCGCAGCCGCGGCGGGAGAGGGCGAACCGGCGGCATGCCGGCCCGCTTCAGGCGGTCGCGCAGGCGCGCGCGTTCGGCGAGGAAATGGTGACGGATTCGACCGGAACGTCGAGGCCGAGCAGCGACGACGCGAGCGCGCGCAGTTGCAGGCCGTCGCTCGTCGAGCAGAAGCGCGGCGGCGCGGCACGCGTGCCGGCCGGCGCGCGCAGGCCGCGTTCGTCGAGCACGCGCGTGAGCTGGCGGGCGATCGCGTCGCTCGTGTCGACGATCGTCAGGCGGTCGCCGACAAGGTCACGAATCGTTTCCGTGAAGAACGGGTAGTGCGTGCAGCCGAGCACCAGCGTATCGGCGCCGTCGTCGAGCATCGGCTGCAGGTAACGCTCGAGCAACGCACGCAACGCGGGCGAGTTCGTGTCGCCGCGTTCGATCGCTTCGACGAGCCCGTGGCCGGGCTGGCAGATGAAGCGGCGGCCCGCGCCGTAACGGTCGAGCAGCGCCTGGAAGCGCGGGCTGTTCAGCGTCGATTGCGTGGCGAGCACGCCCGCGATACCGGTCGCGGACACGGCGGCGGCCGGTTTGATGCCCGGCTCGACACCGACGAGCGGTATCGCCAGGCGTTCGCGGATGGCCGCGATCGCCCGCGCCGTTGCCGTGTTGCAGGCGATCACGAGCGCTTTCGCCCCTTCGCGGGCGAGCCACTCGCCGATGGCCAGCGTACGCTCCGTAATGAACGCCTCGTCGCGCGGACCGTACGGTGCATGGTGCGAATCGGCGACGTAGACGAACGACTCGCCGGGCAGGTGCGCGCGCACGGCGCGCAGCACCGACAGGCCGCCGAGCCCGGAATCGAAGATGCCGACGGGGGCGGCGGGGTGGTTCGTCATCGTCATGCTGAAGGCAAGGTGGCGATCGAGGGGGGCGATTACTCGGGCGAACCCATCATCGTCTGCTGGTAGTTCTGCAGGCCGACCTTGCCGATCAGGTCGATCTGCGTTTCCAGCCAGTCGATGTGCTCTTCGGTGTCGTCGAGGATCTTTTCGAAGATCTCGCGCGACACGTAGTCACGCACCGATTCGCAGTAAGCGATCGCTTCCTTGCACGTCGACTGCGAGATCTGCTCGAGCTTCAGGTCGCACTTCAGGATCTCTTCGGTTTCCTCGCCGACCAGCAGCTTGTGCAGATCCTGCAGGTTCGGCAGGCCGTCGAGCATGAACACGCGCTCGATCAGCCAGTCGGCGTGCTTCATTTCGCCGATCGATTCGTCGTATTCGTGCTTGCCGAGCTTGTCGAGGCCCCAGTGCTTGTACATGCGCGCATGCAGGAAGTACTGGTTGATCGCCGTGAGTTCGTTCTTCAGTTGGGCGTTCAGGTATTCGATGACTTTCTTGTCGCCTTGCATGGCTGTTCCTTGTTCAGTGGGGCTTCAGAAACCGAACGATAATCGCTCGAACGGGAAATGCCAAGCCTCGGAGCCTTGCCGGGCCTGCCTTTTGCCGGGAATGAGAATCAGCGTCGAAGCACCGGCCGCGCACAATAATGAGAATGAGAAGTAAAAAGGCCGGATCGTCGTCCGGCCTTTCGTGCGAGTGCGCTTAAGCGGTTGCGACCGGGATCTTGCCGATCTTCGCCTGCCACTCCTTCGGACCGGTCTGGTGCACCGACGTGCCCGACGAGTCGACGGCCACCGTCACCGGCATGTCCTGCACGTCGAATTCGTAGATCGCTTCCATGCCGAGGTCTTCGAACGCGAGCACCTTCGCGCCGCGGATCGCCTTCGACACGAGGTAAGCGGCGCCGCCGACCGCCATCAGGTAGGCCGCCTTGTGCTTCTTGATCGCGTCGATCGCGACCGGGCCGCGTTCGGCCTTGCCGACCATCGAGATCAGGCCCGTCTGGGCGAGCATCGTCTCGGTGAACTTGTCCATCCGCGTGGCCGTCGTCGGACCTGCCGGGCCGACCACTTCGTCACGCACCGGATCGACCGGGCCGACGTAGTAGATCACGCGGTTCGTGAAGTCGACCGGCAGCTTCTCGCCCTTCGCCAGCATGTCGGCGATGCGCTTGTGCGCGGCGTCGCGGCCCGTGAGCATCTTGCCCGACAGCAGCAGCGTCTGGCCCGGCGTCCAGCTCGCCACTTCTTCCGGCGTCAGCGTGTTCAGGTCGACGCGCTTGCTGGTTTCCGTGTTCGGTTCCCACTGGACCTTCGGCCAGGCGTCGAGCGACGGTGCTTCAAGCTTGGCCGGGCCCGAACCGTCGAGCACGAAGTGTGCGTGGCGGGTCGCCGCGCAGTTCGGGATCAGCGCGACCGGCTTCGATGCCGCGTGCGTCGGAGCAGCCATGATCTTCACGTCGAGCACGGTCGCGAGGCCGCCGAGGCCCTGCGCGCCGATGCCGAGCGCGTTGACCTTCTCGTGCAGTTCGACGCGCAGCTCCTCGACCCAGTCCTTCGGGCCGCGCGCGATGATTTCCTGGATGTCGATCGGCTCCATCAGCGATTCCTTCGCCATCAGCATCGCCTTCTCGGCGGTGCCGCCGATGCCGATCCCGAGCATGCCCGGCGGACACCAGCCCGCGCCCATCGTCGGGACCGTCTTCAGCACCCAGTCGACGATCGAATCGGACGGGTTCAGCATCACGAACTTCGACTTGTTCTCCGAGCCGCCGCCCTTCGCCGCGACCTGAACGTCGACCTTGTCGCCCGGCACGATCTCGTAGTGGATCACGGCCGGCGTGTTGTCCTTCGTGTTCTTGCGGGCGCCTTCCGGCGGATTGACGATCGACGCGCGCAGCACGTTGTCCGGGTGCGTGTAACCGCGGCGCACGCCTTCGTTGATCATGTCGGTGAGGCCCATCGTCGCGCCGTCCCAGCGCACGTCCATGCCGACCTTCACGAAGATCGTGACGATGCCGGTGTCCTGGCAGATCGGGCGCTTGCCCTCCGCGCACATGCGGCTGTTCGTGAGGATCTGCGCGATCGCGTCCTTCGCGGCCGGGCTCTCTTCCAGCTCGTACGCGCGGCCGAGGGCCTGGATGTAGTCGAGCGGGTGGTAGTAGCTGATGTACTGCAGCGAATCCGCGATGCTCTGGATCAGGTCTTCCTGTTTGATGACGGTCATGGCTGAGACTCTGTGGGGACTGTGGGGAATACGTTTATGCGTGGACGGCAGGTTCGACCGATTTGCGGGACACGGCCGGCGCCGGCGCATGCGTCTCGTGGAAATGGGCCGGGTGCGTGTGGGTCGTCAGGCGGTCGACCCACGCCATCACGAGCGCCGACACGAGGAACGACACGTGGATGAGCACCTGCCACATGATCGCGTGCGTCGTGTGCTGATCGGGGTTGATGAAGGTCTTCAGCAGGTGGATCGACGAAATGCTGATCAGCGCCATCGACAGCTTGACCTTCAGCACGCCCGCGTTCACGTGGTCGAGCCACTCGGGCTCGTCGGGATGGCCCTCGATGCCGAGGCGCGACACGAACGTCTCGTAGCCGCCGACGATCACCATGATCAGCAAGTTCGAGATCATCACGACGTCGATCAGGCCGAGCACCGCGAGCATCACGCTGATTTCGTCGAGCGCGGTCGCGTGCGACAGCAGGTGCCAGACTTCCTTCAGGAACAGGAATACATAGACGGCCTGCGCGACGATCAGGCCCAGATAAAGCGGAACCTGGAGCCAGCGGCTCATGAAGATCAGCGCGGGTAGCGGGCGCAGGGGACGGCGGGTGAAGCCGGGCGAATGCGGGGCAGACATGATGGTGGTACGGGCGCTGTGCGCAGGTATCGGGGGTAATCTTGAAAAGGCGCGCTATTGTAACGCGTCGGCCGGCGCGACTGCAGCGACGCGCCGGCGCTGCCGGGGACGGATCAGGACGCGGCGGCCGGCACGCGCTTCACGCGCAGGCTCGCGAGCACGATGCCGGTCACGACGCACGCGAGCGCGATGCCGTGCGCGAGCGTCGGGCGCTCACCGAGGAACGCGATGCCGTACGCGGCGGCGGCGACCGGCAGCACCGCGCTGAACACGCCGGCGAGACTGCCCGGCACGTGCCGGATGCCCTTCATCCACAGCCAGAACGAGAAGATGCTGGCCGACAGCCCGTACCAGACGACGAGCGCCCACGTACCGGCCGGCACGCTCGCGTAATCGAAATGCCACAGCGCCGTCGCGCCGAGCGGCAGCATCAGGCACAGGCCGAACAGGTGCGTGTACGCGCAGATGTCGATCGGCGCGAGCGTCTGCGTGAGCCGGCGCGACAGGATCACGTAGATCGATTCGCAGCACACGGCACCGAGGATCAGCAGGTTGCCGGTCAGCGAGCCGGACGACGAGCCGGCGCCGTGCGCGGACGTGCTGCCTGCGCTGCCGTTGGCGAGGTTGATCGTCACGACGCCGGCGATCGCGAGCGCGATCGACACGAGCGCACGGCCGTTCGGTTTTTCCCGCAGGATCAGCCACGCGAACAGCGCGACGATGGCCGGGATCGTGCTCGTGATCACGCCGGCCGCGACCGCGCTCGTGCGCTGCACGCCGTTGAGCATCAGCAGCGTAAACATGAAGGTGCCGAAGAATGCCTGCAGGAACAGGTTCAGCCATTCCGCACGCCGGACCGCGCGCATCTTCACCGGGCTGAACAGCGGCCACAGCACGGCGATCGCGATCACGAAGCGCAGCGTGGCGAGGATGGCGACCGGGACGAAGACGACGATGGATTTACCGATACCGACGTTGCTGCCGACGAACAGCATCGACAGGATCAGGAAGAGGGCGTAGCGATTCAAGCTGGAGTCCGGGGGGCGAGTTCAGTTAGGATTGTAGGGTCGCGTTTGTAACAGCGTAAAGCCGGCTGTCATGCAGCCGACCGCACGGCGGCGCTGGCGTGCGAAACGGTGATGCCGCGTAAGTGACGGGTAAGTTCGAGCGCTTATCGTGGATATCGCCGGGCCGTACGTCCACGTCGCATGACGTGGTGCGGCGCAGCATCGTGCGCAGCCTCCGGGCCGCGCGCGGGTGGGTGGGAGACAGCGGCGCACATGCGCCGGCCAAGACGCGCGGCGCGCACGATCGCGCCGCCATGCAGAGGATTCATGTTCACCAAGGGGTTGTCGATGTCTGCGATTGAATCGGTTCTTCACGAAACCCGTCAGTTTGCGCCGCCCGCGGCGCTCGAGAAGGCGGCCAACATCTCCGGCATGCCGGCCTACCGCGCGCTGGCCGCCGAGGCCGAGCAGGATTACGAAGGCTTCTGGGCGCGTCTCGCGCGCGAGGGCCTCAGCTGGCACAAGCCGTTCACGAAGGTGCTCGACGAGAGCGACGCGCCGTTCTACAAATGGTTCGACGACGGCGAACTCAACGCGTCGTACAACTGCCTCGACCGCCACGTCGAAGCCGGCAACGGCGAGCGCATCGCGGTC
>NZ_CAJPHM010000051.1:0-18703 GCF_905339955.1 Burkholderia sp. BCC1996
AGACACAACGGTCACCTGAACGTCCAAATTTCGTTGCGTCCAGATGACCGTTCATGGCCGAACGCCGACATTTCGCACCGCGCCCCCCCGGAAATCCGCGATGACCCAATAAAAACGACAACATCATCGAACGAGGCAACGGCGTAAAGATCAACCGCCTGAATTCAACCCACATACCGCCCCGTCGAATACGCGAGTCCTCCCGCCCAAACGACACGCGTCGCGCCAACCTCCCGGCCCGACACGCTAGCGCTTTGAAGCACGCCCGCGCGTCGTAGCCTTTGCTGCCGCGACCGGCGCCACTTCCGCCGGGGCAACCGCCGTGCCCGTCCGCTTGAACCACGGCGAACCCAGCGTGGCCGCGCTCATGTCCGACGCAGCCGCGAGCAATAGCGGCGCGAGTTCCTTCAGGCGCGACTCCGGCAGGCGGCTCGTCGGCCCGGCGAGGCTCACGATACCGACCACTTCGTTCGTGACCGGATTGCGCACGGCTGCCGCGATCGACGTCATGCCGACCTCGTACGTCTCGATCGCCATCCCGTAGCCACGCGCGCGCGCGCCGTTCAGATCCTTCAGGAACTGCTGGATCGTCTTCGGTGCGCGCGGTACATTCTGCACCTTCGCGCTGAGCCCGCCCTGCCTCGACACCAGTTCGATCGCGCGCTCGTCGGGCAGCGTCGCGAGCCACGCCTGGCCGCTCGCGGTGCAATGCAGCGGCGGCTGGCTGCCCATGTCCGGGTCGTAACGCAGCCCGGACTTCGCACCCTGCGCCTTGCCGACGAACGTGATGTGATCATCCTCGACCACGCCCAGCCGTGCCAGTTCGCCCGACGACTCGGCCAGGCGATCGAGCACCGGCTGGGAAATGTCGAATACCCCGCTCGTCGACAGATAGATCAATGCGAGCGACACCAGCTTCAGCGCCAGCATGTACTCGCCGTGCTCCTCGTCCTGACGGACGAACCCCTCGTCGATCAGCATCGACAGCAGGCGATGCGTGCCGCTGCGGGGAATGTTCAGCGTATCGGCAATGGTGGCCAGCGGCATGCGGCCGCCGTTCTTCGCCAGCAATTCCAGCACTGCGAGCGCACGCTCGAGATTTCCTGCCATGGCGCCTTCTCGTCCGTATGGTGAATGTCAAATAAGAACACAATTCCATACTGGAATTCAAGAGAATTTGGCGCGACGCCGCCGCCCACCGTGGCGCCGCGCTCGCCGTCAGTGGCCGGCAG
This sequence comes from Burkholderia sp. BCC1996, assembly GCF_905339955.1. Taxonomy (NCBI): domain Bacteria; kingdom Pseudomonadati; phylum Pseudomonadota; class Betaproteobacteria; order Burkholderiales; family Burkholderiaceae; genus Burkholderia; species Burkholderia sp. BCC1996. Next base: position 1,233 of record NZ_CAJPHM010000051.1, read on the forward strand.
CCCCGCTCACGGCCACGAACCTTCCGCGATGGCGCGCGCCCTTGAGCAGCACCGCCGCACCGCCCACGGCCGCCGGCACCGCAAGCGCCGCGAAGACCTGGCCGAAACTCCAGTTCGCATGGAGCATGGCCGCGCCCAGCATCGCGCCCGCGATGCCGCCGAAACGGCCGACCCCGAGCATCCAGCTCGTCCCGGTGGCCCGCATTTCGGTCGGATAGGAGCCGGCCGCCAGCGCGCAGAAGCCCGTATTCGAACCGTTCATGCAGTACCCGATGCCGAACGCGAGCACGCAGATGACGCCGAACGGATGGGCCGACACACCCATGTACCAGGCCAGCGCGCCGCCGGCGAGCACGGTCGCGCCGAGCGCGGCGTGCGGATTGAACCGGTCCATCTGCCAGCCGATCAGCAACGAGCCGACCGTTCCGCCCGCCTGGAACAGCGCGCCGACGATCGCCGCCTCGGCCAGCGAAAAACCCAGGCCGCGAATCAGCGTCGGCAGCCAGTTGCCGAGCAGATAGACGGTCAGCAATCCCGCGAAGTAGCAGATCCACAGCATCACCGTGCCGAACGCATGTTCGCGCGACAGAATCGCGCGAACGGGGCTGCGCACGTCGCGCACCGGTTCGGCGGACACGAACCGCGTCCGTGCGTCGGCGACCGCCGGCTGTATGCGATTCAGCACGCCGATGAGCCGTGCGCGGCGCCGCTCCGACAGCGCGAGATACCGCGCCGATTCCGGCAGCCATTTGACTAGGATGGGCACGTACGCGATCGGCAGCACGCCGCCGAGCAGCAGGACCGAATGCCAGCCCCACGCTTCGATCATCCACGCGCTCACGAAGCCGCCGCCCGCCGCGCCGAACGTGAAGCCGCAGAACACGGCCGTCACCATCAGCGCGCGCCGCCGCGGCGGCGCATATTCGGCCATCAGCGTGGCCGCGTTCGGCATCGACGCGCCCAGGCCGATGCCGGTCAGAAAGCGCAGCACCGTCAGCGACACCACGCCGGTCGCAAACGCCGATGCAATGCTCCACAGGCCGAAGAACATCACCGCGCTGACCATCACCGTCTTGCGGCCGAAGCGGTCGGACATCGGGCCGGCCGTGAGCGCGCCGAACGCGAGACCGAGCAGGCCACCGCTCATCACCGGGCCCAGCGCGTCACGCGGAATCGACCACGCGCTGGAAATCGACGGCGCGATGAAGCCGATCATCACCGTGTCGAGCCCGTCGAGCATCACGATCAGCATGCACAACACCAGCACGAGCCACTGGAACCGGCCCACCGGCCGCGTATCGAGAAATTGCTGAACGTCGAGCGAGCGCGCGTCGTTCGATTCGCTTTCCTGAATGAAATGCTTCGGCCGTCGGGCCGTCTGCGAGGAAGTCATGCTGATGTCTCCGGAGATGCTGTTCTTGTTGTCGTATCGAATGCCCGATCCGCGCGCCGGCGCGATGCCGGGCGCCGATCGGGCCCGTTGCGTCGAGAAGGCGGCCGCCGCGCGATCAGGCCGGCACGGCCGCCGCATCGATCACGGCAACGGTGGCTTCACGCAGGCGGCGCGCGCGCTCGACGGCAGGCGTCGTCTTCGCCCACGCTTCGTTCGGCACCTCGACGCTCACCGGCAGGTGAGCGGGCAGCGCGCGCAGGATGCCCGCGAGGTCGAGACCGCCCTCGCCCGGCACCATCCGCGCGCAGCGCGCCTGGAACAGCAGCGTGTCGACGTCGGTCGGTCGTTCGGCCGGCGCATCGCAGAACTGGACGTAGCCGAAGTACGCGTGCGGCAACGCGCGCAACGCGTCGAGCGACGAGCCGGTACGATCGAAGTGGATCGGATCGACGATCAATCCGGTGTTGCGCCGGCCGCACGCGTCGACGATGCGCGCGCCGGCGCCGATGTCCTTCACGTCGGTCCACGGCATCGGCTCCAGCGACGGCGACAGGCCGAGCGGCGCGGCCAGGTCGCACAGCCGGCCGAGCCGGTCGACGGTGCGCGCCTCGTCGGGATCGTTGCCGGCCACGAGGACGTAGCGCGCGCCGAGCTCCGCCGCCGTTTCGAGCATCGGCAGGTAGTGCGTGACGTCGGTATCGGGCTTCAGGCGCGCGATCTCGACGTCGAGCACACGCATGCCCGTATCGCGCAGGACCGCCAGCGTTTCGCGCTTGAGCGGCGTATCGCCGACGATCTCGTGGCGAACCTCGGTGTCGGTGGCCGGCAGCAGTCGCAGGCCGACGTAGTCGTAGCCGGCGTCGACGGCGCATCGCACCATCTGCGGCGGGCTCAGTTCGAGCACGGTCAGCGCCGACAGCGACAGCGCGCGGAATTGAGGCTGGGTCATATCGTCTCCTTGAGCGTCATGGCGCAATACGCAGCACGTTCAGCGCAACGGCGAAAACGGCGCGGGCACGCAGATCGTCGATTCCATGGTCGTGAGGTGGGCCGGGCCGCCCTTCGGCGGCCAGATGCCGTCCCTGACCGCTTCGGCGCGAATGCGCGAACGCTCGTCCACGCTCGCATACGGCCAGATGTTCAGGAACCGCGGCGTGTCGCCGTCGAGCGCATACATCGCGCCGACCAGCGGCGAGCGGCGGGTGCGCTCCGGCACCGCCTGCTCCCACACGTCGATCGTGTGCTGCAGGCTGCCGAGCTTCGTGCCGTACACGCGCATCTCGTAGATGCCGCCGTGCACGGCCGGTTCGATCGGCGGCAGGAACGGGAACAGCGCATAGCTGGCTGTCTTCACGTCGATGATCGATTCGCCGCAGCCGAACGGGTTGCCTTCGAGCAGCATCCGTTTGCGCTCGGCGACGAGCGCGGCCTCCGATTCATAACCGCGCAGCACCAGCACCTGGCCGAGCGTGCCGATGTCCGAGTACCACGCGCCGAGCAGCCTGCCGCCGTGCGGATCGCCGCTGGCCTGAATCCCTTCGAAGACCTGCGCGTTCGCGCCGATCTTCACCGTGAGCGTCACTACGTCATACAGTCTCATTGTGTTGTCCTCGTGGATGAATCGATGCCGGCACGCGCGGATTCGGGCGCGGCGTCGGCGAGAGAAAGGCCGGCGAGATAACCGAACGTCATCGCCGGGCCGAGTGTGATGCCGCCGCTGGGATAGCAGCCGCCCATCATGCTGGCGGAATCGTTGCCGACCGCGTAGAGGCCGGCGATCGCACGGCCGGCGTGGTCGAGCACGCGCGCGTCGCGGTCGGTGGCCAGGCCCGCGAACGTGCCGAGGCTGCCCGGCAACAGCTTCACCGCATAGAACGGCCCCGCGTCGATCGGCGCGAGACACGGGTTCGGCTGCCGGTCGGCATCGCCCTGCACGCGGTTGTACGGCGTCGAGCCCTTGTGAAACGCCGGATCGCAACCCTGCTTCGCGTACTGGTTGTAGGCCGATACCGTGTCCACCAGCGAAGCGGCGTCGATTCCGCATTCGCGCGCGAGCGCGTCGAGCGTCGCGCCGCGCTTCAGATAGCCCGAGCGCCGGTACGGGCAGGTCGGGAACGGAAACGGCTTCGAGAAACCGAGCCCGTAGCGCCGCTGAAAGCGATGGTCGCAGACGAGCCACGCGCACACTTCCTCGCCGGCCGGCGTCGTGTCGAGCAGCGCGGCAATGAAGTCGTGATACGACGATGCCTCGTTCACGAAGCGCTTGCCCGCGCGTGTCACCGCGATCACGCCCGGCTTCGCGCGTTCGATCAGATGCGGAAACGCAACGGCGTCGCCGCCCGGTTGCGGCACCAGCGAAACGGGCGCCCACGCGGCCGGCGCATCGAGCGACCGGTCGAAATGCGCGCCGATCGATTCGCCGAGCCGGATCCCGTCGCCGGTATTGCAGAGCGGCGCCGCCGACCAGTGTTCGCGGCCCGACGGCGTATACGCGAACGTCTGCGCACGCCGCGCCTGATCGTGAGGGAAGCCTCCGCAAGCCAGCACGACGCCGCGCGCCGCGCGCACCTCGTGCACGATGCCGTCGATCGCCACGCGGGCGCCGGTCACGCGCACGTCGTCGCGCAGCAGGCCGATCGCCTTCGCATGGGTGCGCAGGTCGACCCCGCGATCGGCGGCCGACTTCAACAGGCGCGCGACGAGCGCATTGCCGTTGACGAGATGCATCGAGCGCCCGTAACGCAGCTTGTGCCACGCGAACGCGGCCAGCCGGCGGCCGACATGCAGCGCGGAGCTCAGCGAGCGCGTCGCGCGATAGAAATGCGCGAGATCCTGGCCGGACGCGAGTGCCATCCCCTTGAGCGTCGTCACCGACAGCGGTGTGCGCAGCTTGTCGATCAGCGGGCCCAGTTCGCGGCCGTCGTACGGCATCGCGCAGACCGAGCGCCCGCCCGTGCCGGCGCCCGGCGTGGTGTGGAAATCGGGAATGCGGTTGCCGTCGACGAAGCGCAGCGCCGTGTTCCGCTCGAAGAATTCGATCATCTCCGGGCCGCGTTCGAGCAGCGCATCGGCCTTCGCCGCATCGAACTGCGCGCCCAGCTCGTTCTTCAGGTACGTGCGCGGCGCATCGATGTCCTCGCGAATGCCGGCACGCGTCGCGAGCGGATTGCGCGGAATCCACATCCATCCGCCCGACCACGCGGTGGTGCCGCCGAACACGGCATCCTTCTCGGCGACGATCACGCCCAGGCCCCGCCCCGCCGCCGTGACGGCCGCCGCGAGGCCGCCCGCACCGGAGCCCAGTACCAGCACGTCGCAATCGAGTATCGGTTCACGCTTCATGTTCAGTCCCGCCCGTTCAGTGTCTCCAACGCCGGATGCGACACGATCGCGACGTCTATGGAATATCATTGCGAAGTGGAATACTATTCCACTCAATCGGATTTCGCAAAGACTTTGTGACGACAGGGAGACAACGCAATGCGAGTACTGGTAACGGGCGGCAGCGGTTTTCTCGGCGCATGGATCATCAGGAGGCTGCTGGCGCGCGGCATGGAATGCGTGAGCTTCGACGTGCGCACGAACCCGCGCCTCGTCGAGGCGCTCGCGCCCGAACGGGCTGCGGCCGTACGCTGGCGCACCGGCGACATCGCCGACGCAGCCGCCACGGCGCACGCCTTCGACGGCTGCGACGCGGCGATCCATCTCGCAGGCATCCTCACGCCCGACTGCGCGGCCGATCCCGTGCGCGGCGCGCGGGTCAACCTGATCGGCACGCTGAACGTATTCGAGGCCGCACGCTCGGCCGGGCTGCGACGCGTGCTCTATGCGAGCAGCGCCGGCGTGTTCGGCCGCGACGACGGCGCCGTGCCGTTGCCGCAAACCCACTACGGCGCGTTCAAGCTGGCGTGCGAAGGATCGGCACGCGCGTACTGGCACGACCACGGGATCGCGAGCGTGGGCTTCCGTCCGCTCGTGGTCTACGGGGCCGGACGCGAGACCGGATCGAGCGCGGGGCCGAGCCTGGCCTGTCGGGCGGCCGCGCGCGGCGAGCGCTACACGATTCCGTTTACCGGCGCGACGGGCCTCGTGTTCGCCGACGACGTCGCCGCCGCTTACGAGGCCGCGCTGCTGGCCGACATCGAAGGCGCACACGCCTTCACGCTGGCGGGCGAGATCACCCCGGTGAACACACTGATCGAACGGATCGCGGCCCTCGTGCCGAGTGCGCACATCGATGCCGGCGGCCCGCCGCTGCCGATCGCGACGACGTTCCCCGACGACCCCGCGCTCGACCGCCTGCTGCCCGGCCTGCCGCGGACCGCGCTCGACGACGGACTGCGGCAGACGGTGGCGTTCTACCGGCGCCAGCGCTAGGCCGGCGCCCGCTCCCCGCGGCTACGCGACGACGTCCGCGGGTGCAACGCCCGTGCGCGTCGCAGCCGCGCGATGCACGGCGAGCGTCGCCGCGAGCGTGCGCGCGGCGTCGTCGGCCCGACACAGCGGCGTCTCGTCGCCCGCGATCACCGCCGCGAAGTGGCGCAACTGTTCGTGATACGGATCGGCGCCATGCGGCGCGCAGCGCTCGACCGTCAACGGATCGTGCCAGCCCTTCCCGCTGCGGTATTCCCACAGATCGAGCTGCGGCAGCGTGAGCGACGCATCGGTGCCGATCAGGAAATGCGTGTTCACCTGCTGGCGCGGATAGTGCGCGGCCTCGCCCGCCGCGAGATCCCAGTTCCACGGCGAGGTCGCGCAGTCGGACACGGCCAGCGTGCCGAGCGCGCCGCTGTCGAAGCGCAGCAGCACGGCGGCCGTGTCTTCCACGTCGAAGCCGCGCACGCGATTGGACGCCTGGGCCTGCACCTCGACGATCTCGCCGAGCAGGAACCGCATGATGTCGATGTCGTGAATCAGGTTGATCAACACCGGGCCGCCGCCCGCGCGACGACGCCATTCGATGTCGAAATACGCGTCGGGCTTGTAGAACGTCGCGAGCGCATTGGCCGCGACGGGTTTGCCGAGCCGCCCCGACTGCACGATCTCGCGCGCGCGCCGCAAGACCGGATTGTGGCGGCGATGATGGCCGATCAGCAGCGGCACACCGGCTTCGCGTGCGGCGCGACCGAGGCCCGCCGCCGCCGCGACGCTGTCCGACACCGGCTTCTCGATCAGCGCCGGCACGCCGCGCGCGATGCAGGCAAGGCCGACCTCGACATGCGTCGCATTCGGCGTCGCGACGATCGCGCCGTCCGGGCGCATCGCGTCGAGCATCGTCGCGTAGTCGGCGAACCAGCGCAGCCCCTCGGCACGCGCGAACTGCTCGGCCGCCGGCGACGGATCGGCGATCGCCACGACTTCCACCTGCGCATGCGTGCGCGCGCGCTCCACGTGCATCCGCCCGATTGCGCCTGCACCGATCACTGCCAGCCGTCTTCTTGCCATCGCTTCATCTCCGTTGTGCGGGGTGTACGCGTCGCGTCCAGTCGAGTCGCGGCGTTCGTCTTCCGGACCGACCGGGTGAATACCCCGATTTATTGAAACCATCTTTGATTGTTGAATGCTATTCCACTTCCAACCAGAATTCACGAAAATTCGACACGTGTCGCGCGGCCCGCCCACGGACCGCACGGAATCGAACCTTGACCAGGAAACAGGAGGCCAGACACATGACTGATCAGCACGAGCAGAACGACACCCTTTCCGGCGCCCCGGCAGACGTGCCCGACCACCCGGCGGCGTCGCGCCGCGCGTGGCTCGTCACCGCGGGCAAGGCGCTCGCGGGCGGGGCCGCGGCGCTCGCCGCGCCGGCGATCGTGCGCGCGCAGGGCGAGCAACCGCTGAAGCTGGGCCTGCTGATGGCCAAGCAGGGTGTGTGGACCGAACAGGGCGAAGTGATCGCGAACGGCGTCAAGCTCGCGCTCGAGGAGGCGGGTAACCAGGCGCGCGGCCGGCGCGTCGATCTCGTCTGGTACGACGAACCGAACCCGCAGTCGGCGCAGCAGAACATGCAGAAGCTCGTCGAGCAGGACCACGCGATCGCGGTGATCGGCGGCACGAACAGCGGCACGTCGCTCGCGATGTCGTCGGTCGCATGGCGCACCAGGACGCCTTACATCGCGCCGAACGCCGCCGCGCGCGAGCTGACCGGCAGCAGTTGCAACCCGTACACGTTCCGCGTGCTGAGCCCGACGCCCGTCGCATGCCGCGCACTCGCACCGTCGATGCTCGCGATCGGCAAGAAATGGCACTTCCTCGTCGCGAACTATGCGTACGGGCAGGACATTCAGCGCGCGATGTCCGACTTGCTGAAGCAGGCCGGCGGCGTCATCACCGGCGCCGACGTCACGCCGCTCAACACCACCGACTTCAGCTCGTTCATCCTGAAGATCCGCCAGTCGAAACCCGATGTCGTGCTGCTCGGGCTGCCGGGCGGCGACCTGTCGACGTTCCTGAAGCAATACGCGGAAATGGGCATGAAAGGCCGCATCCCGGTGGCGTGCCCGATCATCGGCGACTCGGATCTCTGGTCGATCAACGCCGACGCCGCCACCGGCTACTACGGCAAGCCGTGGCATTTCAGCTCGCCGGGCCATGCGCCGGAAGAAGTTGCGTTCATCAGGAAGTACACGGCGAAGTACGGCAAGCCGCCGGCCGACAAGGCCTGGATCGGCTGGTTCACGGCGCGCGCACTGCTGCAGGCGATCAACCACGCGAAGAGCACGTCCGGCGCGGACATCGTGCAGAGCCTGGAGACCATTCAGCTCGCCGACGGCAGCGGCGCCGCCTACTTCCGCCCGTGGGACCACCAGTTGTTGCGGCGCTGGAGCGTGTTCAAGGTGAAGGACCGGATCGGCGACAAATGGGACTGGCTCGACCCGATCTCCGTCGTGCCGCAGAACCCCGGCGACCTCGACCGTCTCTTCGGCACACGCGAGGAGATCGGCTGCAAGATGGCCGCGCGCTGAGCCCGCGCGCCGCCGCCCCAAGCGTATCCCGCGCGCGTCGCGGCCCGCCGCTCGCCCGTCACGACGGGCCGCGGCGCGGCGGCGGCGAGCCGCACTCTGGAGTAAGGGCATGGCTGAAATGTTGTTGTCCCAGGTCGCCAACGGACTGGTGCTGGGATTCCTCTATGTATTGCTCGCGATCGGACTGTCGATCATCTGCGGCCTGCTGGGCATCGTGAATTTCGCGCATGGCGCGCTCTTCGCGCTCGGCGCGTATTTCGCGATCGCACTGTCGACGCAGTTCGGATGGGGCGCCGTCGTGCTCGCACCGGTGCTCGTCGCGGCGGTGGGCGTGCTGATCGAAGTGGTGTTCATCCGGCGCCTGTATGGCAAGGAGCCGCTCCTCGGCCTGATCGTCACGTTCGCGCTGTCGCTGCTGCTCACCGCACTGGTTCGCCTCGTGTGGGGCGCGGGCGGGCTGCCGTTCAGTCCGCCCGGGATGCTCAACGGGTTTCTCGTATACGGGCCGCTGCTGATCACGAAGTATCGACTGTTCGTGCTCGCCGCGACGATCGCGATCCTCGTCGTGCTGTGGTGGTTCATGAACTACACGCCATACGGGCGGATCCTGCGCGCCGGCAGCCGCGATCCTGAAATGGTCGGCCTGCTCGGCATCAACCTGCCGCGCGTGCTGACCGGCGCGTTCGCGCTCGGCGCGCTGCTCGCGGGTGCCGCCGGCGTGCTCGCGGCGCCGCTCGTCACGGTCACGCCGGGGATGGCGACGACCGCCGTGATGCCCGCGTTCGTGATCGTCACGATCGGCGGGCTCGGCTCGTTCGCCGGCGCGGTGGTCGCCGGCCTGCTGGTCGGCATCGCAACCGCGCTGGCCGTCCAGTTCTTTCCGGCGGGCTCGTCGGTCGCGATGTACGCGCTGATGGCACTCGTCCTTCTCGTGCGCCCTCGCGGGCTGTTTGGTGAACGCTGGGAGCGCTTCGAATGAAATTCGATTATCTGACCCGCCATCCGGTTGCAGTGCTGACCACCGCGCTCGTCCTCGTGTCGCTTGCCCTCACCGCGACCGGCACGCCGCTCGAGCGCGCAACCCAGATCGCGATCTACACGCTCTACGGGATGGGCGTGAACCTGCTGGTCGCGTATACGGGGCTCGTCCCGTTCGGCGCATCGGTGTTCTTCGGCACGGCCACGTACCTGGTCGCCGTGTCGCTGCTGCGCGTGCTGGGCAACGAGCTGCTCGCGCTGGCGGCCACCGTGATCGTGACGACCGTGCTGGCCGCGCTGATCGGCGCGGTTGTGTTGCGCCGGCGCGGGCTCTACTTCTCGCTGCTCACCCTCGCCTGTTCGCAGATCGCGTTCGAGATCGCGTTCAAGTGGACCGATGTGACCGGCGGCGAAAACGGCCTGCAGAACGTGCCGCGCCCAACCTTCCCGACGACCGTCGGCTTCCACGTATTCGCATGCGTGACGGTGATCGCCATCGCCTGTCTGCTATGGCGCCTCGTGCACGCGCCGTTCGGACGGGCGCTGCAGGCACTGCGCGACAACGAGCAGCGCGCGGCGAGCCTCGGCTACGACACGTATCGGCTCAAGCTGCGCGCGTTCGTGATCTCGGCTGCCGTGATCGGCTATGCGGGCGGCCTGCTGTGCCTGATGCTGCAGGGCGCGTACGCGAACAACCTGAGCTGGGAGCACGCGGGCGACAGCCTGCTGATGACCGTGCTCGGCGGTGTCCACCAGTTTCTCGGGCCGCTGTGGGGCGCGATCGCGTTCATCCTGTTCGAAGACAAGCTCAGCAGCCTGACCGAGCACTGGTGGCTGATCTTCGCGCCGATCGTCATCGCGTTCGCGTTCTTTTCGCCCGAGGGCATCCACGGCATCGCGCAGCGGCTGTTGCGACGTCCGCGCTGGACCCTCGTGCGCGACACGATTCCCGCGCGCCCCGCCACGATCGCGCCGTATCGCGCGGGCGGCGTCGAGACCGATCCCGCCACGCCCGTGCTGAGCGTGCGCGGATTGACGAAGCGTTTCGGCTCGCTCGTGACCGCCGAACGGATCGACCTCGACGTCCATCCGTGCCGGCTGCACAGCTTCATCGGCCCGAACGGCGCGGGCAAGACCACGTTCTTCAACATGCTGACGGGCGTGCTGTCGCCGACGGCCGGCACGATCACGTTCGACGGCAAGGACGTGACGAAGCTCGCCATGTTCCGCCGCGTGCGGCTCGGCATGAGCCGCTCGTTCCAGATCCTCAGCGTATTTCGCAATCTCACCGTGTTCGAGAACGTCCGCGTCGCGGTGCAGGCCGCGCAGCACGATCGCCTCGGCCTGTGGCGCGACGCGCACACGCTCGGCGAACAGAACGAGATGACCTGGTCGCTGCTCGCGGCGGTCGGGCTGGCCGAGCGCGCGGCGCATGGTTGCGGAAGCCTGTCGCACGGCGAGCAGCGCCTGCTCGAAATCGCGCTGTCGCTCGCGACTCGCGCACGCCTGCTGCTGCTCGACGAGCCGCTCGCGGGGCTTGCCGAAGCCGATCGCGTGCGCGTGGCGGCGATCATCCGCGAGCTGGCGAACCATCACGCGGTGCTGCTGATCGAGCACGACATCGATCGCGTGCTGACGATTTCCGATCGCGTCAGCGTGCTCCATCGCGGCCGGCTGATCGCCGATGGCTCGCCGGCCGAAGTCGCGCGCCATCCCGAGGTGGTCGAAGCCTACCTGGGCCACGCGAAGGGCGAGCGGCCGGTCGATGCGAGGCTGGCCGCCCGACGCGGCGCACGGCACGAAGATGCCGCACCGGCACGCCGCCCGCTGCTGCGCCTCGAAGGCGTGAAGGCCGGTTATACCGGCAATACGATCCTCGACGGCATCGACCTCACGCTCCACGAAGGCGAAGTGATCGCGATCCTCGGACGCAACGGCGTCGGCAAGACGACGACGTTGCGCGCCGCGACCGGCGTCGCCGACGTGACGGCCGGGCGCATCGTGTTCGACGGCCACGACATCACCGGGCGCCCCGCGCACGAGATCAATCGACTCGGCCTCGCGATGGTGCCCGAGGGCCGCCGCCTGTTCCCGAACCTCACGGTCGCCGAGAACCTGCGGCTCGCCGCACGCAAGGGCGGCGCGAGCGTCGACGAGATGTTCGCGCTGTTCCCGCGACTCGCGACGCGCAAGGATGCGCGCGCCGAACATCTGTCCGGCGGCGAACGACAGATGGTGGCGATCGCGCGCGCGCTGATGGCGCCGGCGAAGGCGATCCTGCTCGACGAACCGTTCGAGGGGCTCGCGCCCGCCGTCGTACAGGAAGTGCTCGACGCGGTGGTCAAGCTGCGCGAGCGCGCGAGCGTCGTGATCGTCGAGCACCAGGCCGACATGGTGCTGCCGATCGCGGATCGCGCGTACGTGCTCGTCAACGGTCGCGTCGCGCACGAAAGCAGCGCGGTCGCGCTCGAGCAGGACACCGCCACCCAGGCGAAATTGCTCGGCATCGTACACGACGAGGCCGGTTCAACCCAGGAGATGAAAACAGCATGACAGCCCCCTTGACCCCGACCGTCCCGGTTTCGCTCGACGAAGGCCTGAGCGGTGCGACCCGCATTCATTTCATCGTCGGCGATCCGATCGCGCAGGTCCGTTCGCCGAAAGGCGTGACGGCCGCGCTGCGCGAGGCCGGACTCGACGCGCTGGTCGTTCCCGCTCATGTCGCACCGGACGATCTTGCGGCGTTCTTCGCGGGCATCACACCGATGCGCAACGTCGACGGCGTGATCATCACCGTGCCGCACAAATTCAGCGCCGCCGGGTTCTGCTCGCGCCTGTCCGATGAAGCGGCATTCCTCGGCGCGGCGAATACGCTACGACGCACCGCCGAAGGCGGCTGGCACGGCGGCATGTTCGACGGCACGGGTTTCGTCGCCGCGCTCGGCGACGAAGGCTGCGACCTGCGCGGCAAGCGCGCGCTGCTGGTCGGCGCGGGCGGCGCAGGCTCGGCAATCGGCCACGCGCTGGTGATGGCGGGTGTCACGTCGCTCGACGTGCGCGACAACGATGCCGCCCGCACCGCGTCGCTGGTCGAGCGGCTGGCCACGCTGCAACGCGGCACGGTGCGCGGCGCCGGCGCGGAGGTCGCAGCCGAATCGTTCGACGTGATCGTCAATGCGTCGCCGATGGGCATGCGGCCGGACGATCCGCTGCCCGTCGACGTCTCGCGCGTGCCGGCCACCGCGTTCGTCGGCGACGTCGTCACGAAGCCGCCGCTCACGCCGTTCATCGAGGCAGCGCGTGCCCGCGGTTGCCGAACCGTCACGGGCACGCAGATGTTCGCGCGGGTCTGCGATCGAATGGTCGCACTCCTGGTCGATACCGATACCGCCGCCTGAGTGCGTGTGCGCAGGTCGCGATCGTCATGCGCGGCGCGGCCTGCCGCATCGTTTCCGCCGCACGACGGTGACGCGGCGTGCCGCGCCGCCGTTCCTGCCTCCCTCACCACGACCATCCGACGACAACCGATGAATCCCGGTCGTACCTCGCCCAGGCGCCTGGCGGGCAGCGCCGCCCGGCTCGCCGCCGCGCCGGCGTCGACGCGCAGCCAGTTCGCGGCCGGTGTGAGCAGCGTGCACTGGTTCTGAACGAAGTCGCGCTTCGTCTCTCGGGGTATATTTCGGAACACTATTCCACTTTATTGTTTATTGGAATAACATTCCACAACGATCGAGGCCTCTTCCGCCGCGCGCCGAATCCGGACGTGCGGTGGAACGAAACGAAGGAGACATGGACATGGCTGCAGTGCAACAGGGTTGGGACGAAGAAGTGGACCTGCTGGTGTTCGGCGCGGGTGCGGCGGGCATGACCGCCGCGCTCGTCGCGCATCACGAGGGGCTCGCCGTCCTGATATGCGAAAAAACCGCCGCGGTGGGCGGCATCACGTCCACGTCGGGCGGCACGACCTGGGTGCCGGGCACACGCTTGAGCGTCGCCGCGGGCGTGCCCGACAGCGTCGACGATGCGCGCCGCTTCCTGCAGTCGGTGGTCGGCGCGCGCGGCGGCGCCGACGCGCGCGAAGCATTTCTGCAAAGCGGCCCCGACGCGATCGACGAACTCGCGCGCATCAGCGACGTGAAGTTCGTCGCCGCCACCGCACATCCCGATTACGTCAACGGCCCGGGCGCGGCCTACGGCGGCCGGGCGCTCGTGCCCGCGCCGTTCGATGCGCGCGTGCTCGGCCGCGCGTTCGCGCGCGTGCGCCCGCCGCGCAAGGAATTCATGGGCCTCGGCGGCATGATGGTCGCGCGTGCCGACCTCAATGCGCTGCTCGCGCCGTTCGCGTCGGTCGCGAACTTCAAGCGCACGATCGCGGTCGTCGGGCGCTATGCGATGGATCGCCTGCGTTTTCCGCGCGGCACGCAGCTGGTGATGGGCAACGCGCTCGCCGCCCGGCTTTATTACAGCCTGCTCAAACGCCAGGTCGAGATTCGCTTCGACACGCCGCTGCTCGAACTCGTGCGCGAGAACGGCCGCGTCACCGGCGCCATCGTCACGACACCGGATGGCGGTCGCAAGCGAATCGGCGCGCGGCGCGGCGTGGTGCTCGCGACCGGCGGCATCGCGCGCCATCCGTCGCTGCGCCGGCAGTTCTTCCCTGCCGCGGCCCAGCCGCTGTCGCTGTCGCCGAATACGCATACCGGCGACGGCGTCGACCGCGCACAGCGCGTCAATGCGCGGGTCGAAAACGGCGGCGACAGCCCGGGGCTGTGGATGCCGTGTTCGATCCGCCGCGCACCGGGCGCCCCCCCGGGCGGCGACGGCGACAGCGTCTGGCCGCACATCATTCTCGATCGCGCGAAGCCCGGCCTCATCGCGGTCAACAGCCGCGGCGAGCGCTTCGTCAACGAATCGAACTCATACCACGACTTCGTGATGGGCATGCTGCGCGACAGCGGCAACGGGCCGAGCGTGCCGGCCCATCTGATCGTCGATGCTGCGTTCATTCGCACCTATGGCCTCGGCCTGCTGATGCCGGCGCGCAGCGCGGCCCGCATCGCCGAATTCGAACGCGCCGGCTATCTGGTGAAAGGTGCGACGCTGGCCGAGCTGGCGGCTAAGTTGCAGTTGGATGCGAACGGCCTGGCACGCACCGTCGCGGCCTACAATCGCGACGCCGCCGAAGGGAGGGATCCGGCCTTCCAGCGCGGCAGCAGCTCGATGAGCCGCTTCAACGGCGATCCGGCGCAACAGCCGAATCCGTGCATCCGCCCCATCGGCGCCGGCCCCTACTATGCGCTGACCGTATGGCCGGCCGATCTCGCGTGCAGCGCGGGGTTGAGCGGCACGGCGAACGGCGAGGTGATCGATGTCGACGGGCGCGTGATCCCCGGCCTGTTCGCGTGCGGCAACGATCTCGCGTCGATCTTCCGCGGCACGTACCCCGGCCCGGGCACGACGCTCGGCCCGGCCATCGTATTCGGCTGGCGCATCGCGAAGTTCGTCGCGCGACGCGAAGCGGCATCGACGGGCACATCACCCGCGGACGAAGTACACCGCTCGACCTGCGACAGCGCGCAACGCTGACGAACACGCCGGCACGGCACGCGCAGGCCGCGCCGGCTCACCCCATCGAGAAGGAGTCGTTCATGCAACGCATCGTCAACCGCCATCGATTGAACATGCCGAAACTGGGGCTCGGCACATGGCCCATGCTCGGCGACGAATGCACGCGCGCGGTCGCGCTCGCACTGGAGTCGGGTTATCGCCATATCGATACCGCAGCCGCGTACGAGAACGAAGCGGCGGTCGGCAGCGCCATCGCCGCTTCGAACGTCCCGCGCGAGCAGATTCACGTGACCAGCAAGGTATGGTGGGACCAGTTGAACCCCGAACGCATGCGGAAATCGCTCGACAACACCTTGCGCGCGCTGCGCTGCGACTACGTGGACCTGTTCCTGATCCACTGGCCGGCGCCCGACTGGAATCTTGCCGAGACGATCGACACGC
Organism: Burkholderia sp. BCC1996; assembly: GCF_905339955.1. NCBI lineage: Bacteria > Pseudomonadati > Pseudomonadota > Betaproteobacteria > Burkholderiales > Burkholderiaceae > Burkholderia > Burkholderia sp. BCC1996. Next base: position 16,581 of record NZ_CAJPHM010000051.1, read on the forward strand.
TCGTTTCGTTCAAGGAGCAGGGACGCGCCCGCGCGATCGGCGTCGCGAACTTTCCGCTTGCGCTGTTGCGCGACGTCGTCGAACAGATGCAGGCGCCGCTGGCCGCGATACAGGTCGAGTATCACGTGCTGCTCGGTCAGGCGCGGCTGCTGCAATTCGCGCGCCAACATGACATGGCGCTGATCGCGTACAGCCCGCTCGCGCGCAACCGCGTGTCGGAGATCCCGGAACTGCAGCGGATCGCCGACAAGCATCGCGTGCTGCCGAGCCAGGTGGCGCTGAAATGGCTGCTCGACCAGCCGAACGTGGCCGCCGTGCCGAAGGCGGCCGGGCAACGCAATCAGCTCGCCAATCTGGCATCGCTCGACGTAAACCTGGACGACGCTGATCGTGCGCTGATCGCCGGCCTGCCGAAGAATCAGCGGCTCGTCAGTCCGGCGTTCGCGCCGCAGTGGGATCCGGCCATGTAAGGAACGGCGTGTGGGTCGGCGATCGTTGCGGGCACAGGATGAAATCGCGGCTTCGGCACGCCTGTCGCCCACGCCGCGCGGCCCCTTCACCTGGGTGCCGGCCCGATCACAGGCGCCAGAACCCGATCGGCGTCGACGAATCGCTCGACGCCGACAGACCGGAGATCGCACTGACCAGCACTGGGGCTTTGCATCGCGCCTGCACCGCGAGCCAATGCCCGCAAGGCATTCAAATCCGGCCCCATAAAGCAGAATTTGTGCCGGTAAACACCTGACCGATCAAGACCTGGCACCCGCCATCTTCCGCAAGCATGTCTTTCCGGGGTTTACCTAACTGACTGGACGCCGAGCGCATGCTTAAATAAATCAACTTGATTTATTTAATGCGCCGAAAGCGGCGCCACATGGAGGGAGACGCCATGCGAAGCCCGCACATCGGCCAGGGCAGCAACTCGGTCAACGTGCGCCGTTACAACGAGCGCCTGCTGCTGAAGACGCTGCGCCGTACCGGCAGCGCGTCGAAGGCCGACCTTGCCCGCCACGCGAACATGACGAGTGCGGCTGTCGGCGGCATCATCGCGTCGCTCGCCGACGCGAAGCTGATCGAATTCGCCGGCCGCACCGAAGGCCAGCGCGGCCAGCCGGCGTCGCTGATTCGTCTCGATCCGAATGGGGCATTCGGCATCGGCGTCCGCATCGACCGCATGCGCATCGAAACGGCGCTGGTCAACTTCGCGGGCGAGATCATCGGCTGCCGCTCCCACGACACCCTGCTCCCTCCGCCCGCGACCGTGCTCGAACTGGTTCGCAGCGACATCGAAGAGATGCAACGGCTGCTGCCCGCGCAGGATCGCGACCGGCTGGCGGGCGTCGGCGTGGCCCATCCGTTCAACCTGGGGAGCTGGCTGCGCGAACTCGGCCTGCAGGCCGAAGCCTTCCGCGCGTGGGCCGAGATCGACCTGGCCCGGGAACTCGCCAATGTCATTCCGCTGCCGGTGTTCAGCGAAAACGACGGCAACGCGGCCGCCATCGCCGAGCTCTTTTACGGCTGCGGCCGGCAACGCGACAATTTCGTCTATCTGTTCCTCGGACCGGTGATCGGCGGCGGCATCGCGATCGACGGCGACTGCCTGCACGGCCGCACCGGCAACGCCGGCGATTTCGCCGTGATGCCCGTACACCCGAGCCGCCTGCCCTCGGCGCCCGCGCCGCACGGCGCGTGGGACATCCTCCTGACGCGTGCGTCGTTGAGCGCGCTGATTCGTCATCTGCGCCATTGCGGCGAGCAGGTCGAGAACCGCGCGGATCTCAACGACTGCATCGCACGCAACGTGCCGGCCGTCGACGAATGGATCGACGATTGCGTCGATGCGCTCGCGTTCGCGCTGCGCGGGGCGCTATCCGTACTCGATTTGCCGGTCGTCGTCCTTGATTCGGACGTTGACGCCGGCCTGCTCGACACGCTCATGCAACGCCTGGGCGTGGCGCTCGCCGACATCACGCCGGAAGCCCGCAGCGCGCCGGAACTCGTGCGCGGCACGTTCGGCGCCGACGCCGGTGCGATCGGCGCCGCGACGCTGCCGATGTTCTTCAATTTCTCACCACGCTCCGGCATCCTGCGCGGTGCAGGCCTGGATACGCAAGAGGTCGCTT
>NZ_CAJPHM010000052.1:0-17653 GCF_905339955.1 Burkholderia sp. BCC1996
GACCGGTTATGCCGAGATCGGCATAAGCGCCGCAATTACCTGTTCGCCGGCGCGGACTCAGACGGCGAACGTGCTGCAGCGATCTGCAGTCTGATCGGCACGGCCAAGCTCAACCGCATCAATCCCGAAGCGCATCAGCGCGCCGTGCACACCTGCATCACGGACCATCCGATCAACCGGGTCGCAGACCTGCTGCCCTGGAACGTGTCCGTCACGTAATCCGCAAGGCCGCCGTCTATGACTTACACACACTACGCCGTCGTTAATGAAGTCTGTCCGATATGTGGCCAGGGACGAGTACTTGTGGCTGCCACATCGGGAAGCTCGGAGAGCTTCGTGTTCTGCAAAGATTGCGAATCTGAATGGAACCACCCTGACGAAATACATGACGCAGAGCTTGCCACACGGGACCGACACGCGTTTTCACGCTATCTGCACCCCGGCGAGTTAATGGAGTACCCGTGGGATTGCCATATCCTGAACAGGTAATCACGGCAGAAATTCGGCGCCGTCGAGACGGTGTTTGATACACGCTTACGCCGCGCCTTCGGCTTAGCTCGTGATTCTATTGTTGAAAAAGTTGACCATGTGCGCCCAAATGGCGACGGGAACTTTGATCATTTTTGGTCAATTTTTCACCATGACAATGGCCATGCCAAGCGTTAGAGCTACCCCCCCGTTTTGCATCATTGCGTTAGCGATGCCGGACATGCGAACGGCGGATCACGAGCTCGCCGAGCGCGAGGAATGTGCGCGGAACACAGTTGCCATCGGTCAGCCGCCGCATGGCCTCGTCGACGAGCCGTGCCATCGGTTGGCGATAGGTCGTCAGTTCGTAGTTCGGAGACGATGCGAGTTCGATGTCGTCGAATCCGACAATGCCGACAGTTCCCGTGCAACGGCGCGTTTTCAGCGCTTCCAGCGCGCCGACCGCGAGGATATCGTTTTCGCAGAACATTGCTTCGACGCGGTCCGCCGCGGCGGTCGAATACAGATATTCGGACATCGCGCGAAAACCGCAGTCGCGCCTATAGTGATCGGCGTCCAGTACAACCTCGACCCCCAGTCCACGCTCAGCGAGACCGTCGCGGAATCCATCCAGCCGCTTCAACTGTGTCGACAGCGACGTCGGGCCCGCCATATAGCCAATCCGTACGCTGCCCTGCTCCGCCAGTAGCGCCGCGATCTGCCGTCCGGCCGCGTAGCCGTCGGTCGAAACCACCTGAATATGCGGAATATCGCTATTCCGGTACAGCACGATCAACGGAATATGGTGGGAATCTTGGGCAAATTCGACAAGTTCGCCAGTCAAAACTGTGCCAAGAAAGATCAGTCCGTCGACTTGGAACTGATCAGCAAGCGACAATGTATCGCGCCCCTGATCCGAACTGATGTTAAGCAGCATTGCCAGATAGCCGCGCCGCTGCAACTGGCCTGTCACCTCGTCGAGGACCGGCGCGAGATTCGGATTCGCCAGCTCGTCGACGACCAGACCAACGATCCCGCTTCGGCGCGTCGTCAGGCTCCGCGCGAGCAGGTTCGGCCGGTAGCCGAGCTCCGTCGCAATTTGCAAGACCCGTTCGCGAGCGTCTTCCGATATCGACGCCCCTGCGGTAAACGCCCGTGATACCGTCCACTTGGACACCCCGGCTCGCGCGGCGACATCGCTTGCCGTTACTTTGCGGGACGTCTCGTCGGATTTTTTGTTAGGCATTTCGGTCGCTCCTGATTGACATTGTTCGCCTCGCAGTCTACTGTACTTGCAACCGGGTGCACAAACGTCTTTTGCAATGAGACTTGCGGTCGAACCGGTTTCAAATTCGGTCGTAGGATGGCCGTATTTTTTTACCAAGCATTGCACCCGGTTGCAAACTCTGCGGCTGCACGTCGTCCGCGAGCATGCAATAGAGGCGACGGCGATGCAGTCCAATCCACGCCAGCGCCTAAGTAAGGATTACTAATAATATGAGGACACTCAATCATGTTGAATGGTGAACGAAGAATCGCACGCCCGCTGCGTTGGGCAATTATCGGCGGCGGCCGGACTGGGCAGGTCGGCTACAAGCATCGTAGCGGTGCGCTACGAGACAACACCGCGTACCAATTAGTCGCTGGCGCATTTGATATCGACGCCGCGCGCGGTCGCGATTTCGGTACCAATTTAGGCGTCGATCCCCAGCGCTGCTATGCAGACTACGGGGCGCTATTTCGTGAAGAGGCGAACCGGGACGACGGCATCGAGGTTGTGTCGATCGCGACGCCGAATGGCACCCATTACGAGATCGCGAAGGCCGCGCTACAGTCCGGCCTACACGTCATCTGCGAGAAGCCACTATTTTTCACGACGCGGGAGGTTCTCGAGATCAAAACGCTCGCGGACGAAAAAGGCCTGATCGTCGGCGTGACTTACGGTTTCTCAGGCCACCCGCTGCTGCTGCAGATGCGCGCGATGGTAGAAACCGAGGAGCTTGGCGACATCCGGATCGTCGACCTGCAGTACACGCACGGTTTCAACGCTACGGATGCGGTCGACAAGGTAAGCGACGCGCAGAAATGGCGCGTAGACCCGAAGGTCGCCGGCCCGACGTTCGTACTCGGCGATCTTTCAACGCATACGTACTACATGTCGCAACTGATCGCGCCAAAGCTGCGGATCAAGGAGCTGATGTGCGACCGCCAGAGTTTCATTAAGTCACGCGCGCCGCTTGAGGACAACGCGTTCGTGCTGATGCGCTATGAAAATGGCGCGGTAGGCCGGATGTGGGCGTCGTCGGTAAACGCTGGCTGCATGGACAGCCAGCGAATCCGAATTGTCGGCAGCAAAGCGAGCGTGGTCTGGTCCGACGCAAATCCGAGCGAATTGCGCTACGAGGTGCAGGGGATGCCGATCCAGACGATGCACCGCGGAATGGCGTACCTCGACGATAACTGCAATGCAGACGAGCGTCTCGGCGCGTTGCATACCGAAGGACTCACCGAATCGTGGGCAAACATCTACCTGAAGTTCGCAATAGCAATCGACGCAAAGCGCCGTGGCGACGCACAGACCCTCGCGAAGCTCGTCTACCCTAACATTGACGCCGGTCTCGAGGGCGTGCGTTGGCTTGAAAACTGCGTCCGTTCCGCAAACGCGAACGGCGCGTGGGTCGACTTTGACTAAGCCAGACTGCGCAGTCCCATCGTCTCGCCGCAGCAATTCACCAGTAAGTAGATACGCCGCAGGGTACGCACGGTGATGTGATTCGCGTCGCGAGCATCGTAACGACATTGGAAGCGATACACCAGGAGATTCCCAATGCTTTTCGCGTTCTTTCGGTCAATGGACCATATACGACCGCGCACGCTCACAGACGGTCGCGCAAAGTGCAGCATCAACGCGTTCGTAGTCGCCTTCGACGCCCGGCCCCGAAACAGTGGCGAACACCGCTGGACCTAACTTACCGGTTCCACGAGGCACCGCCGAGGAAGAGACGGCGACGCTGCCAGAAACGCGACCCGGTACGGATTTCCGTTCGGATCGTATCGACACGTCCGACAGGAGGAGCAGATGAAACGCATCACGTTGACTGTAGCAACGCTATTAATTGGCTTGTCGCTCGCAGGGGCCCATGCCGATACTGCAACCAACCGCTATGTGGTAGGGTATGCGAATATGCTCGATTCTGATGTATTCCCCAAAACCGTCAAGACAGCTTTCACGCAAGCATCAAAATCAGATCCCGTGCTTGACGTCAGGTTCACGGATGCAAACGGCGATATCAACAAGCAGCTCGATCAGATTGACACGTTCATTGCACAGAAAGTAAATGCAATCGTAGTCGTCCCGGCCGATTACCAGGGAATCGTCCCTGGTGTCGAGAAGGCAAATCGTGCAGGCATTCCTGTAATAGCTCTGAACGTTCAGTCGGCGGGCGGAAGGTACACCTTCGTCGGATCGCGAAACGTCGATGCCGGGCGTCTGCAAGGCGAGTTCATGGCCCGGCAACTACCCAAAAATTCGAAGATCCTGTATCTGCAAGGTACACCTGGCCTTTATCACTCGAAGGAGCGCTTCGACGGCTTCAAGCAGGCGTGCCTGGACAAACGCCCAGACGTGAAGCTCCTGTCGAGTTTGTCCGGCAACTACGACCGCAGCCTAGGTATGCAAATTACTGAGGACTGGATCCAACGCTTCCCCCATTTCGATGCCATTGTTGCCGCAAATGATCAGATGGCGCTCGGCGCGCTGCAGGCACTAAAGGCATCCGGTCGGTTAAAGGGCGTCATGATATCTGGCATCGACGGCACCGCAGATGCCCTCCGCGAAATCTCCACCGGTGAAATGTCACAAACAATCTTCCAGGACGCAAAGGGGCAAGCATCCGCCGCTTACAAGGTCGTCGAAACGCTCCGTGACGGCAGCGCAACACCGCCGGACGTTTTGGTCCCTTTCATGTCGATCACCCGCAATAACGTCGGTCAATATCTGAAGTAATGTGCAGCAAAAACGGTTCGACCGATCCATGAACGTCCCGAGTGACGTTCACGGATTGGTCAAACTGAAAAGCTGCAACCTATAGATTCGCATGTTTAAAAAATTATAAAGGGACAACGGCGGCGATGCAAAATCGTCGATTTTATAAAACATCGCCGACAATAGTATGTGAAACAAAATCGACCAGCCATCAGGCAGAGCGGCTGCCCGCACTTTGAACGGTACCTGAGCAGCCTTGCGAGTCTGTCTCTTGGGTACCGAAGATCCAGTCGAGAGTAGGCATCCGCCTCGGAACGAAGTCAAGGTATGATCGGTGGACGGCTAGATACTACTAGTAGTGCGATGATTTTGCCTTCGTTGCTGACGATTGTCTCGGTCACCCTGAGAGCCGCTAAAATCAAGCGACTCTCTACCTCTTTTCTGCAATGATCGAGGTTCACTTTAGGCTGGATGGGCCTGCGTTTGCTCGGCCGCTCGAGTCTGTGGATCCCCAACCCCAAACAGCGTGTCAAGTCGCTTCACCTCTTCAGGGTCCGGCTTGATAAATACTGCACAAAGGATGAAAATCATAGCATTTACGACGATACCAACAATACCAGACGTGACGGATCCCAACGCTGGGATATCGTCTGGATAGAAGACCGTCAGCACCCCAGCGATCGCGATTCCAGACAGCATTCCGAGAATTGCTCCTTGCTTGTTACCCCACCGGGTAAAAATTCCGAAAAATAACGGAACCGATAACTGGATAATACCTTGGTAGGAGATTACAGCGAATAACTGCATCCTCGGCCAGTTGAACGTCCGATATGCGACCAAGGCAGCAGCCACAATGAAAACTATCATCCCCCCCTTAGACAGAATCGTAAGTCGACGATCACTAAGTTTCCGATTCCATGTCGCTAGGTCGCTTGCAAATTGGACACCGCATACCTGCACACATCCATCCACATGACCAATGCTCGCGGCCAAAACAATAGCAATACCGATTGCCATGAGACCCGTACCGCCCGTTCCATAAAGTACGGTGAACCAGCCCTGCTGCGGGTTTGCCGCCACTTCCGGATTCTGGCTAACCGCCGCAGCAAAGAGCATCAAAATAATAAGAAAACCACCCACTAAAAAAATAGTATAGACGGTACCCTTCTTAACAGTTCTCACTCCGCTTGCGGTGTAAATTCTCTGAAAACTCATTGGCCAACACATCGATCCGATAATTCCAGAGACCACGAGGCTGAACCAATACCAGGGACCATACCCCGTCCCCTTATCCCCAGGAATGAGAAGCATCTTCTGTGGCAAGGTCGCAAGATGAGAGTATGAGGCATGGTCAGTACTAACCATAAGCACGACACATATTGCAGCTGCTAATACGTATGCAATCAATCCCTGATACATATCAGTCATAATCAGACCTCGCATACCCATACTGACAGTCCAATATTGACGTATGAGGATCAGCACTACTGCTCCAACAAGGCACGACATAACACTCCATCGTGAGAATGTCGCATATTGTATGAGCAACCCAAGCGCCTGTATTCCCAGAACTACCCACGGAAACATGGTCACAATCCCAATCAGTGACGCAAGGCGCTTAACAACCGGGCTGTTATATCTGAGACCAAGAAGCTCAGGCTGAGTATTGAGATTGAATTTTTGTCCCCAACGCCATGCACGATTGGCCATCAGGTACATGGCGGTGACACCTAATGTCGAAAAAACCATGCTATAGAAACCAAGCGTGCCACCTACAGCCAGGGAGAAAAATACTGTGAAAATCGCCCCAGGAAGCCACGAATTAGTGTAACTCATTGCAACATACCATGGCCCAAAAGAGCGGCCACCAACAGCATAATCGGCAAAAGACCGGCTTCTCCGATTCGTGACATAAAGAACGGCGATCATGCCTGCAAGAAATAACGCTATCACGCCACCGGTAATCATAAGTTCACCTGGAGTACCTTTACCGATCATGACTGCACCTCATCCATCATTTCATCGTCGTTAACTTCAACGGCATAAAGAATTGTCACGCCGATACCTAGCGTAACCGTAATAATCACCCAATACGATATTGCAAGCGGAATTCCAAAAATAAGAAAACCACTCCCACTCACCTTTAGATAAAATGGTGGGAAGGCAGAAAGCATGAGAAGAGCAATGAAGAACCCTCCAAAAACTATATTCTTCATCGAGCGGCTGCTGTTCTGCGATGAATGCTCCATAGCAATGGCAGGTTTGCAAGGAACACTATCAACGTTACGATCATTCATGGAACCGACCTCCTTCAGCAAGTGGACTAGCCATCGAACATCGATAAAACGTGCGTTAGCTTGCAGAAATTCTTCAACCGCAAGCTCGCCAATTACTCGTATTCAATTCTTTAGTTACACACCAAATCGGCAATACGATTCTATTTAGAGAATTAATTCGCCTTCATATTATTATTCTAATTACATGTATGTGATATGTAGTACGAATTAACTTGAATCAATGAACTGACAGTTGCTCCAGCACTGATTTGACGTCACCGCCGCCAGCTCGCTCAGATGCGTTTGGCTGGATGATGTCATCCAACATCGCGGACTCGGTGCATCACATAGCGTTAAAAGGAGGCGCTCAAGGACGCCCCCGAACTATCCGACTCAGACCCCGAGCGTCTTTAGCACCTCGTCATGAAGATCTCGAGTTGCCGACGCGATCACACGCCCGTCACTACTTGCGCTAAGGGGACGACCACCCCAATCGGTAATTACACCGCCAGCCCGCTCAATAATGGGGACAAGAGCGAGATAGTCATATGGTTGCAAGCCGGCTTCGCAAACAATATCAACCCATCCGGACGCCAGCAAAGCATATGCATAACAGTCGCCGCCAAACCGACGCATTGCCGCACCATGACTTAGCCGTTCAAACGATTCTTTATTTTCGCCAGCAAAAATGTCGGGCGACGTAGAGTAGATGTTCGCTGAAGCCAATCGTTTCGTGCCTCGAGTACGACAAGCTTCCCCGTTATAGTGGGTGCCCTTACTCGGCGCCCCGACCCAGCGTTCGCCCAGCGCCGGCATGTCAATCACCCCAACGCAAGGAACTCCATTGTGCATAACCCCGATCAGCGTGCCAAAGGTCGGCATCCCGCTGATGAAGCTTTTTGTTCCATCGATGGGATCAATAACCCAGACAAACTCCGAGTGGAGTCCAACCGGAGCCTCCTCCTCCCCCAAAATTCCGTGATCCGGGAACCGATCGCTAATCATCGCACGCAACATTGCTTCGATTTCGCGATCAGCAAGAGTCACGGGGGAATCGTCCGACTTTAACTCAACGTCTATCGCACTGCGAAACCAGCGTTGCGCAATCGGCCCCGAGACATCCGTAAGCTGGTGCGCAAATCCGACAAGCTCAGCTTCGAAATCAGAAAAAATCTTGTTCACACATGCTCCTTTTTGCTTCCATTAGCCCATGAGAACCTCAGCAAGTCCCGCGCCGCGCAGCGCATCGAGCTGTGCGTCTGTAGCCTGAGGATCAGTCACAAGTAAATCAATTTGTTCACATCCACACACCTGAACTCGGCTTGTCGTGCCGAGCTTGCTTGAATCAGCAAGAACAACCACCTTCTGTGAAGATTCGATCATCGCGCGAGCTAGCTCGGCTTCCGTTAGATGATAGTTTGTTGCCCCCTTCTCAGCAGAAAGTGAAACTGGTGAAAAAAAGGTTATGTCGCAAGTAAAACGTCTCATCTCGGATAAAGTGAGTTCGCCGTATGTACCCGGTACATCACGACCAATTACGCCGCCGAGGAGAATAACGTCCGCGTCACTTTGACCGGCCCGAATCGTTGCGGCGACATCGATCGAATTCGTTACAACAGAAATGCCTGGAACGGTCATAAGCGCCGCAGCAAATGCAGTCGTCGTACTGCCTGCATCAATAGCGCAAATCATCCCGGGCTCAAGCAAGCGAGCAGCGGTGACACTAATCCTGCGCTTGGCCTCAGCGTTCGCGTGTAACCGAGCCTTAAACGGCGGTTCTGCTTCGGCTGGCACCCTAGTGACGCCACCATGCACTCGCTGCAGCTTTCCATCAGCTTCGAGTTCGATGATGTCGCGGCGGATGGACTCTCGCGATACCTTCAACGCGTCGACCATGCGTTCGATGCTCAAGTGCTCATTGACAGCAAGCAATGAGATGATGCGATGCTTTCGATCTTTAGCCCACACAACACGTATTCCTTTTCAACACGATGACAACCAACAGTACCATCCTTCCGGACAAGGAAGAAGCCACATATTGCGTCAACAACTCTAGATCGATTGTGCCTCCACTTGCATCTCAAACCTTCACAAGAGCATCGTCCCACGCAGGCTGCGAAATCAGATGCCGAGCTCTCAAAAAAAGTAACTCTGAATACTTTGCATAGTCAAACTGGATCGTCGATATGCGCGCTTGAAGCGCTGCCCAGATCCCCCAAGCAATTCCCACCACGCCGCCATATAGCGTAACTCGCGCTTCCGCTTCCCGTGTTAGCCGGCCGTCGTGAATCTCAATCAGCTCTCCCATTTCATCTGCGTTGGAGAATATTTCAAATGCAAAGAGCGCGAGATCCCAGTACGGATCATTATTTGACGCATACTCCCAGTCAATGAGCTTCACATTTTGTTGCGCATCAACCATATAGTTAGTCACATACGAATCGTTGAAACACGCACTTAACGGCATCCCCGAGGCCTCAATCGCCTGGCGAGCTCTTGAGCAATGCCAAAGCAGGTGATCCATATCACGAGGTAGACGCGCACCATGCTGACGAGCTAATGCTAGGCGCTGCTCAACCTGGTCAAACCCGGTCAATGTCAGACTGAGTGTTTGAGTCTCGTGAATAGCCTTGTATGCAAGGACAATGTTGCGGCGAATATTGTCGTCAAGAAGATCACCAACATTGCAGCTTCGATATCCCTCAAGGAATTCGTGCACCTCGATCCCCTGACCCTCAAGATAGTGGACGACCCTTGGGGCGTACCCTGCAGTTGCGGCTTTAACCGCAGCCTCGTGCGCAACGATCCGATCGATAAATATCTCGGTGCCAGCACCAGGCAATTTCATAAAGTACTGGCTTTGGTCATCGTCCAGCCGGATCCTCCAATTAAGATTGGTAATGCCAGCACTGATACGTTCGTAGCTCAGCGAACGCCCACTCCAATCGCCAATCTGTGCGATGGCGGATTCGATCGCGAGCTCCGCCTCTGTCCTACCTTGCCCGAGTTTCATCTTTCATACCCTTCCGTTAGATTTGCCGCTGTAGCGCAGCAATGTCCCAACGATCAATCCAGTATCGGCTGCGAAGGAACCGATTCTGCGCATATTTGTAGAATTCGACCGAGTTTCTGCGACTTGATTCGTAGTGAGCAATCAGGCTCCAGCAGCCCCACAAGAAATCGTCCACAATCATGTACAAACGGACACGGGCGGTGGCGGACAGGCTTGTAAAGCCCAAATATGCCGCAACTACTTCTTCGACTTCGCTGTCGAAACTGCAGCATTCGAGACAGAATCCGGCAATGTCGTAGTGCGGATCGCTGTTCACCGCGCGATCGAAGTCAACCAGCCTCACAGTACCGTCACCATCTATCATCAAATTAGAAAGCGACGACTCTCCGTGGATAGGCACTGAATCGTGTCCCGCGGCAGCGAAGCATTTTTCAAGATGTGCCACGTTTTCGACGAGTGTATGAAAACCGTTAGGGGTGCGCCACGGAAGCCCCTCCGCGCGACGCTCACGCTCGAGACGCTTGAGCGATTCCAGATAGCCGGCGATGACCTCGAATGGGCTGCGAGTCACTCCCAACCGCTTGCTACGATGCCAAACACGTTTGGCTTGAAGCACTGCCCCACGAATAGCAACATTGTCCATGTCGCCCCTCATCGCCATACGCCACTGCGACTTAGGAAGCATCTCGAACAATATGGCGCCATGCTCGGCACTTTCATCTATTACCTTCGGCGCAATGCCGAGCGATGCCGCCTGGCTGCTGGCCAAGACTGTACCCTCGTGGTCGACCCGATCGAACACATCAGCAAGCGAAAGTTTGAGAAGCCAACGCGGCTCTGCACCCGCTCTCTCAGCGACGGCGAATGGCACGGAGTCTATTGCAAGGTGCAATGGCACCAGCACCGGCGCCGTGAGCGGCGCGCGATGCGGATCGACACCGACTACTGCAGCGAATCGCCTGAGCGCCTCTGCGGCGCGGCGTTCGACCTCAGATTCTGCGCTTGCAACTGAGCTCATTACTTCGCTTCCCTTTGTGAATTTTGATAGGTTGACTGCATACTGCACCACGCCAATAATATCCACAAGTGCACAAAATGTTGTCATCACCAAAACGTCTAAGGACTTACCCTATGACCCAATCCGATCTCTACAATCTCACTAGCGCCGAACTGGTGCATGGCTTTTCTAACCGCTATTTCTCGCCAGTTGATGTGATGAATTCAGTGCTGGAACGCACGCGGCAAGTGAACCCGAAACTCAATGCCTTCTTCTTCCTGGACGAAGAGGGTGCCTTCGCAGCCGCAAAAGCGTCAGAAGGGCGATGGCTTAAGGGCGTCCCTCTCAGCTTTCTTGATGGAGTTCCTGTGTCGATTAAGGACAGTTTTGCCACACAAGGAATGCCAATGTGGCGAGGCGCATCCGCATATAAGGATCGCCCCCCATCAAGCGTCGACTGCCCTCCTGTCGCGAGGCTGCGCGAAGCCGGTGCACTGATCTTTGCCAAAGCGACAATGCCTGACATGGGGATGTTCGGTGCTGGTGTGAGCACAGCCCATGGGATCACACGAAATCCCTGGAATCTCGCGTATAACCCCGGCGGTTCGTCGAGTGGGGGAGCTGCTGCGGTTGCCGGCCGTCTGGGACCTCTAACCGTTGGCAGCGATATCGGGGGATCGGTACGGCTACCGGCATCGCTTTGCGGCCTAGTGTCGCTCAAGCCAACTCAGGGACGCATTCCACACCTTCCACCAAGCCCGATCCGTGCTGCAGGCCCGATAGCACGCACAGTCGAGGATGCCGCACGGATGCTCACCGTACTGGCCCAACAAGATGCGCGGGATTACGGAAGTCTTCCCCCTGAAGATCTTCAATATCATTGCCGCTTGAAGAGAGACGTCAAAGGCCTGCGCATTGGAGTGATGCTAGATATGGGATTCGGACTTTCGCCTGAGGATGAAGTGGTTAATGCGATTGTGGCTGCGGCCGACGTGTTTCGGTCTGCCGGTGCCGTAGTAGAAACAATGCCTCGCCTTATGGCAACCGATCCGATACCGCTTCTCGTCGACATATTCGGCGTTCGTTCGCGCATCGAACTGGAGCACCTGCCAGTGGAGAAGAGAGCACTTGTGCACCCGAAAGTACGCGAGCTTTGTGCACATGCGGACAAGCTGAGCGCCTTGGAATATGGTGAGGCATCGGATCGCTTGGAAGCAATCAAGGCGCAAGTAGTTGCGACCACTGGTGCATACGACTACGTGATCTCGCCCAACTTACCGGTTGTGAACTTTCCCGCGGAGGACGTCGCACCAGATCCTGATGTTCCTCTTAGCGTAGCAACGTATACATGCTTGTTCAATCAAACAGGACAGCCAGCGGCGACGGTATGTTGTGGATTCGACAAGAGGGGACTGCCGATCGGCCTGCAAATCATCGGCAATCGATTTGACGATCTCGGTGTACTTCAAGTCGCGGCGTTCTACGAACATGCCCGGGGCTTCGATGTTGAATGGCCAGATGTCTGAGCGCTCACGGCAACTAGCGGGGCTGTTATGAAATCTGCATAGCTAACGAATGAGCCCGCTTTCCTCTACGGAAGCGGGCAAAGACGTACTGATTATATCGGTCTGTACGTCCACACTGGTCAGACGTGAATCATATACGAGATCTGATATGTCCGGATTCTTATAAGCACGCCAATTTCCTCCCCCTAGAGAGACTTATAAATCGCTGATTGCAGCGATGTCGGAAACGGACCGACACAGCCCCCAACCGCTGTGTTGGTCAATGCGACAACAGTAAGGTTATTCGCAGGATCAACCCAAAAATTGTTACCGTACACCCCGCCCCAGTTCCAGGTACCAGGTGATGCGAAGGAACCAGCTGCTTGTGGGTCAATCAGGACGCCGACACCAAGACCAAATCCGTAGCCTGGCCCAGCGACGTTTATATCAAATGTACCCGTGTGATTCGTCGTCATGCTTTTGATAAGACTAACGGGAAGAACAGAGTTACCAGTCCGCAATGACTCAAGGAAGCGCAGGTAATCTCCCACCGTGCCGACAAGTCCTGCACCAGCAGACGGATATGCGTTTGGATTGAAAGCACGATCCGGAGAAAATCGCAAAGCCCCTCCAATGAATGGGACGGAAAATGTCCCGGCCATTCGTACTGGTTGCGGATCCCCATCAGCATACTGCACGACCAGCGGGTCATCGCGCCGCGCTAGAAATCGTGTTCGCGTCATCCCAAGCGGCCCTGTAACAGTACGCCGAACCACTTCGGGAAGACACTGCCCCATTGCCGCCTCAATCACGGCTCCTAGTATGTCGGTCGAGACGGAATAGCTCCAAGCGGTCCCGGGTTCGTATAGCAGCGGAACTGAGGCAATTCTGTCAATGTTGTCGCTAAGCGATAATCCAGACTCATCTAACCCGTCAGATATACCCGCTCGATGGTAAGGGCCATCCAAGGTATCGAGGAATCCATAGGAAAGCCCCGCCGTATGCGTCAGTAGATGACGAATAGTAAGCTCGGGTGCGGTCCCGTTGTGAAGTCGAGGCTGGAATCGGGGAAGCCACCTTACAACCGGGTCGTCTAGGCTAAATGCGCCCTCGTCGATCAACGCGAGCGCAACGACCGAAACGACTGGCTTTGTCATTGATGCCAACCTGAACATACTGTCGAAGCACATTGGTTGAAATGCTTCGATATCACTATATCCAGCAGCTCGCCCATAAACGAAGCGATTTTTATGGTAGACGCCAATAGCGGCACCCGCGATAAAGCCATCTAGTATTGACGCTTGCAAAACACAATCGATCGAGGCCGCAAGCCGTTCCGTCGGGTGAGACGCAAATTGATCAGTGAAAGGCACACGATTATGACCATAACAACTCTCTAACATTTTATTCCTCGAAGTATCACCACCATCGCTAAGCCCCGCGAAAAATCACTCTATACCAGTCTCTATCTTAAAAATTTTCGCGGAGACGTCGACGAGGATGAAATGCAGCCGCACAGATTATAGAGAAAATTGCACGCAATTAATCTCACTTATCCTCCCTTCCATCTGTGCGCCCGGTTTCAGTTTGGAAGATGGCACCATTCAGAATTTGTGGCTAATGCCAAATTCGACACCAACGGTGCTACGCCCAGGCATGGTCGCACCAGTAAATGAGCCGACATCCTCCACACTCAAGGTTCCGCGACCGCTATTCTTCAAATACGAAGCCGCTGTATAGAGATTTGTGCGTTTTGACAAAGGATGCACATAACCGATACCGAACGCGTGCGCTCCATAAAGACCAGCCTGCTGCGCAGCCGTGTTCGTCCGCGCCACACCCGCGTTTGCAAACGCATAATCGATGCCAAATGGAACGGTCAGCGCAATTTTTGCGATATGCTCATATGATGATATAAATCGATTTGCATTTACCCACAAAGAAACTTTCATTATTTTTAAATCATAGTTAATACCCAAGTTTGCCTGAGTCCATTTTCCAGTTGACGCCCCTACAATTGTGTTTGAAGTGATTCCGGTCTGCCCAACGGCCACAGCAATCTCAAACGGCCCATTGGCATAGCCGATGCGACCACCAACGAAACTACCGATGGTAGTCGTGCATGTCACGTTCCCACTACACCCCTTACCGTCTCCCCGAGGAGATGCCTGAAACATTCCATAAATTCCCCCAAGTGACGGTGGCGTAAAGTATGTCACCGCATTGGCGTTCCAAATGTAATTTGGGACGACCCCTTTACTAGGCAAATTCTGAATGTGAAGAGAATCTGCAACGCCTAGGTTTCCTGTAGGGTCAAACGGCCAATTGTTGCTATACAGCGGGTTCCAGTCCCGCCCAAGATGCAGAGTGCCCAAATCGTTTTTAACCCCGACCCACGCTCCGCGATTGAAGAACGGCATACCAAAGGCTGTCACTGGTGATTGCCCGGTTCCGGGGACAAATGATGTCTCGAGATGAAAGAGCGCACTGAGACCTCCACCAAGATCCTCCGTACCCTGGAATCCCAAAAGCGAGGGCGTATTGCCGAAAGAGCCCAACGTAGTGGCCGAGCCATTACCCTTGTACGATATATAACGAACAGCTGTGTCTACCATACCGTAGATGGTGACGGAAGACTGCGCCATAGCACCTGTGGAAGCGAGGGAAACCACCAAAGCTAAGCCAAAACGTTTCATATTTCGTACTCCTTAAGTATAAGGTGATGGTTATTACTTTTGGAATCAACGTAAGCGCCTTCGCGTTTGGCGAGATTGTCGGTTACCTCCGTCGGCTATCGCGCTCAACCCGCCAATTCAAGGAATGCTTAAATAGCGCAGTGAGGCTGCCATTGGCGTTGTACGCCTGCACGAGGTCGGCACCCTGTGTCGTAGCAGGATGTCGGTCGGATACTGCCATTCGCCAAAAAAACGCACAAGTGCACAAAATATTGTAATCCTGTCAACCTCCTTTCACGTATATGCATATAAGGCACGCACGTGCGCAGGTAGGCGGGACGCTCCGCCTACACGCCCGAGAGGTCCAGTGTTACCTTGTGCCGCCGTTGCTAACGAGGTTCGGGCTTGGGGTTCTATTCCGACACCTATCCGTGCATCCCAACGTCGGCGACGTCGCGGAACACGTCTGGAACGCCACCAATTGGGCCACACGTGAAATAATTCAGGCTGGCGGGTTGTGCCGTTTGGCTATATGGCGCAGTCTCGCTACCCCGGGTAAACGGCATTCATCAGATAAATAGTGAGAACAGATAGTCGCCTATCGCGTGTACTGCATGTGCTCTTGCATATGACTCGAGACAAGCAGCCTACGACATCCAATCAGATCGCAGAGATACTTGGCACAAACTCGGCCGTTGTAAGACGAACACTGGCTGGATTGAGAAGAGCGGGATACGTCGCATCCCTCAAAGGTCATGGTGGGGGATGGTCAATTGCGTGTGACCTTGAGGCGGTTTCCCTCTTCGACATCTATAGTGCCATCGGTAGTGAGCGCATCTTCGCGATCGGTTTTGACCACACCAATCCCGATTGTGCAGTCGAGCGGGTTGTCAATGCAGCTGTCGATGATGTACTTCATCAGGCAGAAGCGTTACTGATCGAGAAGTTTAAGGACATTACCTTGGGCGATCTGGCTCGAGATTTCGAAAAGGTACACCGCATATCCACAGCAACAGTTCAGAATCTGTCTCTCTAGGTATGCTGATAGCACCTGTCCGCTCAGTGTCGTAACGAGCTTCTATCTCCTCGACTTGGGAGTCGTCCACGCGCCTTGAGGTGCAGCAGCTTCATACATGGTGTCTAGGGAAACCCGAGTGCGAACCTTTGCCGAATTTCGATAACACCTCGATTTAGGACTTACTATCATCTAGCCTCAGTCACGCAGGCCAGACCGACTGGCAAGTCTCGGAGTCAGATCTCGCGGGTGCGCAGCCAGCCGCTTTTGTGTACGGGCCTATGAAAGCAGAACCGAATGGCCGGCCCGCGATCCGCAGTATGCCGCCTAGTCAGCCAGCGCAGTGGCAGACCCTGGAGACTTAGCAGCTGAGGAACATGGCGGTCGGCCCCCAGGGGATCATCCTCGGCTATTTGCGCCAGATCTTCGCACTGCCCGCAAAGGCTACCCGCCCGAATGGCTCGCGAAGGTGCATCCGCCCTTCAAGACGCATTACCGCGCGATTCTCGCGGGCGGCGTGGTCGGCATTGCCGCGATCTACAGCGACGAGCTAATCGAGTTCGGCGGCTAGGCGCTCGCCGCCAATATTGTGACGATGTTGGTGTTCAGCGCGATCGTAATGTCCATCGTCAGTATGGCTCCACTGTTCAAGCTGCGCCGCGCGCAGCCAAACACGGGCAGCCCCTTCCGCGCACCGCACTATCCGTTCTTCGCGGTGTTCGCGTTCGCCTGCCTCAGTACGGTGAAATGCCGTCCTTGACGGTATCCGGCGTGCCCGTCCCATGGGCGCGCCATCGGTGTAGCAAGGAGACTAGCAAAATGTCCTATACGGAAACGATCGGCCCGCGCACGTACCGCTTCGCGGACCTGAAGACGCTGCTCGCGAAGGCGAGCCCGCTGCGCTCCGGCGACCAGCTCGCCGGCGTCGCGGCGGCCAGCGAGGAGGAGCGCGTCGCCGCGAAGATCGCGCTCGCGGGCGTGCCGCTGAAGGCGTTCCTGAACGAAGCGGTGATTCCGTACGAGCACGACGAGGTCACGCGCCTGATCCTCGACGATCACGACGCGGCCGCGTTCGCGGAAATCTCGCATCTCACCGTCGGTGACTTCCGCAACTGGCTGCTGTCGCCGGCGGCCGACGGCGCCGCGCTCGAACGGATCGCGCCGGGCCTCACGCCCGAGATGGTCGCGGCCGTGTCGAAGCTGATGCGCAACCAGGACCTGATCGCGGCCGCGAGGAAGCGCCGCGTCGTCACGCGCTTTCGCAACACGGTCGGGCTGGCCGGCCGGATGTCGGTGCGGCTGCAGCCGAACCATCCGACCGACGACGTGAAGGGCATCGCCGCGTCGATGCTCGACGGGCTGATGTACGGCTGCGGCGACGCGATGATCGGCATCAATCCGGCCACCGACAGCCTCGCGGCGATCGTGAAGCTGCTCGCGATGATCGACGGGTTCCGCGAACGCTACGGCGTGCCGACGCAGTCGTGCGTGCTCACCCACGTGACCAACACGATCGCGGCGATCGAGAAGGGCGCGCCGGTCGACCTGGTGTTCCAGTCGATCGCGGGCACCGAGAAGGCGAACGCGAGCTTCGGCATTTCGCTCGCGCTGCTCGGCGAGGCGCGCGAGGCCGCGTTGTCGCTCAAGCGCGGCACCGTCGGCGATAACCTGATGTATTTCGAGACGGGGCAAGGCAGCGCGCTGTCGGCGAACGCGCAC
>NZ_CAJPHM010000053.1:0-17385 GCF_905339955.1 Burkholderia sp. BCC1996
GAAAGGAACTGTCGTCACATGCTGCCTCGAGTTAGAGGGGCCACGTGAGAAACGGACCTGTTCTCTGGAGCGCTAGGCTACCTGACACCAGCAAAGGTCACTTTCGAGGAGGGTTTGAGAATGCGGAAGCGCTTTACGGACGAGCAAATCATCGGCTTCTTGAGAGAGGCCGAAGCTGGCGAGGCGGTCCAGTATCTGTGCAGGACGTACGGTTTCAGCGATACATCCTTCTACTCCTGGCGGGCGAAGTTTGGTGGCAACGACGGCGTTGAATCGCAAAGGTTGAAGTACCTTGAGGGGGAGAATAATCGACTAAGGAAACTATTGGCGGAAGCCTTGGCCAAGCAAGGGGCATCGGGTATCGCTAGAGACGATGTGTAGATCGTCCACGTCGCCTGGGTCGTCGTCGTTCCGATGCCGTTGTGATTGGCGTCGAGCGATCCGGCGTTCGACCTGAACAGATCATGATCTTCACGCTTTGTCGATCGTAACCACCTCTGCGCTTCAATGTCGGGTTGGCGCGCAGACCTCAGTAGTGGACTCAACAGGGAACCGAGTCATGCGAAAGATATTCCTGCGATCGCTGCATAGCCGTCATTCGATTGACTCAGCAGAGGTCTCTGCTTGTCAGGCGGATTCCGATGCTGGTATACGCAATATTGAGCCAGACCGAAACAGCCTGGTTACGTACTACAGCCTCGGACAAGTGGTTGCGCACCTGCGTTTCGACGCGCGGAATGGAGAGCAGAGTCCGGCCGAGCGTAGCCGAAAATAAAAAACCGGTCCAACGTCAGATCACGGCTTGGAAGCGGCCACCGTCAAAGTACGCGGTGGAAACGCCACTGAACGTGCCAAGTCGGACCCGGTCTCCCGTCTGTACCTTTGACGAAGCTGTCGAAACCATAGCGTGTCAAGCTGATGGTATTGCGAAAACTTGCAGGTTCAGCGTGCCGCGTGCCTTCGTATGGTGCCTGGAGCGGGGCGCAAGTCGTTTCGACGGCCTGGTTGATGTCGGCGTCGGTTCGCCCCGCCTCCAACTGAACCGCAATGGACATCACGCATCAGACTTCGCTGCCACGAGGCGGAACTGCAACGGTCAATATGCGGTTATCGAGTGCAGAAATGACGCGACTTGTGACCGCGTATTCAATCCGAGCTTTGCCAGCACCCTTCCCACGTGCGTTTTGACTGTCACCAGCTCGATCTGGCATTCGTGGCAAATCTCCTTGTTGGAAAGTCCACTCGCAATCAAATTGGCGATCGCTAGCTCGCGGGCTGTCAATAGATGGTGCTCGGTGAGTTTCCGATTGCGTCGATGGGTTTTTATCGAATCCAATCCGATCAGGTTGAACTGGATATAGCTGTGCATTTCCTGGAGTACGGATTCATTGTCGATGGTTTTGTCGTGTCTGCCTTTTAGAACATTGAGAAAAGCGATGGCTCGGCTGTCCTGCCAAAAGACAAAAGCGGCCTCGTCCACGAACCCATACCGCGCCATAAACTGTGCGTATGGGATGTGGCAATCTCTAAATCTATTGTCTGCGATCTTTCTTAGAGTAACGACCGAAGATCTGTTTGATAAAAGAAAGTCGGGGGAGATCGGATCGAACTCTCTGAAGTCTCGGTAATAGTCGCGAATCATCACGTCGCCGAGGCCGTGTTCCGTGCACGGTGGAATCTTCTGGGTAGCGTCAATCCAGGTAAAGATTGCGGCAGACGATTCCAGCAGGGTTTGGGAAAACGCGATGGTCCGCTTGGCGAAGTCCTTGCAATCGTCGTTCAGGTGATATCGCATGGTTTATCCAAGTGGAATAGACAAAAGATCCTTTCCGAACCTGTCTAACGGAGGCCGGAACGCTGGCGGCCTACTCGAAAAGGCTGCTAGCACGATGTTCAGCGATAGGAAGCAAGAACCGAACCAAGACGACTGACAGGTCACGCGCTCCCGTATACGGCGACGGTGGCGATGAATCTGACAGAGTGCCCGGGTGCCGTAGAGGTAGACGCACGATCTGGAAGCGCGTCGTTGCACGTTGCTCGTGCATGGCGCACCACGTGCGATCGGCGCTCCATCTTGAAGCGACGTATAGATACTTTCGGAGGATGCTGGCCAGAAATTCGCTGAATATAGTTCGGCTACCAAGTCAACGGGTTCTGCGGTACGCGCATCAAAGTGCGATACCGAGAGAACCGCGCACAGCAAAGAGGTGGCTCGAATGAAGACAAGCGGTTACAGGGCGATTGCAGAGAAGGGAAATAAACTTACCGGGAACATGGGCGCCTTTGGTCTTACGCTGAGCGTTTTGGCTTTCTCGGCCCCTCTCACGACCGTATCGGGATATGTGCCGGTCGCGTTGATGTATGGAGGTGCAGCCAGCCCCACCATCTTCATCGCGACGATGGTTCTGCTGATGCTGTTCTCGCTAGGGTATCTGACACTCAACCATGCTGCGAAGCGACCGGGCGACTTCTACGCATTCATCACGCATGGCTTGGGCAAGAGTGCCGGGCTTGGAGCCGGATTGCTCGCCACGATTACGTACTTCATCATCCTGGCCGGCGTTCCGGCGTATTTTGGCGTTGCGTCCGCTGATCTGCAGCGGACGCTTACGGGATGGGCATTTCCCTGGTACTACTTTACGCTGGCATGTTGGCTTGCCATCGCGATTTTCGGGTATCTGCACATCGAAGTATCCGCGAAGTTCCTGACTTGGGTAATGGTCGCAGAAGTCATCGTTTGCATCGCGTTCTGCGCCGGAGTTATTGGCAGCAATCCCTCAAGCGACTTGCCGCCGAACGCCATTTTTTCCCCATCCGGATTGTTCAACGCGAACAGCCCGTTTGCCATGCTGTTTGCCGTCTCTTTCTTTATGGGTTTCGAGGCGACGGCATTGTTCCGTGATGAGGTGCGCGACCCGGATAGAACCATTCCGCGAGCAACTTATGGTGCGGTGATCTTCATCGGTCTGTTGTATACGTTCTGCGCATATGCACTGATTCGCGTGTATGGACACGATGTAGTCTCCGTCGCAACGCAATCGCCCGCCACCATGTTTCAGAATGCCTTCGACAAATTCGTAAGTGCGAGGATGCGCACGCCGGTCGCGATCCTGGTTTTGACCTCGGCGTTTGCATCCAGCTTGTCCATTCATAACGTGCTGACGCGTTATCTTCATAACCTCGGCATCGACGGTGCATTTCCGCAGTACCTGAGTGCGATCCATCCGAAGCATTTATCACCGCACCGCTCGTCCATTACGGTTTCGACGCTGACGCTGCTTGTTCTTCTGCCGTTCATCGTGACCGGGGCCCAACCGGAATTGCTTTACGGTCGACTGTCTGGCGTCGGTACCGCAGGAGGATTGATCCTTATGACCGTCGTGAATGTTTCATGTCTCGTCTGGTATTTCCGCGAGGGGCGGTTCATCGGTGCAGGCGTTTTCAAAGCGTGTGTTGCGCCCGGCATCTCCGCATTCCTGTTCGTTGCGCTCGTCGTCCTCGTTGGCAAGCACTTCGAGCTTCTCGTTGGCGGCGAACCAGGCCAAAGCACCTGGATGCTCTATAGCCTGTGCGCAGTGCAGATTTTCGGGATGGCATTGGCCGTTTATTTCAGGAAGGCCAAGCCGGAAGTGTTCCGGAGGTTGGGGCGCAATCCTGACGTCGAGCCGCGAGATGGCGGCACGGACGACGAGGCCGTTCTCGCCGTCATCCAATGACATATCCATGCTTCGGATGTGAATCTCAATAGCTTCGGTTTCAGTCGCGAAGCAACTCGGCATCCGATTCATCTCCGTTTCAAGAGACCAGTCCAGGTACGTTCATGCGCATCATTAATCCATCCATTGCCGTCGTGGGAAGCGGACCGTCCGGGTGCTACCTGGCTCAGTCGTTGATAAAGGTTTGGCCGGATTCGGCAGTGTCGGTGTTTGAATCGGAGCCGGTGCCATTCGGTCTGTTGCGTTACGGCATCGCAGCCGATCATCAAGGTTCGAAATCCGTGGCGATGCAGTTCGATCGGTTGTTTAGACGCGATAGGGTCAATTTTTTCGGAAATGTAGCTATCGGAAAAGACCTGTCGTTTGAGCGATTGACAGAGAGTTTCGACATTGTGGCGCTCGCGACAGGTTTGGCAACGGATTCGGTTCTTCCGGTTCCACAACACCCGAAAGCAAACGTCGTTGGGGCAGGCGAAATACTGCGGGCGCTGAACGGCTATCCCGAGCCTCGGTTGCCCCATAACAGAGGGCGATTTTGCTCCTTGGGTGAATCGTTGGCGATCGTCGGGCACGGGAACGTCGCCATAGACGTTGCCCGGTTGCTGGCCAAACGCATCGAGCAATTCGATAACTCCGATATCGACGACGAGCGGCTATCGATGCTTCGCTCGAATCGTCTCGAGCGGATTCATCTCGTCGGAAGGTCCAGCGCAGGCGACGCGAAATTTGACCTTGCCATGCTGCGTGAACTCTGTGATCTGGGGCATGTAAAGGTATCTGCATCGGGTCTTTCGGACGACGATCAGAGCGAAAAGGCACAAGTGCTGCGGAATGCCGCGAGACGCATCGTATATGCCAAACCGCTGGTGGAAATTGTTTTCCACTTCGAATGTACGCCGGTGCAGGTCGATGCATTGCTGACGAAGAGCGTTTTGCGCGGACACTCGAAAGCCGAAGGTATCGTGAGCTTCCACGTCGACACGATCGTTACGGCCATTGGTTTTACGAACGAGGTCGGCGATATCGGCGCTCGATGCCGGCCGTGGCGTGCGTTGAATGTATTCGAGGTCGGTTGGGCGAAGAACGGCGGAAAGGGCGGGGTTGCCGCGAATCGCAGAGACGCACAAGCCGTGGCCGCGCAGATCATCACGATGGTGCAAGACGGAGCGCTGCCGATCGGCCGGCCCGGACTGGCCGCGCTCGGAGACCAGTTTCCAGCCGATTTCGTGAATTACGCCGGCTGGCTGGAGGTGGACCGGTATGAACGGGATGCTGCGGGGCCGAACAGGCTCCGCAAAAAAATTGCGGATCGCAGGCGCCTGCTGGAAGTGGCAAGGCAGGTCGTGAGCGTCGGGTAATCGTCTAAATATGAGCAAAAAGAAATGAATGCATCAATTTTGATTCTGTTTGGCACGGAGAGCGGTAACGCAGAGATGGTTGCCGACGATATTGCGATGTGCTTCGCCGAGAAAGATATGCCGAGCGTCGTCAAATCGATGGCGGATCAAGCAGTGGACGAACTGGAGGCGATCAGTTTCGCGATCTTTGTTACTTCTACGTACGGCGAGGGCGATATGCCGGAGACGACCGAGCCGTTCTATCGCGCGCTCGTCGAGACGCGTCCCGATCTGGCTGCGACGAGATTTGCAGCGTTTGGGCTCGGGGATTCCAGCTACGCGAACTACAACCGAGCAATCGATCTATTGACTGAGATGCTCGCTTCGTGCGGCGCCACGCAAATTGGCGAAACGGGACGGCACAATGCATCGAAAGGCTTGCCTGCAAACCAGGTGGCGGTGGCATGGTCCAAAAGCATCCTTTCGATCTTGGGCGAATAAGGTGGTTTCGATGAAAAATCAAGCAGGCGATTTCATTAGTGATCCGTACCTTCCGTGGGCGGACCTCGCATTTCGCGACAACCCATATCCATGGTATGAGCGATTGCAACGCGAGGCACCGGTGTATCGGATTAGCGAACGTGAGTTCGTCGTCTCGAAGTATTCCGACTATGTGGAGTTTGCCAAGCATCCGGCGATGAGCATGGAGGAGCCGAACTGGGTGAAACCCCATCCGTGGCACGTGTTCAAGGAAAGCGTGCTGTTCTACGACCCGCCACGGCAGACGCTATTGCGGCGGCACTTCAACAAGTGGTTCACGCCGAAGATGGTCGCGGAATGGGCGAAGCATACAAAGGCGCTTGTGAGCGACGCGCTGGACAATATCGCGCAAGATGACATTGTCGAGGCTCATCACACTATTTGTGTCGTACCCACCCACGTCACGATGTGCCGCATCTTCGACATACCGGAAGACGACATCGAGGGTGTGATGGAGAACGGGTTGCGTATTGTCATGGCTCAGTCTCCGGCGTCAACGAAGGCGCAGCTAGACGATGCGGTAGAGGGGTTCAAGTATCTGTTCGACCGGTGCAACGCGTTTGTTGCCGAGAAGCGCCGAAATCCTGGAAGTGGTCTTGCGGACGCGCTAATCGAGGCGCAAGCGCGAGGCGAACTATCCGAGGCTGAAGTCGTCCAGGCCATGGTCAATTTTTTCTTCTCCGGTGCACCTAATCCGGCTTACGTGCTCGCGTCGACGTTGGAGCATTTCACGCACGAGCCTGAACTCTTTGACCTCTACAAAGCCGATCGAGAAAGCCGTCAGGCGATGATCAACGAATTCCTGCGCCTGTATCCGCCAGAGATGTCCTTCACTCGGTACAACAAGGCCGCGGTTACGATCAGAGGCACGGTGATCCCGGAAAATAGCGTCATTCGCTTCATGACTGCGGCAGTCAATCGGGATCCTGATGTGTTCGAAGATCCGAACACATTCGACCATACTCGTTCGATGCGTGAAAGCCAGATGCTGTCGTTCGGCATCGGAACACACAGCTGCGCGGGGCAATTGATCAGCCGCGTCGAGATCGAGGTGATCTTGTCAGCCATAGCGGAACGCTATTCGCGCGTGGAACTTGCCGGCTCTCCCGCGGTTCAGCACGACGATCGCATTCGCAACTATTTGACTTTGCCGTTGCGTTTTTCCTGAAGCGACCGACGGCGCGAATCGGGGGATGCTCGCTGATCGGGCGTATTCCGGACTAGCGCTCGAGGAGCGTCTCGCGTGCAACAACTGCTCGGGGCGCTCCCTTCATTCCGCTATCGGCGACCCGCCCGGTGTCGTCATGCGCACGCTGTCGACCGTATCGTCCTTTGCTTCCGTCATTCCTCATCCGCGCTCCGATAGCATGCCTTCCAATAGCCGCTCGTCCGGGAAGTTTCCCGTCGATGTCCCAACCTCACGACATCAATGGTTCGCCGTATTTGCCGTCGCGGTCAGCGCATTTGCGTTCGTCACTTGCGAATTTCTACCGGTCGGCCTTCTGGCGCACATCGCTCTGGATCTGCATGTCACGTCCGGGACGGCGGGCCTGATGATGACCTTGCCCGGTGTGATGGCTGCCTTGGCCGCGCCGACCTCGGTGGTTGTTGTTGGAAAATGGGATCGCAGGTACATACTTTTGATATTAACCGGATTGCTGACGTGCTCAAGCTTCGTCAGTGCGTACTCGACGAGCTTCACGACGATGCTTGCCGGCAGGGCACTGTTGGGGATCGCATTGGGAGCGTTCTGGACGCTCGCGACCACGGCGGCGGGGCGCATGGTGCAAGCCCGGGATACGGCGCGTGCGATCGCATGCATCCTGGGAGGGGTTGCATCGGCTACTGTCATTGGTGTGCCGCTCGGGACACTGATCGCTACGCTCGCATCCTGGCGGGAATCGTTCATTGCGACCGGTGTCCTCGCAACGGTAGCGCTTTTTGCGCAGGTCGCCTTCGTGCCGAAGCTGACAGCTGAAACCACCGTGGGCATTCAGGACTTCATTTCGCTGCTGCGTCGGCCGCACGTGCGTCTGAGCCTGATGATGGTGGCGTTCGTATTCGGCGCGCATTTTTCCACCTATACGTACCTGGAACCTCGTCTCGGAGAGGACTTTTCGGTATCGGAGATTTCAAGCCTGCTGATGCTGTTTGGTATTGTCGGCTTCATGTCGAACGTGACGCTTTCGGCGGTGATGGATGGCCACGTGAAAGTCGCCACCGCGATCGCGACGGCTCTGCTGTTCTTCGCATTGTTGCTGATGGTGGTACTGGATCACGCGCGAATCGGCGAGGCGGCAGCATTATCGCTCTGGGGCGTAGCGTTCGGTGCAATCCCGTTGTGCTTCAGTATCTGGACTCAGCACGATGCCGCTGACTGCCCCGAAGTCGGTTCGGCGCTCTTCATTTGCGTTGTTCAAGTCGCCATCGCGATTGGGTCCGCCGTGGGAGGGCTGATCGTCGATCATATGGGCATACGAGCAGATTTCTCTATCGGGTGTATTTCCTCCGTGCTCGGGTTGGTGACCCTATGCACACTGAAGGCCCCATCGTGCGGGCAGCGGGCGTTTTCGCCTGCTACGGGTAGAACCGTAGTCGGCCAACACCCTGGCTCGTCACACCGAAATAGCCCGCCAGTCTCTGAATAATCGCCATCCAATCCAACGATTCGCCTAGCCATTTCCCCCTTCAGATCGCGGTCTGGAGTTGATGGGATCGTGCGACACGGTGTCCCCATCGCAACCGGACATGACGTACTTGCCGCGATTGGGGAATACGAACTCGCCGCCATCGTGACCGTTATGAAAGTCATTGAGTCACGAACACGTGCAGCGTTTAAAGACCATCACGGTTCGAAGCGAAGCCTCGCTTCTCAGCCTGCGCCCCCGGATGCTGATCGCTGACCCTTTGCAACTTCATTGACGTGCCACGTAGCGACCGCCGCAGCGTGTGGAGTAGCTGCAGCTTCGACGTCGGCGTGCGTCTTCATGCTGCAGCGCACTCACGCGTAAACACGGAGTTTTGCGTCTTGCAAAGCCGTGTAGAGTGTGCGCAAAGAATATAAATATGCACAAAAAGGCATCTTAGGCATTTCTTGTGCATATTGGCGACTTCGTAAACGGTATGGAGGAGACGATGGTGAAAAGGTGGGTCATTACGTCAATTGCCTGCGCGACAGCGGGTCTGGGTCCGGTATCGTGTGCCTATGGGCAAAGCAGCGTGACGCTCTGGGGCTTGCTTGATGCAGGTGTGTCATACATCAGCAATACGTCGGGCCACCCTGCATGGCGGCTCGACGACGGCATCGCGTTGCCCAACCTGCTGGGATTTCGCGGGACCGAGGATCTCGGTGGCGGCACCCGCGCGGTGTTCCAGCTGGTGACGCAGTTCACGCTGCAGGGCAATCTTGTCGCTCAGAAGAGCAACGGGAGCGGTACCGGAACCGGGCTTTTCGCGCGCAATGCATGGGTCGGCCTCGATAACGCTCGCTTCGGCAAGCTCACGCTCGGACGCCAGTACGACTTCATGGTCGACACGCTGTTCGCCGATGTCGGGGCCGATATGGCGATGTATGGCGGCGGATTCTACGGCTTCCGGGATGGTCCGTTTGCGAAGCTCGGCATTCCCGATTCTCCGCCGAACGAGGCGTTCGACTTCGACCGCATGAACGGCGATACGCCTCTTGGCAACGCGGTCAAGTACACGAGTCCGTTGCTGGGAGGATTCCGGTTCGGCGGAATGTACGCATTCGGTGGCGTGGCCGGGGATTTCCGCCAAAACAGCGCGGAAAGCTTCGGTGCCAGCTACAGTGCTGGCGCGTTTGCGTTCGGCGCGGCCTATACCGACGTGCGTTATGCGTCATTGCTCGGCGACAGCATCAGGAACTACGGGCTCGGCGCGAAATATCGCGGCGACAAGTTGCTGCTGACGGCGCTGTTCACTGACACGCGCAACACGCACAACGGCGCGGTTGTCAACGCGGCGGAGGTCGGCGCACTGTATCAGTTCACGCCGGCGTTCTCGACGAGCGTCGCCTACACCTACATGTGGGGGAACGAGGTTGTCGACCGCAATCACGCCCATCAATGGGGGGCCGTTGCGAAGTACCATCTGTCGAAGCGGACGGCCGTCTATCTGCAATCGGTGTATCAGCTGACGAACGGGGGGGCGAATGCGTCGATCAACGGGACGTTCGGCCCGTCGAGCAGTCGCTCGCAGTTCATCGGCCGGATCGGCATGCAAACGATGTTCTGATTGATCCGTGCGACGGCGGCGGGAGTCGCCGTCGCAATGGGGTGCATTCGCAGACGCAGTATCGGGGCACTGCGCGCGACTTACTGCACCGATGCCAATTGCCGTTCCAGTGCCGCGGCAACACGAGTCAACGTCCCCTCGATATGCTTGCGCAGCAATTTCGCTGCCTTGTCCTTTTCCCGTCCGATCGCCGCTTTCATCAGCGCCTCGTGTTCCGCGCCCTTGTGGCGTTCCTCCGTCCGATGGAGTGCCGAGTAGCGCCGATAGCGTTCGGCGCGGTCGAACAACGATCCGACCATGTTCAGCAGCAGCGGGCTCGGCGTCGCGGACAGCAACGCCATATGGTAGGCGCGATGGCGCTCCGACCAGTCGTCGTCGAGGGCCACCGGGCCGGTACCCATCCGCTTTTCGGCGAGGCTCAGCCGATGGAACGCCGTCAGCACGGCAACTTCCCAGTCGTCGTCGCCATGCTCGATGGAATCCATCAGCGCTTCGTGTTCAAGCAGGATGCGCAGGCGCGTGATGTCCTTGAAGTCGTCGATACTGATCGGCGCGACCCAGAAGCCGCGATTCTCGGTCGCCTGCACGATTCCGTCCTGCGCGAGGCGGTTCAGTGCTTCGCGAATCGGTGAACTGCTGAGACCGTAGGTCTTCGACAGACTCTCGACCTTCAGGCGCGTGCCTGGCTCCAGTTCACACCGGATGATCGAGGTTTTCATCCGCGCGAAGGCAACATCGATGAGCGGGGCACCATTGGAGGCAGGTGTCGAATCCATGGCGTGGCATTCCGGATTGTCAATGCGGTAATTTTATGCGCAAAGCTCGCTTCTATGCAAGATTGAGTCGCAAGGCTCGTCGGACAAAAAAAGCGCTCGGGCGAAGCACCGAGCGCTGAGGGCTGTTACATGATGCGGGTTCCGGATCAAAGGCTCGTTGCCGGCGCGTCAAGTGCTTGCGAGCCGTTGGTCGCCAGCGCGCCCATGAGCTCGTCGAGCAGCGCAAGCGCCTCATGCGGCTCACGGCAACCACCGTACACATAGTGGTCGGGGCGGGCGAGAACCACACGGCAATCGTGTTGCGCCATCCAGCCGGTCAGCACGCCACTGACGTCCTGATACGTATCCGGCGAGGCATCGGGCGCGAGCGCGTCGGGCCCGATCGCGACGAACCGGATCGCCGGATGCTGCAGGCGATCGCATGCCTGCCGAAGTTGCGCGACGGTCGCGGCATCGGTACGGGCGTCCACCGCGAGCCGGAAGGTCGCGCCGGTCACGTCGTCGAGCAGGCGCTCGTCGCCGGCGGCCGTCCGCACGCGTGGTTGCGGAAACAGCAGCCCGCGTGGCCTGTCGCTCGAAGCGGACAGAAAGCCGTCGCTCAACCCCGGGATCAACGATTGCCGGACCATTCCCCGCGGATTGGCGGCCATCTCCGCATGCAAGCGCTCGTCGCGCGCGCTGGCCGCGACCGGATCGCGTTCACAGATCAGCTTGCCCAGTTCCTTCGTCACGAGTGTCGTGCGCTTGACGTGCGGCAACCGTTCAGCCTGGTAACTGTCGAGCAGTGCCGTACCGGCCTTGCCACGCGTAACCATCGCGAGCTTCCAGACGAGATTGGACGCATCCCGGATGCCTTGACACATTCCCTGCGCGAGGAATGGCGGTGTCATGTGCGCTGCGTCACCGAGGAAGAATATCCGCCCGGCTCGCCAGTTGCGCAGCACGAGCGCGTGAAACCGGTAGGCGGATGCACGCCAGATCTCGTATTCGTCGTCTGCGAGCCAGCGCGAAATCAGCTTTTTCACGAACTCGGGCCGGCAGGCCTCGGCAGGCGTCTCGTCCGCGTTGATCATGAACTCCCAGCGACGGCAGCGGCCGGGGCCGACGACGAACGTCGACGGGCGCGCGATCTCGCAATACTGCACGTTGGTTGCCGGCAGGCTCTCGCCGGCGCCGTCTTTGATCATCACGTCGACGACGAGCCACGGCTCGTCGAAGTCGAGATCCTCCATGTCCAGGCCGAGCCGCGTACGGATCGGGCTCGTTCCTCCATCGCAGGCCAGCACATGGCCCGCGGTGAACGTGCGTTGCTCGCCCGACGCCAGCGAGATCGTCACGGATGCGGCATCGTCGTGCGATTCGACCGCGGACGCTTCCGCACCGAGCTCGACTCTGACCGACGGGTAGCCGGCGAGATTGTCGCGCAGGATCCCTTCGATTTGCGGCTGCATGAACACGTAGTTCGGTGCCCAGCCGAGCTGGTATGGCGGGGCTGCCGCGTCGATGCGGCGAATCACCCGCGTGTCGGTCGTCCGGTATTCGGACGGGCGGTACGGCATCACGTATTGCGCGATCCTGTCTGCGATCCCGAGGTTGGCCAGGATCCGCATGATTTCCTGGTCGAATCCCATTGCCCGCGGCTTGTCGTAGACAGTAGGCGACTTGTCGACGACCAGCGCGCGCAGGCCGGCCTGACCGGCCAGGTTGGCGGCGACTGCACCGACCGGGCCGAGACCGACAATGATCAAATCGAAGTCCACATCTCCTCCATGTTCATATTCGTTCCGCCAGAACCGACTACGTTCGCCCGGCGGTGCGGGCGGGTCCACCGGACCGTCGCCCGACTGATCTCAGTATGCCTTCGTGTAGGCGGTCTTGACGGTCGTGAAGAATTCGGCGGCGTATCGGCCTTGCTCGCGCGAGCCGTAGCTCGACGACTTCGTGCCACCGAACGGCACGTGATAGTCGACCCCCGCGGTGGGCACGTTGACCATCACCATCCCGCTGCGCATGTGTTGCCTGAAATGCGTCGCATGTTTCAGAGACGTCGTACAGATGCCGGCTGACAATCCGAACTCGCTGGCGTTCGCGATCTCCAGCGCCTCGTCGTAATCCTTCGCCGGGATAGCGCACGCGATCGGGCCGAAGATCTCCTCGCGCGCGATGCGCATCGTCGGTGCCGCATCGGAGAACAGCGCCGGCGTCAGAAAATGGCCTCGTGTGCTGCGGACGATGGTCGTACCGCCGCAGATCAGCGTCGCCCCTTCATTCCGGCCGATTTCCACGTACGCTTCATCCAGTCGCAGTTGCTCGCTGTCGACAACGGGTCCGATTTGCGTGTCGGCGTCGAGCGCATGCCCGACGCGGAGTTGCCCGAGCGCCTCCGCAACACGGTTGACGAAGCGCGTGTAAATGCCTTTCTGCACGATGAAACGGGATGATGCGGTGCAGCGCTGCCCGGTCGAGTAATAGGCGCCCTGTATCGCACAGTCGACGGCGACGTCGAGGTCCGCGTCTTCCAGGATGACGAGCGGATTCTTGCCACCCATCTCGAGCTGCATCCGCTTGAACTGGCGCGCGCCCTGCAGCAGCAGGTTCCGCCCGGTATCGACCGATCCGGTGAACGAGATCGCGTGGATGTTCGGCGAGGCGACCATCGCGTTGCCGACGACACTGCCGCGCCCCATCACGAGATTGAATGTGCCGGGCGGAATGCCGCTGCGGTGGATGATGTCCGCGAGCGCCCACGCGGATCCCGGGACGAGGTCCGCCGGCTTGAAGACGACGCTGTTGCCGTGCGCCAGTGCCGGCGCGATCTTCCAGGCCGGAATGGCCATCGGGAAGTTCCACGGCGTGATGATGCCGACGACACCGACCGGCTCGCGCGTGATATTGACGTCGACGAGCGGTCTGACCGACGGCAGGGACTCGCCGCCCGAGCGCACCGCTTCGGCGGCGTGGAACTTGAATATCTGCCCGGCACGCGCGACTTCGGCAATGCCCTCGGCAAGCGTCTTGCCTTCTTCACGCGATAGCAGCGTACCGAGTTCCGTCTGCCGCGAGAGCAATTCGCTGCCGATCGCGTCGAGTGCATTCGCTCTGGCCTGGATGCCGTTGTCCCGCCAGCCGCGTTGAGCGTCGCAAGCGGCGTCGATTGCCTCGTGTGCCTGCTCGACATCCGCGTACGCATAGTCGCCGATTGCGTCGTCGAGATCGGACGGATTGATGTTGCGGCGTGAAGTGGCGCCGGTGCGCCACGACCCGCCAATCAGATTGCACTTCATGACCAGTGATCTCCCCCATTTTTTCAGGGTGGCGTCCGCCTGCCGTCGAACGCGGCGGACGCAGCGGATTGGTATGTCTATTCGTCGAACGCGGTGCGCTGGGCGGCGATGCGTTCGCGCATTGCCGCGATCCAGGCGTCGCGCGTCAGGAAGCCCGGGCGGCGCTGGCACATCGCTTCCGTCCGTCTCAGGACTTCAGCGCTCGGGAGATCGAGATCGAGCGGCTCGCGACAAGGCTGCGCGGTGAAGAACGGGCTGTCGACGTAGAGTTCGATCGGATTGCCTTCAGGATCCTTGAAATAGATCGACCAGGCGTTGCCGTGATCGACTTGCTCGATACCGGCGACGCCCGCGCGTTTCGCGCGTTGGTAATACGTCCGCAGATCGTCCAGCGAGTCGAGCAGGAAGGAAAGCTGGTTGACCGGATTGAAGGGGAGGTCGGTGGGCTTTCCATCGAACAACACGAGCTGGTGATGGATTTCCGGATCCTGCGTCATGAAGTACAGATTGTGTCCGGTCGACGCGACGCCCTTGTCGCTGATCACGAACCCGAGTGCCTTGCGGTAATAGTCGACCATCCTGTCGAGGTCGCTGCAGAAGATTCCGCAGTGGGTGAACTGAATTTTCGGCAATGCTGTCATGATCGTCTCCTGATAGTTCGAGTATCGCTCACGCTTCGTCGATCACCGGGTTCGACAGCGTGCCGACCCCTGGAATCACCACGTCGAAGGTGTCACCGGGCTTCAGGAATACCGGCGGCTGGCGCTTGAAGCCGATCCCGCTTGGGGTTCCGGTCGCGAGGATGTCGCCCGGCTGCCAGTCGAGCGCCTGCGATACGTACGCGATCAGGGCCGGAATGTCGAAGGCGAGCTCGGACAGCTTGCCGATCTGCATCTGTTCACCATTCAACAGACCGTGGACCGAGAGTTCGCGATAGTCCGGAATTTCGTCGGCCGTGACGAGCCACGGGCCGAGCGCGCCGGTGCCGCGGAAACTCTTGCCCATCCCGTACTGGTGCGTATGGAACTGCCAATCACGGATGCTGGCATCGTTGAAGCACGTATAGCCGGCTACGTGGCTCATCGCGTCTTCCGGTGCGATATGCGATCCGCCGCGGCCGATCACGACCGCGAGTTCGGCCTCGAAGTCGAAGTTATCCGATACGGTCGGGCGAATCAGTGGCGCCCCATGCGGCAACAGAGTTTCCGCGTAACGATGGAAGATAACCGGGTACTTACCGACCGTACGGCCGGCCTCGGCAGCATGTGCAACGTAGTTGATGCCGACACAGATGATCTTGTTCGGGCGTGGAATGACCGGATCGCGTTGGACGTCGGCCAACGGAAAATCCGAGGCAGTGATGGCGACGAGCCGATGTGCTTCCTCGAGCGCCGCGTCATCCGCGAGCAGCGATGCGAGATCGGACAGCGCGGGCAAGCGCGACGCGAGATCGACGATCCCTTCTTCCTTGATTGCACCGAAAGCGGCCTTGCCGGCCCGGCGATACGACACGAGTTTCATTGCTCCTCCGTTTGGGCACAAAACATGTTTTTATGCATATTACATCGGAATTGATATAATGCAAGCACGGGAGCACAAACTGGCTCCCGGCGATCCGAACAATTTCCGTGGAGCAGAAAGATGCCGCTGGTCAATGTCAGAAAGATCAAGCTCGACCTGGAGGAGGTCTGGCACGAAGGGGGGGGGCGCGTGAGCGAGCCGCTGCGGGTCGCGGTCGCGACAGCCATCGTCGCGAATCCATATGCGGGGCGGTACGAGCCTGACCTGTTGCCGTTCATGCAAGCGCTGCGCGAACTCGGGCATGACCTGTCGTCGCGCGCCGTAGCGCTGCTCGGCGGCGCGGAGAACGTCCAGGCGTACGGAAAGGGCGCGATCGTCGGCGAGGATGGCGAACTCGAGCATGGTGCCGTATGGCACGAAGCCGGTGGCTGGGCGATGCGGGAATCGCTGGGCCAGCCGAAAGCAATGGTGCCGTCGGCCAAGACGATCGGCGGCGTTGGTACGCGCCTGATGGTACCGCTGGGCCATATTCAGGCGTCTTATGTCCGCAGTCACTATGGCACGTGCGAGGTGACCGTCTGGGATGGCCCGCGCCGCAACGAGATCGCGTTCGCACTCGCGATGGCGACGGGCGGGCGTGTGCATGCGCGGCTGGGCGGCCTCGCGGCGTCGGACGTCAAGGGTCTCGACGGCCTGCGATGAAGTTCAGGCGGAATTTGTATTTTTGTGCGTAAAGATTGATATCATGCATTTAGCCTGGCTTGAGTCGCAGACAGATGACCGGGCCGGTGAATGTGTGTTGTGAATACACGAAGAGTGACGGACAGGAGACAGACATGACGAAGATGATGCGAGCAGCACGGATGCACGATGTCGGCGCACCGATGGTGGTGGAGGATATTCCGGTGCCGTCGCCGCGGCCGACCGACGTGCTGGTGAGAGTCAAGGCATGTGGCATCGTGCCCAACCTCGGCAACGTGCTGAGCAACTGGCAGAAATGGTTTCCCCACCTGCCGCTTCCCCGGCTGCCGGCGATTTTCGGTCTCGACGCGACGGGTGTGATCGAGGAAGTCGGCAGTCAGGTTCATGCATTCAACGTGGGAGACCGCGTCTATGTGAATCCGGCGCGCTATTGTGGCGGTTGCCGCGCGTGCCGCTCGGGTGATACCACGGCCTGTCCGTACTACACATTCAATGGTTATTTCGGGTTCAGCCAGCGATCGCAGGTTATCTTCGACGACTATCCGTACGGCGGGCTGTGCGAGTTCATGACCGCGCCGCAATACAGCCTGGTCAAGATTCCCGAGAACCTGAGCCATGAGACCGCAGCGCGCTTCGGCTATCTTGGCACCGCCTATCGTGCGCTGAAGAAGGCGGAAGTCGGGCCGAGCAGCACGATCCTGATTAACGGCATCAGCGGGACGCTCGGTATCGGGGTTGCACTGTTCGGGCTCGCGCTTGGTGCGCGGAAGATTCTCGGTACCGCACGCAACAAGGAGTTGCTTCAGCGCGTGAAGGCAATTGCGCCGGATCGCATCGAGATTCTCGCGCTCGACGACGAACCGGTCGACACATGGGCGGCGCGCATCACGCGTGGAGAAGGTGTTGATGCGGTGATCGACGCACTGGGGCCCGGCGCGCCGCATACGACGCTGCAAGAATCGTTGAAGACGCTGCGCCGCAGCGGCCATCTCGTCAATATCGGCGCGGTTGCCGGCGACGTGCCGGTGAATCTTCACTACATGATGGACAATGACCAGCGCCTGAGCGGCTCTGCCTGGTTCACGGCCGGGCAAGGACAGGAAATGGCGGACATGGTCGAATCCGGCGTCGTCGATCTGTCGGTCTTCGAACACTGCACGTTCAAGCTGGAGGACATCAATGTCGCGCTGGGCGGGATCGAGAACCGAAACGGCGGCTTCAGCAACTACGTGATCTGTCCGTAACGCACATCGGC
>NZ_CAJPHM010000054.1:0-16662 GCF_905339955.1 Burkholderia sp. BCC1996
ACCAGCGCTATCACTTCTGGTCGCTGTTATCGACAAAAATCGTTTCGCTCCGCCCGACCTTAACGAAAGTCTCCGCCAAATAGCGTCCGCAGACGAAAAACTGACGCGCGAGCTTGAGTTTCAAGCACTGGAGGATTTTGTACATAGGCGCTGAAGCGAGGTACGCGGGCGAGCATGGCCCCGCCGGGCGCTGGGCCAGTACAGCGGGATAGAATATCCTTCCCGTGCTGCGCGCTAAGCCCCATCTCGCGTAAGGAAAACTTTTGCACACTGCATCTCCATCGCATCCCGATATGCTCTGCAAGGAGTAGGTTCGCGGAGGCGCAGCAGAGCACTACTGTAAGCCCCTGTTTTTTAGGCGAAAACGGTCACGTAAGTGCAACTTTCCTGCTCGTAAGCAGAATTAATCGACATCAGCAGCTGTTCCGAGCAGACACCGACCGCACCACAATCGCACGCAATCGCGCAGACGACCGGCGCCGAAGCACGCGACATGCGTGCCCCCGCAAGCCGGTCGGCATCACCGCCCTGCACAGGAAAAAAAACCTACTTCGACAACTTCAGCTTTTTCGCCAACACAACCCCGCTCGACGGACTCACCAGCGAGATTGCATTGATATCCATATGCAACCTGGAGATCCGGGTCGTAATGTCCGTCGGCTCGTCGATACTCGGATCGGCATGCTCGACTTGCTCGGTCAGATAAGGCCGAACCAGCCGCCCGGAAAAGACGAGCGCGAAGTCGCCATGCGCTTGAGCGTACACGGCAGGCGAAATCCGCATCCGGCTGCGAACCGTGGTCTTTTTCCCATGCCCGGAATCGAGTTCGATGATGTCGATCTGCTGGATGTACCCTTTCGCTTTCGCTTCGGGGGCGATCACGAGCCCTCGCCCTCGTGGCCCCTTCGTGACCTTCCGGAGCAGGATGCCCGTCCGGTCGCCGTGCTCCGCGTCGAACAGGTCGACGTCCAGCGTCAACAGGTGCCGTAGCGACCGGTACCGCAGCCCGTACTGCACCGGCACCACGAACGTCACGTCGCGATCCAGGCCGACGGCCGCCAGGTCGGGATTCGGGGCATACCGGTCGGTTGCGTCGGAGACCAGGCCGCGAACCCGGTCGGTCAAGGAAGGCGGCGCGGGGCTGATGTGCAGCTTCTTCAGGGCATCCCGAATGGCAACCGGGTCGTCGCCAACGATCGGTCGTGCGGGCGACGCGTCGTGATCGGAAGCAGGCGCGACGTGCGTCGTGGCGTCGACGGCCTCCGCCTCTGCATGCGCCGCGACGGGCGCCAGGATCATCGTCAAAGCGACGACGCACGCGAAGCTCGAACGCCCCAACTTGGATTTCCGATGAAACACGAAGACTCCTGATTTTCTTGCGGATCGGTCAACGACGAGCACTATAGGGTGGAATGATAGGCAACGCATCCATTGTTTGAAATTCACCGATGCCCTGAGCGCCCCTTCGCCGGTTCATTGTCAGCCCGAAAGCAGGCCAACGCCCGCTCATCCGCAACCTCACCCCTGCCGATCCTCTCGCCGATACTCCGCCGGCGCCTTCCCGACCAGCTTGCGAAAATCGCGCGTGAAATGCGCCTGGTCGAAATACCCCAACGCCTGCGCCAGTTCCGCAAGATCGACCGGCTCGCCGCCGGCGAGTTTGTCGGCCGCCTCATGCAGGCGATAACGACAGATCACCCACTTCGGCGTCACGCCCACATAGTCGGAAAAGAGTTGCTGCAGCGTGCGCTCGCTCAACCCCGCGCGCTCGGCCAGATCGCGCACCTGCGTGAGCCCGATATCCTGCTGCAGCATCTGCAAAATGCCATGAATACGTTCGACCTGCGGATCGGCCGGCGGCAGCACCCGCAACAGCAGCGCCTCGGCAGCCGCCACCATCCCGGCATCATCCTCGGCACCGAGCACGGCGTCTTCGGCTTGCGCGTCGCCGCAATCGAGCAGCGTCGACACCGGCAGCACCTTGTCGGTCGACAAATGCACCGGCTTGCCGAAGAACGCCCGAAACGCGCCCGGCCGGAACCGCAGGCCGATCACGCGCCCGGCCCCGGTCAACGTCGTCTCGAACGCCCCCGACACCACGCCGAAGATCCCCGTCCGCCGCCGGTCGAACACCAGATTCACGCACGGATACGGCAGCGTGCGCTGCACATACGGCGGCTGGTCGCGCAGATCCCATTCGACGATCCAGTGGTGATCCAGCCCCCCGGCCAGGTCTGCACACGGGTAATAGCGATTCAGGCGGAAGCGCTGATTGAAGGCTTTCGGGCCGACGACGCCTTTGGGCGTCTCGGTCACGTTACGCAAGTCGGCCATGGTGACGAACCGTTGAGGAGACTGCGTGATGATGCACCGCCGCAGCGGATTTTTCCAAGACGAAGCCGCGCGGCCGTCCTATATTGGTCGACCTGTCCCGAATGCACACCGGAGCCCGCGATGCCGCAAGACCGTCACCTGACCCTGTTCCACTCCCCGCGCAGCCGCTCGGCCGGCGCGCGGATGCTGCTGGAAGAACTGAGTGCCGACTATGAACTGCACGCGTTCGACCTCTCCACCGGAAAACATCACGAAGCAGACTACCTCGGCATCAACCCGCTGGGCAAGGTTCCCGCGCTGCGTCATGGCGACGTGATCGTCACCGAGCAGGCCGCCGTCTACATGTACGCGGCCGAGTTGTATCCGGAAGCCGGCCTGTCGCCGGCGCCGGGCGATTCGCTGCGCGGGCCGTATCTGACCTGGATGACGTTCTATGGCTCGTGCCTCGAGCCGGCCATCGTCGACCGCTCGATGAATCGCCCGCCCGCCGCCTACTCGACGTCGCCGTACGGCGACTTCGATACCGTGATGATGCGGATCGATGCGCAACTGGCGAAAGGGCCCTACCTGCTGGGCGAACGCTTTACGGCGGTCGACGTGCTGTGGGGCTCGGCACTGAACTGGACGACGATGTTCAAGCTGGTACCCGAAACGCCGCGCATTCGCGCGTACATCGATCGCGTGCTGGCGCGCCCGGCGATCCAGCGCGCGCAGGCGGCCGATGCGGCGCTGGCGGCGGAACAGGACAAGGCCAAGGAGGCGGCCGCAGCCACGCGGTAGCCGGTTGGCGGGCGAACCGCGACGCCGGTCCCGCCCGCCGCGCCATCAGAACATCGTATGCAGGCCGACCCGCGCCACCGCCTGACTCGCTGAACTCGACGCCCCGTTCGGATCGAGCACGCCGTTGATCTGCGCGTTCGCGCCGCTGTTCGCGCGTTGATAATCGGCGGACACGTAGACCATCGTCCGCTTCGTGAACAGGTATTGAAGCGCGACGCTGACCTGATGCGCATGGTTGTCGTTCACGGCTTCGTTGCCCTTCATGTACATGTACTTCGCGCCGAGAAACACGTCCGGCCTGATCCGCCACACGCCGCCGGCCTCGGCCATCCACACGCCGGCATCGTTGAACGAATTGTGCACGGTGGTCAGGAGTGCCTTCGCGCTCACCGCACCGAAGTCGTAGTGCATCCCGACACCCCAGTTGCGCACGCTGGTCGACGGCGTGCCGGGCGCCGGGCCGTACTTCTCGTTCGTATATGCGGCACCGATGCCGAGCGCGCCGACTTCGTAGTTCAAGCCCGCGCTCACGGCATTGTCCGCGCCGATGGAACCGGCCACGCCGCCGAACGCATACATCACGCCGCCCGACAACCCTGCAATCGTCGGCGAACTGTATTTGACCGAGTTCGCGACTGGCTTGCTGCCTGCCGTGCGATCCCAGTCGAACGCGCCGGTCGGGTTACCAGGCAGCGCGAGACGCTGGAACGGGCCATTCCTGAATCCATACAGCCCCGAGATGTCCATCGAGATCGCATTCCCCTTCGCAAACAGCGAATCGACCATGAAGTCGTACTGATTCCCGAGCCTGACGCTGCCGAACCGGTCGCTCTCGATGCCCACGTATGCATTACGTCCGAAAATCCCGGTCCCGATGATGCTGCCGTTCGCCATCGAGAACTGGTTCACGAGCGCGAACGTCGCGTGATATCCGCCGCCGAGATCTTCCGTGCCGCGAAAGCCGAACAGGTTCGGCGTGAAGATGCCGTCGTCGAACTTGACGTTCTTCCCGCCGCCCTCGTTGCTGACGTACGAGATGCCGCTGTCGATCAGACCGAACATGGTCACGCTGCTCTGTGCGTACGCACCCTGCGCGATGGCCAGCATCGCGAATACTCCAAACCTGAGCTTCATTGCGTCTCCGTCTCTTTTTGAAATTCGAGCCGGTCGCCCGCCACGTCGCGAACGATCCGCTCATGCTTCGTGAAACAACACCTTCCCCCACCCGGATCAGGCTTGCATCCGGGCCGGTACAATAAAATTCATTTAGTTTTACTTATTGACTCGGACAAATGAAATCCCGCGCACTTCCGATTTCATCCAGCCTGGTGCGATCGGCCCGTCCGCCGATTCAGGCGCTCCGGCAAATCACCCACGCCGCCGCATCCACCTCGACGGCCACGGCTTCCAGCCCGGCACCCGAGCACGGCCCGTCGATACACACCCCGTCGTCGAACCGGAACAGCGCACTGTGATGCGCGCACATCAGCACCTGGGATCGATAACAGGAAACGCTGCCCGGCACGAAATCGAGCGGAACCGAGAAATGCGGGCAACGATTCACGTAAGCCCACACCTGCTCCCCGCGCCGCACGACGATGACGGGACGTCCGATGCACGCCTCATCGACGACCCGCGCGCCACCATCCGGCACATCGGCGAAGCGACAGAGTTGCGTGGCACCCATGACTCACGCTCTCCGCTCGGGATTGCCGAGGCTCCAGTCCCACGGACGCACCTCGACCCGCGAGAACAGCCCTTCCTTCACATACGGATCGTTGCCGACGAACTGCATCACCGCATCGATGTCGTCCGCCTCGACGACGAGCAGCGTGCCGTTCATCGCATCGCCCTGCGGATCGAGCGTCGGCCCGCCGAGCCGCACATACACGCCGTGCTGCGCGGCGGAACGCAGGTAGGTCCGATGCGTCGGCCGCACGCGGTCGCGCACCTCGCGCATCCCGGGCTGGTCCGTCGCAAACACCGCAAAGAATCGCGCCATGTCGGTCAGCTCCGGTCGAGCACGAAGTCGTACGTCGCCTCGCGATACGGGCCGCTCAAGCCGACCCGGCGCGCGAGCTCGTCACCCGCCGCACGCGGCCGATAGGCGACCATCAGCGACGGCTTCACGCCGAAGACGGCATCCGACTGCAGATACGCGTCGTTCTCATCGAACAGATGCGTGACGAGCTTGCGATAACCCGGCGCGTCGATCATGAAATGCAAATGCGCGGGCCGCCACGGATGGCGCCCGGTGGCGTCGAGCATCTTCCCGACCGGGCCGTCGGTCGGAATCGGATAGCTGACCGGCAGGATCGTCGTGATCGCGTAGCGGCCTTCGGCATCGGTCCGGTAGCGGCCGCGCAGATTGCCGTGCGGCTGCGCCGTATCCTGCCCGGAATACATGCCGTTTTCGGCGGTCTGCCACACGTCGAGCACGGCGTCCCGCACCGGCGCGCCGTCGGTAGTGAGCACGCGGCCATGCACGACGACCGGCGTGCCGGGCGTGAACGCCATGTTTTCGCCATACGCGCGCTCGGGCATGCCCTCGATGTAGAACGGGCCGAACACGGTCGTTTCCGTCGCACCGGTGGCGAAGCGATGGTTGATCGCATCGACCAGCATCGACACGCCGAGCGTGTCCGACAGCAGGATGAATTCCTGGCGCACGACGTCGTCGCACATCTGCCCGGTTTCGGTCAGGAAGCGAATCGCGGCCATCCACTCGGCCTCGGTCAGCTCCGTTTCGCGGACGAACGCATGCAGGTGCCGCACGAGGCTCTGCATCAGCACGCGCAAGCGCGGGTTCGGCGTACCGTCGAAGCTGGCGACGACCTGCTCGGTCAACCGCGTGTCGCCGTCATCATGATGATCATTCGTCACGTTCGTCTCCTTTGTATGCAGCCGGCCGCTCACTGCGGCTCGCGCCCTTCCCACGCATGCTGAAGCAACTCGCGGATCGGCGCGCGCTCGATCGGCCGCGGATTCGCGTACGGATTCCGGCACGCGAGATCGGCGGCTTCGTCGAGGCCCGCTTCCGGCATTCCGATGTCGGCCAGCGCCGCCGACAAGCCCAATTGCCGGTTCAACCGGAACAGCAGCGGGCCGGCGTCGGCCGCGTCGGTGCCGCCCAGCGCCCGCGCGACGCGGCGCAGCGCGTCGGGCGCCGCCGCATGGTTGTAGTGCGCGGTATGCGGCAGCATCGCGGCGTGCGTCTGTGCGTGCGGCAGGTTGAAGGTGCCGCCGAGCGTATGACAAAGCTTGTGATGCAGCGCCATGCCGACTGCACCCAGACACGTGCCGGCGAGCCATGCGCCATACAGCGCGCGGCTGCGCATCTCGCGATCGTCGGGCGCGCGCACGATCGCCGGCAGCGCTTCGCCGAGCGCACGAATCGACTCCTCGGCCATCAGGCTGATCACCGGGTTCGCATCTTCCGCGTAGAGCGCCTCGACCGCATGCGCCATCGCATTGACGCCCGACGCCGCCGAAATCCCCGGCGGCAGCGACAGCGTCAGGGACGGGTCATACAGCACCGTACGCGGCAACACGCGCGCATCGCGTCCGGTGCGCTTGAGCCGGCCCTCAGTGAGCCCGAAGATCGGCGTCATCTCCGAGCCCGCGTAAGTCGTCGGCACGGCGAGGATCGGCAGCGACGACTCGAGCGCGATCGCCTTGCCGAGCCCGATCGTCGAGCCGCCGCCGATCGCGATGCAGCAGTCCGCGCCCAGCTCGGCGGCCATCTCGCGCGCGGCCCGCGCCACCTCGACCGGCACGTGCATCACGGCCTGCGCGCACACGCCGGCCGCA
Organism: Burkholderia sp. BCC1996; assembly: GCF_905339955.1. Lineage (NCBI taxonomy): Bacteria > Pseudomonadati > Pseudomonadota > Betaproteobacteria > Burkholderiales > Burkholderiaceae > Burkholderia > Burkholderia sp. BCC1996. Next base: position 6,925 of record NZ_CAJPHM010000054.1, read on the forward strand.
CGCTCGCCGAGCACGTCCCGGACGCGTTCGGCGAGCGGCTGCTGCTCGGGCGTCGACAGAATCAGCGCACGCTGCGCACCGAGCGCGGACAACTCGTCCGGCAGCCGTTCGAGCGCGCCCCATTCGAACACGACGCGGGACGGCGTTCCCTGATAGACGAAGCGCTCCATCTCGGCCTCAGCGCTTGAAGTGCGGCGGCACCTTGCCGTCGACATTGACCCACACCGAGCGCGCTTCCGTGTAGTCGTGCATCGCCTCGAAACCCATCTCGCGGCCGTAGCCCGACTTGCCGATGCCGCCGAACGGGCTGCCCGGATTGACGCGCTTGTAGCAGTTGATCCAGCACATGCCCGCGTCGATCCGCGCCGCCATCCTGTGCGCGCGGGAGAGATCGTTGGTCCAGAGTCCGCTGCCGAGCCCGTATTCGGTCGCGTTGGCGATCGCCAGCGCTTCCTCGTCGCTGCCGAAGCGCAGCACGGTGACGAACGGGCCGAACACTTCCTCCTGCGCAACACGATCGGCGGCGCTCTTCGCTTCGATGACGGTCGGGCGCACGTAGTAACCGTTCGCGAGTGCCGCATCCTGCGGCGCGCTGCCGCCGGCGAGCACGCGGCCGCCCTGCTCGCGCGCGACGTCGACGAACGACAGCACGCGGTCGAGATGCTGCTTCGACGTCAGCGGGCCCATCTCGGTGTCCGGGTCCAGCGGGTTGCCGACGCGGATCGACGACGCCAGCGACACGAAGCGCTCGAGGAATTCGTCGGCGATGCGTTCATGCAGCACGAGCCGCGAACCCGCTATGCACGCCTGCCCCTGGTTGTGGAAGATCGCCCACGCGGCGCCGTTGATGGCGGCGTCGAGGTTCGCGTCGTCGAACACGATGTTCGCGCCCTTGCCGCCCAGCTCCAGCTGCACGCGCTTCAGGTTGCCCTGCGACGCCTCGACGATCCGGCGGCCCGTCGCCGTCGAACCGGTGAACGCGATCTTCCCGACACCGGGGTGTTCGGCGAGACGCTGGCCGGCCGTATGACCGTAGCCGGGAACGATATTGACGACGCCTTCGGGAAACCCGACTTCGGCCATCAGTTCGACGATGCGCAGCGTCGACAGCGGCGTGATCTCCGACGGCTTGAGCACGACGGTGTTGCCTGCCGCCAGCGCCGGGCCCATCTTCCAGCTCGTGAACATCAGCGGGAAATTCCACGGCACGATCTGGCCGACGACGCCGATCGGCGCGCGCTGCACATAGTTCAGAAAGCCGGTTTCGACCGGAATCACCGAGCCCTGCAGCTTGTCGGCCATGCCGCCGAAGTAGCGGAAGCAGCCGGCCGTGCGCGGCACGTCGAGCGCGCGCGAATCGCGGATCGGGTGGCCGGTGTCCAGCGATTCGAGCTGCGCGAGTTCCTCCGCGTTGGCTTCGATCGCGTCCGCGAGGCGCAGCAGCAGCCGGCCGCGCTCGGCCGCCGGCATCGCCGACCACTTCGGAAATGCGCGGGTCGCGGCTTCGACCGCGAGGTCCACGTCCGCCGCGGTGGCGGCGGCGATCTTCGTGATCAGCGAGCCGTCGTGCGGATTGAGCACGTCGATCGTGCCGCGCTCGACGGCGTCGACGAAACGGCCGTCGATGAAGAGTTGGGTTTGCATGAATCGTCCTCGATGGTGTGCTTGTGCGAGCCGGCGCGGCTCAGAACTCGATCGGATACGGCGCCAGCTCGCCGCTCTCGTATCGCTGCGGAAGGTTCGGCGTCGCGTTTTCCCAGACCAGCAGCATCGAACGCTTCGTCGAGTAGCCCTGGTGCCGGATGTCGGCGGGCATCGCGCAGATGTCGCCGGCCCGCATCGTGACGCGCGCGCGCGGTGCGCCGGTGTTCTTGTCGCCGATGTCCCACACGATTTCGTCGGACAGTTGCAGGAACCATTCGACGCGGTCGTTGCCGTGGAATACCGGCAGAATGAATTCCTCGGTGGTCGGGCAGAACAGGCTGCGCCCGCACACGGAGGTCACCGACGGATTCCACGTCACGTCCGAACGCGACAGGTACTTGAACACGTTGAACGCATGCAGCTCGCCTTCGAAGCCCGGCTTCACGTGCACTTCCGGCTCGTCCTGAGCGACGTCGAGGAACGCGCGGTTCACCGGCAGATCGTCGCGCAGCGGCGAGTCGCCTTCGAGGCCCGGCATGCGGCGCGTCGCGATGCGCGTGCGTTCGATCGCGGAGCCGTTCTCGCCGTGCTTGCGCCCGAACGCCGTGCCGGTTTCCTCCGGCGCCGCGAACGGATCGAAGCCTTCGTTGGTCCAGTCGTGCAGCATCGCCTTGAAGGTCGCCATGATCGTCGGCGTTTCGAACGTCTCGGTATAGTCGACACCGGCTTCCTTCAGGATCCCGTTGAACGTGCCCGCATAGACGTCGACCTTGCCGTAGTGATTGCGCGTGCCGAACACGTGATCGAAATTCACCCAGCCGTAGAAGAAGCCCCACGCGACGTCGCGCATCATCGCGCGCAGGAATGCGTCCGCGGGGATCGCGTGCGTGCGGGTCTGGCCTTTCGCCGGCCAGCTGATTTTCACGAAATACTCGTCGCGCTGGAACGCGAATTCACCGAGGTGGAAGCGGCGGTAACCGGTGACGGCATCGGCTTGCGTGGCCTGCACCAGATCGGCGGCGAAGCCTGCGGAAAGATCGAGGGTCTCGAGGGTGGCCATAACGTGTCTCCTGGAATAGTTGAATCTTCGCGATCGAATCGATCAGTGCAGGCAGATGTCGGCCCACTTCTCGACGGACAGCTCGCCGAGCACGGTCTGCACGAGCGCGACGCCCGGCTTGCTGGCGGCGAAGCGATACGCGCAGCCGGCCGGCAGCAGTGCCTGGTGGCCCTTGCGCAGCACGACGTAGCCCATCTCGCGGCCCGCCGGCTGCGTGCCGGCGCTCACGGTGCCGCGGCCGGTGGCGGGCGGGTTGTCGAGCTTGATGAAGTCGATGCGGACTTCGCCGTCCATCTGGATCGCGAACTCGTCGTGCGCGCACGCGAACCACGGCGACTGGCCTTCGGTGCGCAGCACTTCGATCACGTATTCGAGGTTCTTGCCGGCGACGACCTTTTCGTAGGGCGCCGACTTCGATGCGATCTCGAAGACGTTCGAGAACGCGTAGTGTTTTGCGCTGCCGCTGGTGATTTCGATCTCGCCCTTCGTGTAGCCGTCGAGCGAGCCAAAGACGGTGTGGAATGCCGTGTCGGTCATTGCTGTCTCCTGAGTTGAACCGCTTGTTGGATTCAACTTTAGGGGCGACGACGCCCGTCAACAAGGCAACGGAGCGCGACTACGGCATTTGCGTTTCGCGAATAATCGCTTCGCTCAACGAACCCAGCCGCGCTCCAGCAGCGGACGATCCCACGGCGACTCGTCGCCGATGTATTCGACGAGGAATTCGACCAGCGCCTTCACCTTCAGCGCCTGTCGCTGCGTTGCGGGATAAACGGCGGCGAAGCTCAGCGGCGCGATCTGGAAGTCGGTGAGGATGGGCACCAGCCGGCCCGCGACGAGCGCGTCGCTCGCGACCAGCGTGGGCAGGCACACGACACCGCCGCCCGTCAGCGCGTACTCGCGCAGCAAGTGCACGGAGTTCGAGCGGATCATGCCCGGCAGCTCCATTTCGACGACTTCGTCGCCGCGCGTCAGCGTCCAGCGGTTGCGTGACGGATAACCCGAATACAGCGCCGTGGTGTGCTGCAGCAATTCGCGCGGATGTTGTGGCGCACCATGCGCATCGAGGTAGGCCGGCGACGCGCAGAACAGGCGTCGGACCACGAACAGGCGCCGCTCGATCAGCGACTCGGATATCGGCGGAAAGATCTGGAACGCGATGTCGAACCCTTCTTCGACAGGGTCCACGACACGGTCATTGACGATGATGTCGAGCTGGATGCCCGGATAGCGGCGATTGAATTCGGCGAGCGGCACGCCGAAGTGATCGAGCGCGAAGCCGGGCAGCATCTGGATGCGCAGCCGCCCGGTCGGCGTCGCGCGCAGTTCGCGCATCTGGTCGGTCAGCTCGTTGACGCGCCCCACGACTTCCGCGCATTCGCGGTAGAAGGTCTCGCCCACTTCGGACAGCCGCACGTGGCGCGTGCTGCGATGGAACAGCGGCGCGTTGACGAATTTCTCCAGCTGCTGGATGCGGTTCGTCACGACCGAACTGGTGACCCCAAGCTGCCGCGCCGCTTCCGCGAAGCTGCTCGCCTCCGCGACCCTGACGAACGCCTCGATGCTCAGAAACCGGTCCATGCCGCACCTTTCCCGAAAGCCAAACCGGCAGTCTAACCGCACCTGCCGGCCGGGTGGGTCACGCCGAACGCGTCACACTGTCACCGGACGGGTGTCAATCCCGCCGGCCGCCGGCCGCCGGCCACCGGGAACCGGTACGACCGCGCGGCACGTTACGGCTGCTTGCCCGCCGACAGCTCCGGCTGCACGCCCACGCGGCGCTGCAACACGGCCGGGGCCGTCTCCCGCAGCAGCATGCTGACCACGATGCCGAGCAGCACCGCCACCATCGGCAGCCACAGAATGTTCTGGATCCCGAAGTGCGCGGCGACGTAGCCGCCCATCGCCGGCGCGATGCCGCCGCCGAAAATCTCGCCGCAACCGACCACCACGCCGATCGACGTCGACACGAGGCCGACGGGCGCGGCTTCAGTCGCGACGGGGCCCGACAGCAGCGACACCAGCCCGAGCGTGAAGAACGACGCGACGAACAGGACAACGAACAGCACGACCGGTTGCGGGCCGAGGCCGCGGAAGATGTAGAGCATCACCGCCGTGCCGGCGAAGCCCGCGATGCTCGCGAGGCGGCGGCCCACCACGTCGGACAGGCCTGGCAGCCCGAACTGCCCGAGAAAGCCACCGAAGCCGATCGCCGACACCACGAGGCCCATCTTCTGCGTGCCGAGCGCAAGGTAATCCGTCAGGTACAGCGGCAGCAGCGCGCCGAGCACGAACACGCCGGTCATCGCGCAACACAGCGCGGCCATCGCGACGAGGATGTTGCGGCTCTTGAGCACATGGCCGAGCGATGCCGGCGCGTGTTCCGACACGACCTCCTTCGCGCGCTTCGGTTCGCGGATCACGAAGAACATGATCGCGCCGAGGATCAGCCCGGGAATGGCCACGAGCGCGAACACCCAGCGCCACGACACGACGTTGAGCAGTTGGGTCGCGATGATCGGCGACAGCGCCAGCCCGAACAGCGCGAAGCCGCTTTGCTGCAGCCCGAGGTTCAGGCCGCGCCGCCGCGGGTGCGACGCGTCGGCGGTGGCCGCGAAGCTGGTCGGGCAGAACGAACCTTCGGCGACGCCCATCAGCCCGCGGATCGCGATCAGGCCGAGCAAGCCGCCCGCGAGGCCCGAGAAGCCGGACAGCAGCGAGAACACGATGATCGCGGGAATCAGGACCTTGCGGCGGCCGATCTTGTCGGAGATGCCGCCCATCAGCGCCGCGAAGATGCCCCACGACAGGCCGAGCACGCCGATGCAGTTGCCGACGTCCTGCGCGCTCAGGTGCAGGTCCTTCATGATCGAAGGGAACAGCGGCGCGATGAGCCAGCGGTCGAGGCCGACCAGGCCGAAGCCGAGCGCCAGCAGCGTCACCGCCTTCCACTCATAGGAGGTATCCCACTCGTTTGCTTTCATGTCTGTCTCCGTGGATTGGTCCGCTTGCGCGCGCCGGGGCGTCCGCGCATCAGCCAGGTCCGTTGTCTTGGGTGTGCGACGCGACGTTAGTCGCGAGGAAGTGGCGGCCGCCTGTCCGGCTTCTTTCCGGGTGCAGGCGTCGAATTCAATCAGCCGACGCCCGAACGATAGGTGCGCGCAGGCGGATCGGGTATGGAACAACCGGCGAACGCGCCATTCGCGAAACGCAAATAATCGGCGGCTGCGGGCGGGAAAGGTCGGTGGAGAAGCGCTGTGCGAACGGCGGCGGCGTCGAAGCAGCGCGCCTTCCCCGGTTACGGGGGAATCCCTCATAGACATCAGCGGCGCCCGCAGGCGACGCCGCTTGCGCGACCGATGAATGCGGTTCAGCGCGCCGCCCGGCCGCGCGCTGATCAGGTGGCGGCGAATGACGAGACCGGCAACCGGCCGATGCGCTCCGAGCGGGCACGAAGCAATCCGTCCACATGTTTTTCGTCAACGCAATGAGCCGCCATTTTCTTCGATATCAGACGGGTCTTATCTTCAAAATCCGAAAATCGATTTTATTTAAATAAAAAAGCCCGCACGGCAAACACACAATCCGACATAACCAACTTATGCCCTAATTTTCGCCGATCAATACAAGACTTTTCAAAACCAGCCAAATCGCCGAAAAAGGAAAAATACCGTTTCGAACCAACCATCTATTCACATAAAAACAAAAATACATTTATCAAGACCTACAAGCTTGATATTCTCGACGCGAATTTTCTGTCCAATTTCCTCATTTCAAACAGGATCACATTTCAAACAAATCCCAATCAATAAAAAAGCAATGAGATTATGGCGATGTCGATAGCAAGAACATTTCGGGAATTTGCGACCAGTCTGACCGACGGGAGCACGCGCCCCGTCGATCTCCATTTCGGCCGGGCGCAGCGCGCGGTCGGCCACTTGCTTGCGCTCCATCACGCCGATATCCGCGAAGGCCTGATGTCCGGCATCGACGGTGAACTGACCTGCGTGTCGAGCCACGATCATCTGTCGCCGACGCTGTTTCTCGGCCTGCCCGTATCGGTCCGGCTGACGACCGACCGCGGCAGTACGCGTGCGATCAACGCGATCGTGCGCGAAGTGCGAACCGGTCAATCCGACGGTGAACTGACCGTCTATCAATTGTGCGTGTGTGACGCGCTGTCGTTGATGGACCGCCGCACCAACGCCCGCGTGTTCCGATCGCGCCACGTGACGGAGATTCTCGCGACGCTGATGAACGAGTGGAAACTGCGCAGCCACGCACTCACGCGCGCATTCGATTTCGACCTGTCCGGATTGCAGGCCGATCGCTATCCGGTGCGCGAACTCACGCGGCAGGTCAACGAGTCGGACGCTCGTTTCATCCGGCGTCTGCTGCGTCGGGAAGGCATTACGGTCTTCGCGAAGGCCGAGCCGGCCGGAGCCGCGCGCGGCATGAACGACGCGTGGCCGCTTCATACGCTCGTGTTTTGCGACGACCCGCATCGCCTGAAGGCGGCGCCGGCCGGTACGTTGCGGCTTCACCCGCGCGACGCCGGAACCGAACAACGCGACACGGTGACGCTTTTTGCGCACTGCCAGAGCGTGTCTCCCGGCCAGGTCCGCCGCGCGTCCTGGGACTACAAGCCGGCTCGTGCAGATGACTCCACCGCTGTCACGGACCTTGACCAGGGCGAAGCCGGGAACGACCTTGCGCGCCTGCTGACCGACGTCGCGATCGATATCCCGCACGTCGGCGACTCATGGCGCGATCACGATCGCATCACGCGCGACCGGATACTGGCGCATCAGTTCGAAGCCGAGCGTTACGACGGAATCAGCAGCGTACGCGACCTGCCCGTCGGCCACTGGTTCACGCTGACGGGCGACCCGGAGCTGGACATGCGGCCGGCCGATCGTCGCCAGTTCGTCGTCACGTCGGTTCGGCACGATATCTGGAACAACCTGCCGAAGCCGCTCGCGGGCCGCGCGCACACGTTGTTCGCGGCGAGCCGGAACCTCGCGCAAACGGCTGCGCCGGCACCTGTCGATCTGCCGGAGCAAACCGACACGCGCTATGAAAACCGTTTCACGTGCGTGCGACGCGGCGTGCCGCTGAAGCCCGCCTATGATCCGAAGGTCGATGTGCCGCCGGTCCACCTGCTGACCGGCACGATCGTCGGCGCCCAGGGCGAGGAAGTGTTTTGCGACGGGGCCGGCCGCGTGCGCGTGCTGATCCACGGGCACGACCCGGCCGATCATGCGCACGCGCAAGGCGCCGGAACGAACGGCCGGGCCGGCGACAGTGCGCCGATTCGCGTCGGTACAAGCCTCGCGGGCGGCAACTTCGGCGTGCTCTTCCTGCCGCGCGTCGGCATGGAAGTGCTGCTGGGATGTCTGTCCGGCGACCCGGACCGGCTCGTCATCATCGGCGTGCTGAGCAACGGCGCGAACCCGCCCGTGACGTTCACCCATACGGGCGCGCTCCCCGGCAACCGCTTCCTGTCGGGCATCAAGACCAAGGAAATCAACGGCCGGCGCTACAACCAGCTTCGTCTCGACGATACGCCGTCGCAAATCTCGGCGCAGCTGGCGAGCGAACACGCGCATACCCAACTGAATCTCGGCTATCTGACGCAGCCTCGCGAAAGCGGACACGGGAAGGATCGCGGCGAAGGTGCCGAGCTGCGCACCGACGCCGCCGCGGCACTGCGCGCGGCGCAGGGCATCCTGTTGTCGACCTATGCGCGCACACGGGCCACCGGCGGTCAGCTCGATCGAGACGAACTGATTCGGCTGCTCGACGAATGCACGGCGCTGTTCAAATCGCTCGGCGACTATGCCGGCGAGCATGGCGGACAGTCGGCCGATACCGCCGGTCAGGACAACGTCGCCGATGCGTTCCGCAACTGGACGCCTGACGGTGCGCGGCCCGGTGCGACCGGCGATGCGCCCGCGTTGATCGCGTTCGGCGCGCAGTCGGGGTCGCTCAATGTCACGCCCAGAACGCACGTCATGTATGCGGGCGAGAACATCGATCAGATCGCGCAGCAACACGTTCAGGTCAGCAGCGGCGAGCGCATCAAGCTGCATGCCGGTCGTGGTGTCGCAATGTTCGCGCACGGCGACGGCGTGTCGGCGATCGCGAATCACGGGAAGGTCACGATTCAATCGCAGCACGACGATACGCAGGTCGATTCGGCGAAGAACATTCAACTGACCGCGGCCGGCGGGAAACTTGCGGGCACGGCGAGCGATGAAGTCGTGTTCGTCACGTCCGGCGGGGCGTATCTCAAGCTGCGCGGTGGGGATATCGAACTGGGATGTCCGGGGACATTCACAGTGAAGTCGGCAGGGCATGTGTGGGACGGGCCTGCAAGCATGAGTGCGGACATGCCGAAGTTTGGTCAGGACACGCTTGGTCGAGTACCGAAGCTGATCCGATCGGCGGACGGCAACCCGGCTGCCGGGTTCGACGGCCACGTTCAACAGTCTTCCGGGGTGCTGTCGAATTTGACGACCGACACGGCCGGCGAACTGCCGGCGGTTGATGCCGACCAGTTCGAGAGACTGGCGTTGAAGTTCGTCAAGAAGAACATTTAGGAACACATAGGAGTCTGAATGGCCGATTCATTTCTCGATCCGCGACCCGTAGCGGACGCACGCACGGACGAACGCTCGACAATCGCAGCTACGCCGGACGCAACCGCATCGCGTCCTGCACCGCCGCAGATCGTCGTGGGCCGGGTGGAAGGCGTGACGATGTTTGCGAAGAACACGCCGCTCATCTGTCTCAAGCAGATGCCCCTGCCCGGTGTCGTCATCTTCGTGCATGGGGTGAACTCGGAGGGCGAATGGTTCGAGGCCTCGGAGGAAGGACTGTGCGCCGGGCTGAATCGCAGGCTCGGGCGTCTGGACGACCAGATGATGTATCACGGTATCGATGCGGGGCAATTGACGCCCGCGAAGTACACGGAGAGCGTGACGCCGGATGGGTTTCTGAACCCGAAGCTCTGGTCCGGCAACTACATCAAG
>NZ_CAJPHM010000055.1:0-15288 GCF_905339955.1 Burkholderia sp. BCC1996
TACGACTTATCACGGTTAAAGGTACCCGAGAACCGCTTCTACCGAAGCTGCCATGCTCGATAGTGGCATGGGGTGCATGCCAACTACCGTGGGAAAACAGTGATGAAAAAACTAGGGCATCAACATGCTGCGACGGTACGCGGCAGTAACTTGCAGTAGGAAATCAGACGAATGCACGTCAAACTCTTTGGCTGACAAGGCAGTCTCTCACTCCGGTTGCTATCTGGTTATTTGCTTCTTGCAGCAGATAAGCGAATCGTGCGTAGCGTTTCAATTTTTATCATTTTCGACGATCCCAGTCAGCATAATCTGCAGAGCATGTTCGAGGTCACGCTTAAAATCATATCTCAGAGATGCCAGCTCGGGTAGTGAGATTGCTTTTTTCACGGCAGCGGATGGATGGCTTATCGGCCATAAACCAACAAATAAAGGGACTGATAATCGTATAAATTCACCGACTTGCTCTAGCTTAATTGTCGGTGCCGCTGCATTAATCGCGCTGGCGATCTTGCCCAGCAGTATGGGTTGCCGGCGTTTGAATTCAATTACTCTTTCTAGCGAAATGTTGTGTTCGATTATGGATGAGAGGATACTGGATAAGCTGCAAAGCAATGGTCGTCGAACCAATGTGGTTGCGTAAGTCTTTGCGAGTTCAGCGATTGCATGTGTCTTCTCTAGCGGCTGTTTCGAGAGATGCTCAAAATCGGCGCTCCATAACGCCAGTTCCTCCTCTAGAACGTCTAGCAGCACGGCCTCTCTACTTTCGTAGTAGCGATAGACATTGGACTTGGTCATGCCGGCCTGCCGGGCCAACTCATTGAGGCCAAGGGCATTCACGTCTAGACCATCAAGTAACAGTGCTCGCGCGGTGGCGAGCAGGTGCTGTCTGCGTTCCTCCTTTTGTTCGGGGTGACGCGCGCGTTGGGATTGATTCCCTTTACTCATAGATAGGGGCTACCTCTTGACAAGAGACCGATGGTCTCTAAAATAAAGAACCACTAGTCTTTTATTTTCTATCAGCCCGGCCAAGGAGTCCACTATGCCCAAGTCATTGACGGTTCGCCCCGAACTCCTACGTCTTGACCTTAGTGGGAAGCTCTACATCGTCACTGGTGCGAACTCAGGGATCGGCTGGGAAACCTCCCGTCAACTAGCCGCACAGGGAGCGACCGTCGTGATGGCTTGCCGCCGCATTTACGAAGGCGAAGGAGCGGCGGCAGCAATCCGGGCGAAGCATCCCGCCGCGAAGCTGGATGTCCAAGCTTTGGACCTCGGAGACCTGCACTCTGTACGCAGCTTTGCGAAAGGGATCCTCAATCGCTATTCTAGGCTCGACGGCCTTGTAAACAATGCCGGTGTGATGAACACTGCTTTGGGGCGCACCAAGGACGGTTTCGAGACACAGTTCGGTATCAACCACATCGGCCATTTTTTGCTTACAGAGTTGCTAACAGATATGCTGAAGGTCAGCGCACCATCGCGTGTCGCAATCCTTGCCAGTTCGGCGCATGAACAGGTGCTTGGGCGGAAAGCTGAAATACACTTCGATGACCTGAACTTCGAGCATCGCAAGTATGACGGTTGGGAGGCCTACTCTCAGTCTAAGTTGGCGAACGTGCTTCATGCTCGCGAGCTTGCGCGGCGGCTGTCCGGCACTGGGGTTGTGATAGGCAGCATCCATCCTGGCGTGGTGCACACTAATCTGTTCAAAACGACTATCCCCCCGTGGTTGCACAACTACGTGCTACGCCCAGTTCTCCGCTTGGTCGGCATGATGATAGAGCCTTGGGAGGGAGCGCAAACAACGCTACATGTCTTGCTGGCACCCGAGGTCGCGCAACAGTCGGGGGCCTTCTTTTCGCAGGCCAGTGGTTCCTACAAGGACAAACGGGCAAATCGCGGTGGTTGGCCGATGGAGTCTCCCAACCCGCTCGCGCGCGACGATGAAACCGCACAGCGACTATGGGGGGCTAGTGCAAAGCTTGTCGGCCTATCGGCATGAGATGCTCCGCACTCAGCGAAATTGAGAGTCATTTTTCAGGCAATAGATTCTTGATCCGCTTGGGCTTTCCGGGCTAGGTCCAGAGCGAGTTTTGCGGCGGCCCTGACGCTGGCTCCCGGCATGCTGGTCAGGACGGTCCAAAGAGGGTGGGCAAGCACCATCCGCTCAACTGCGGCAGCGATTTCGCCACGTTGCTTGTGCAAGGCGGTAAGTTGCTGGGCCAAGCGAGGCATGACGATGGTGGCGGCAACAGCGGCGGGCGATGGGTAGCGCTCAAGCAGATCGAGTACCGCTGGATGGTCGAGGCGTGGTCCGAGAACGCGTTCGAGAGCGGGATGGATATGGGTGAGCAAGCCGCGAATGCGGTTGCTGGTTTGATTGACTTGGGCGGTGAAATCGTCGTCGAAGCCGCACAGTATGGTGAGTTTGGCGAGCTGCATGTCGGCCGGTCGAAGCGAGCGCAGCGTATGCGGCATCGAGCAAGCGGCTTCGGCGATGATCGCGGCATCGCGGGCATCGGTCTTGGCTTCGCCGGCGTGCAGATCGGCAATGCCGCACATAGCCAGTCCGGGCAGATAGGCGACGAGTAAAATCATTGAAATTACACGACTACGTCAAGAATGGACTAGTTAATAATAGATTTCAGATCGCAACAGGTGGGAGGGCAAAATGGTTATTGCGCCGCTGTCTACGTGGTTGGTGGTCCTGAAATTCCTGGCGAAAATGCAGAGTTCACAATGGTGACTTGTGTATATCAAATGACCAGTGTTTGTCCCGGATGAAATCTGCGGCATTCGTCGCCCGACCAGTCTCGATGAGTTCGATCAGCTCCCGATGTTCGTCAGCATTCATTTGGCGCCAGACATCTCCGTAGTCTCGGTCAGGGAAGTGATACATTCTCTCCTTCAACATCCTTATTTGATTCACCATTAGGTGATTGTCGCAAAGATTGAGGAATACATCATGAAAAGCAATGTTGAGTTCGTTGTATTGGCGAAAAGCACGATCGCCTGCTGAAATCAGGCTTATAAGTTTTTCGTTGATTTTCTTCATTTTTTCGATGTGTCCGGAGTCGATGCGTGGGAATGCGCGCATCAACGCCTTGGATTCCAGCGCGCCAAGAATCTCAACGATCTGCTCCAGTTCCTTGCTGTTCAAGGTGCTAATGACCACACCTCGTTGCGGCAGAATCCTTAGGAAACCTTCGGCCTGGAGCTGTATTAACGCGTCACGCAAAGGGGTTTTACTGATGCCGAGCTGTTTGGCAAGTGTGGCGGTCTGGATTGTTGACCCCGGTGTTAGGTTTCCCGACCGCAGCATCTCTCTGAGATACTCGTACACTTGACCTCCTAATGGTCGACCCTCATTCAAGCTGAGCGGCAGCAATACTCCTTCCCGATTTGTCAAAAGAGATTTATGCTCCGATTCGGCATTTCGTATATTATCCACTATCATATCCTCGAAGTTGAATGGTGTTGTGCAATTCTTTCGGCTTTCATATAATCAAAGTCTTCTCTAAAAGAATGACTCGTAATGATTCGATCTATTTCGGGGGGGGGTTCCGTTCGGTTGTCAAGCTAAACGAAGCCACGAATGCGCCAAACCGAAACCTCTCGCAGTGAGCGTTGGCGGGGCGCCTTCGCTTCGCAAACGATCTGACGGAATCAGCTATGACCGCCCCATGCGCCTGGCCATTTTCTTCGGATCGCACTACTTGAGTTCGGCCTCCTTCAGACGGTCGAGGACATAAAGAATGTAGCATGCTCATCGATGGTGCGAAGGCACTCGGTGCCTCGGTAGTCTCCTACGCCACCGGCGGTCAACGCTTTGCCAGACACGCGACGCTCCCCAGTTCGTCGCATTCGGCCAATCCTGCCCGCCCGGAGCGCCTCGAAGTAGTCTGCTGCTCCCCGGTTCGAGAAAGCATTTTTGAATGGTGCTGGCACGACCGAACCGCTATTTTGGCAACGCCTGTCTTTGGCAGCCCGTGCGCGCCACAGACAATGTCCTCGAAAAGTTGCCGCGCTGACTACGCCAGTCGCTCCGCTTACGCAGGTACTTTTTCTTCAGTGCAGGCGAGCGCAGGGGACTCGTGGGCTCTACTCGCTGGCGGAAAGCATCGGTCACACCCCACGATTCGGCTCGTCTGGCCCAGCCGTTGCTTCAATGCGGCGATATATAACCCACAGAACGAAGTATACATTTATTTACGGAGCCGCTCGTGAGCGTTGCGTGCGAGTCGTGAAACGGCGGTCGCCCACCAGCCCGTTCGTTAGCCGTAAGTGAGAGCGTTCCGATTCGTCCTCTGTAAGTTGCTCCAACCCATCCTAGGTCAGGTGCTTGACTTCGTCGTGGTATGGGCTATAGTGATGCACTAGTACATCACATGGTGCCTCAGTCGAGGTCGATCGCGAGACTTCGTTTTATCCCGCGGAGTCAAAGAACCTGTCCGACTCAGCCGGGATAGGAGACCGCATTCGGACACGTACACGTGGTGAACCGGATAATCCCGATGCGGTAACAGAATTTTTGGTGTCAGGGCGTAATAACTGACAGAAGGCGGAGGCGAAGATGAGACTTCCTGGCCCCATTATCAGTGCGAACTGGTTGAAGGAGCATTTGGATGACCCTGATGTAGTTGTGATTGATGCGACTGTGCATCTACCAGATACTGGCCGCGACGCAAAGGCCGAATACGAGGTAGAACATATTCCTGGAGCCGTGTTTTTCGATCTCGAGGTCATTGCTGACCCGAATAACCCACGCCCACGGAAGATACCGCCGCTTGAACTATTTGTGCGCGAGATCGGCAAACTCGGGATCGATGCCGGTAAGCGCGTAGTGGCCTACGATACGCTTGGACTCTACAGTGCGGCGCGAGTTTGGTGGCTTTTCCTCCAATACGGTTACGACAACGTCTCTGTGCTTGATGGGGGTATGGTTGCCTGGAGGCTTCAGGGAGGTGCGACCGAATGTGGGGTGGTCAAGCGGGCGGCCACGGGTTTCACCCCGGGACCACCGCAAAATCTTCTTGCGCTTTGGACCGACGTTCTGGAAGTGTCGAAGTCCGGCGGTCAGATTGTCGATGCGCGCACGCGAGGCCGCTGGGCTGGAACAGAGATTGACCGCTATCCCGGCACACGGGCCGGTCATATTCCGGGCAGCACCAATCTCTATTGGGCGGATCTATTGGATCCAAAGACGCGGTGCTTTTTACCGCAAGACGTTGTGCGGGAGAAATTTGAACGGGCGGGATTGCGCTTGGATGAGCCAGTGACGATCAGTTGTGGTTCGGGTCTCACGGCGTGCATCCTGGCCATCGCCCTGCGCAACATTGGAAAGGACGACTGGCGCGTGTACGACGGCAGCTGGGATGAATGGGGCCGAAACCACAATTTGCCCGTCGAGATGGAAGCGCAATGAATCGATGCGCTGACTTGTGTGATGTACTAGTATATCACTAAGGCGTGGAGCGAGAGATCGCGACACAAGGAAGTGGCAGGGATCTTCCCAGGCGGCAGAAGCTAAGGATAGCGATAGAAATCTCAGCAATAAGATCGAGGGCCAATTCCAAGCATCTACATATATAAATCCATAATTTCATAGGAGACATGCAAATGAGCGAGAAACAGGACTGGCCGGCACTTCTTACCCATATTGGGGACGCGCTCCCGCGGTTCCAAAGGGTGAATCCTTCGACATTCAAGGCATTTGTGAATGTCCTGGAAGTCAATCACAACTTGACGGAAATTGACGCAAAAACGCGTGAACTAATTGCTGTCGCAGTGGCTGCTGCGATTCATTGCGACGGTTGCATCGCCTACCACGTTCACGAAGCCAAAAAAGCTGGTGCCACTATTAAGGAGGTTGGCGCTGCTCTCGCGACAGCGATGACTATTGGGATGGGTAGCAAATTCATTCAAACAACGTATGCCATGGATGCCTACGAGCAATTGGGAACATAAAAATCGTTCAGATGGTCCGGCCAACCGCGGGCTAACGTGGTGATCGGTGATTGTCATGGAAATCGCGTGTGTTGGCGGACTTTCTGGAAAGAAGTTAATTGGTCAGAGGAGAGGAGGCAAGGATGACGAGCACCGCAACGATTGGCAAAACGGATGAAGGTGGCTATCCGTTCGATCTTGGTACATACAGCCGCAAAATTTCCACCGATTCTGAGGACGCACAAAGATGGTTCGATCGGGGGTTGAATTGGTGTTTTGGTTACAACCATAACGAGGCGATAGTCTGCTTCCAGAGGGCTGCAGAATTCGATCCGACGTGTGCAATGATCCAGTGGGGTATTGCCTATGCGGCGGGTCCCAATTACAACCTGCCTTGGGACTTTTTTACTGAGCAGCAGCAAAGGGATACGCTCGAAATGTGCTTGGCGGCCCTTGACCGAGCGGAGGAACTCAAAGCTGGGGCAAAGCCATTCGAGCAAGACTTGATCGCGGCACTTTTCAAGCGATATCAGTCCAGAGAACCCGTTTTATTGCCACAGTTATACGCTTGGGCGGGCGAATATGCCGAGGCGATGGGTGAGTGCTACAAAAAGTATCCAGACGATCTGGACGCCATTTGCTTTTACGGTGAAGCAATGATGAACAAGTCGCCTTGGCGTTTGTGGGATCCCGTTAGTGGCAAACCTATCGAAGGTGCGGATACGCTGCAGATCAAGGAAGTGTTGGAGCACGGAATCAACGTTGGGCGCGCCACGGAGATTGTACACCCCGGGGTGTGGCACCTCTACATTCACACCATGGAGATGTCTCCTACCCCGGAGATTGCTCTACGAATTGGCGACGAATTGCGCCATCTCGTTCCGGATGCGGGCCACCTTGCCCATATGCCGACGCATATTGATGTGCAGTGTGGCAATTATCTTGATGTGGTTGTCTCCAATCAAGCGGGTATCGAAAGGGATATGAAGTTCTACCATTATGCTGGCGCCAAGAATTTCTATTCGTTATATCGTTGCCACAACTATCATTTCAAGCTCTATGGCGCCATGTTTCTGGGGCAGTATGAGCCAGCGATCAACGCTGCTCGCGAGATGCAGAGGAGTGTCGGCGACCAGGTGATGACCGCTGATATGGCTGCCATGCAGGGTTGGTTCGAGGCATACATGTCGCTAAAGACCCACGCATTCGTACGGTTCGGAAAGTGGCAGGAATGTATCGATGAGCCACTGCCCGAGAACCAGGAAATGTACAAGATGACGACGGCAATGACTTGGTACGGCCGCGCCATCGGGTATGCAAATCTGAAGCAGGATGCGAAAGCCAGAGAGGCTCAAGCGGAGTTCCTTAAGGCGGTGAAACTCGTTCCGGAAACGCAGGTTCTGCACGTAATTCCGTGCCACCTGATATTGGCTGTCGGTGTCGAGATGCTTGCTGGTGAGATCGAATATAACGCCGGGAATATAGAAAAAGGGCTCGATCATCTGCGCGTGGCGGTCAAGTTGGAAGACGCACTTCCTTACGATGAGCCTTGGCCTTGGATGATGCCCTGCCGTCATGCGTTGGGCGCGCTGTTGCTTGAGCAAGGTCATCTCGAAGAAGCCATCGAAGCATACGAGGCCGACCTTGGTATGAGCGATGCGGTTGTCCGGGCGAATCGTCATCCCAACAATGTATGGGCTCTGCTCGGACTCTATAGTGCCTATAGACGCGCTGGCAGGCTGAACGACGCGCGGAAGATCAAGCCGCAGATGGACTTTGCTCTGGCGCGAGCCGACAAGTCGATCCACGCATCGTGCTTCTGTAGCAAGAAGAAGGCAGCCTGATAGATAGTTAAAACATTCGGCCACCTCGCGATTCGCGAGAAGGGCACTCCGTTGCATGCATACAAACGGCCGCGCGATCTCGATGAATTGGCTTGTAGTTATATTTTCAGGAGGAAATATAAAAATAATAATGCAGGATAAGGCGTTTCAATGGCGGGCGCTGCTAAATTAGCATAAACCCATAGCCGCTTTACTTGCCACTTTCACAATATGGCACTACGCGGTATTGAGGAGACAAGACATGGATAGATGCCAGGCAGAAGGGAGGATTTGCAAAATGCTGCGCCGCGAGAGCGTCTCGCGAGGAGTTCTCCATACCGCAACGTGGCTTTCTTACGTTGCGGCGCCGGCTTTTGCGACGATGGCAGTGCTCGGGGGTGTGCTCGATGACGAATCTGCATCGATTTGTTCGAGCAATCACGGAGGGGTGCCGCTGATGGGAATGGTTTCAATGTATGTCCTGATGAGTATTTTTCACTTGGGACCTTGGTTGAAAGTCGTTGCTAAGTATAATCGATCGATATAAACAGGAAGTGTGTGAAAATGAAATTGCATAATAAGGTCGCCATTGTGACGGGCGGTGCAAGTGGCATCGGGCGAGCGATTGTCGAAGCTTACGTCGATGAGGGCGCCAAAGTAGCTATATTCGACGTTAGTAACGATGCAATGATTTGCGCCGCTGAAGAGATTCGCACTCGAGGTGGTACTGTAATGCCGGTATGTGCGGACGTGACATCAAGTGAAAGTGTTCGTAACGCATTTAAACGTGTCGTCGAAGAGTTCGGCACTATCGATATCCTCGTCAATAACGCCGGAATTTTCCGGACGGACGAGTCTGGGTTTGATGACCGCGCACGTCACCTCGACATGCTGACAACACCCGGGCCGAAGGTTTCGCTGGGGATTACCAGTAATCTGAGTGATGAAGACTGGGATCACATGCTTCGGGTTAATCTCACGGGTACGTTTTATTGCACGCGTGAAGCCTTGCGGATCATGGAAAAAAAGAACTGCGGCCGCATCATCAATATGGCGTCGACTGCTGGAATTTCCGCAATCGCGGCACACGCGCCTAATTATTCGGCGGCAAAGGGCGGTATCGTTGCATTTACGAAAAGCGTTGCGCATGAAGTGGCAGGCGCAGGCATAGCCGTTAACTGCATTGCTCCCGGGTACATTACAAGCCCGCCCTTCGAAAAAGGTGTGAACATGATGGGCGAAGAGCGTCGGCAGAGGCTCTACCAGATCATCCCGGCAGGGCGGTTCGGCAAGACAGACGAAGTTGCCGATTTGGCGGTTTACTTGGCTGGGGAAAAGGCGGCATACATGGTCGGCCAAATTCTCAGCATCAATGGGGGCGTTGTCATTTAATGAAATGGAGTAACCGCGAGCCCCATTCATGATTTAAATTTCGCGAGATAATTCGTATTGCGGAAATTATCAATTCCTGCAACGTTGATAAGACTTAAAGGAGTGGAAATGAAACTCGAAAATATCAGTGAAGCGCGGTATCAGTGCATCTTTGTTGAAAAGAAGAAGGAGGAGATGGTCGGGATCGTTACACTGAACCGGCCGCCACATAACCGCGTGACCATGCAGATGATGAACGAAGTGATGGAGGCCGTTGGGCACTTCGATGCCGATCCGGATATTCGCTTGATTATGATCAAGGCTGCTGGTGAGGACTTTTCCCGAGGCGGTGACGTCGAGGAGATTATCAGTAAGGAGGGCTGGGAAGCCAACCAGTTCTTTATGACAGTCGTGAAGACCGCGAAGTCGTTGCGTGCGGCGGCTAAGCCAACAATGGCCGTTGTTCATGGCTGGACCACTGCCGCAGGCATGGTAACCGCAATGAGCTGTGACCTGGTTATTGCGGCCGACAATACGATCATGGGCGCCACCGCAATCGACTTTGGCCTTTTCTGCCCTTGGGGCCCGGTTTCGATTATGCCGCGCATCGTAGGCACTAAGCGATCTTTCGAGTTGGGGGCTACCGGCGAACTCGTACCGGCTGATCACCTGCTGGCGCATGGCGTAGTCAACCGGATGGTTGCGCTTGGGAAGTTGGATGAGGCGGCAATGGAGTTCGCTGCCGAAATCACCTGCAAGTCACCGACAGCGATGATGCTACACAAGAAGACCTTCTACGCGGCGCAGGACATGGAATACAACAAAGCACTCGATTTTGGCGCGGCCGCAATGGTCCAGTATCACATGACACCCGAAGCTAAAGAGGGCATGCAGGCGTTCCTCGAAGGTCGGAAACCCAAGTGGGACATTACCGGCTACACGGGCGACTGGAGCGTTCGTCGGGAATCTGACTCGTAAACATGGACCACCTGTGCTCGTAGACTAAATGCTTCGAGGTATATCGGAATGCGCCGATGTGCTGGAAGCATATTTATTGACCAGTGTTACACATTGATGATCGATGAATCGGGAAGAGTTCAACCGGACTTTTCTCGATTGGAGCGGGGATCTAATCGCACGAATTTCCAGCGCCCACGTTGGTTGACTTGGTATCTCTGCTAAATTGGAGAGGCGGAATGAATTTGAACATGGAAGGCCTTCGGGTCGTCATTACGGCCGGCGCGG
This sequence comes from Burkholderia sp. BCC1996, assembly GCF_905339955.1. Taxonomy (NCBI): domain Bacteria; kingdom Pseudomonadati; phylum Pseudomonadota; class Betaproteobacteria; order Burkholderiales; family Burkholderiaceae; genus Burkholderia; species Burkholderia sp. BCC1996. The sequence goes on from NZ_CAJPHM010000055.1 coordinate 10,386, forward strand.
GTGGCATCGGTCGCGCTGCAGCGGAGGCGTTCCTTCGAGAGGGCGCGCGCGTTTTTGTCTGTGACATGAGCCAGACTGCGCTCGACGCTTTGGCGTTCGCCAAGCCGGAGATCGGCTCATGCCAATGCGATGTTTCCAACAAGGAAAGTGTTGCTCTGATGATCGATAGAGCTGTTGAGTTCCTTGGCGGGCTCGATTGCTTGGTCAACAACGCCGGTGGTACCGGCCCGACGATGCCAACTGCTGATATTGCGGCAGAGGACTGGGCGAGGTGTGTTGATGTCAATCTGACGGGTACCTTCTATTGCACCAATCGAGCGATTCCGCACCTGCGCGAATCGAAGAATGCATCCATCATCAGCATGTCGTCTGCAGCGGGACGACTCGGATATCCAAACAAGTCGCCCTATGCGGCCGCGAAGTGGGGCATCGTCGGGTTCATGAAGACGGTTTCTATTGAATACGGCGTCCTTGGAATTCGATGTAACGCCGTTTTGCCGGGACCTGTCGACAACGCACGCATGAAGGAGGTGATTGCGGAAAAGGCACGGCTGAGCGGGATTAGCAATGCAGAGCAGGAGAAGAGGTATCTATCACTCGCATCGTTGAAGACATTTGTTAAGCCAGATGAGGTTGCAGATTTGATCGTGTTCCTCAGCTCTGAACGCGCAAGGAGCATTTCCGGGCAGGCGATCGGCATTGACGGAGATTTGCAGGCATTGGTTTGAGTTCGACCAAACCGCAATGACGGCTGATGCTTAAGCGTGCGGCGCAATGAAGGAAGTCGTGAAGGCTTGTCGTGGTTGGCAACTCGTGGACGCTGTGGGGAGTCGACAGCTCGGCCGCAGCGACGAGGCAAGATGGATGGTGCTGCTCACGCAAGTAGTGGCAGCGCTTAGGTTCAGGTTGACTGCGAAAAAGCTTTGAGGATCAAAGAATCCCCTGATCAGAACGCTTACGAAGTTCCGAAAGGTTGTGCGCTACTGGAGAAAATAGGAAGAAAGTGCGTTCGTCGGCGGAAACTATATGATTAGTTATGCATTGTATATTAAATTAGCGGAGAGCTTAGATGACGAAGGGATATTGGGTCGTGTCATACCGGTCAATTCTGGACACGAGAAAACTCGGCAAATATGCAGAATTGGCGTCGAAGGCAATACATGATTCAGGAGGTAGGATAGTTGTTCGTGGTGTCCCGGCCGCGACACACGATGAGGGCATCTCCGAGCTTGCAGTTGTTGTGGAGTTTGAAAGCTTAGATGCGGCTATGGCCGCTCGCGATTCTGAAGCGTATCAGATTGCACTTGCGGCTCTTACCGGTGCCGTGGAACGTGATTTTCGAATCGTCGCTGGTTCGTAGTGGACGCATAGGAGATTGCGATGGAATATCCGGCGCGCAATTGTAAGCGCTTCTTGGTTGCACGAGCGACTTGGGGGTCCTGGCTTCGTGTTGTCAATGTGAGCGTCCACTTGTCCGACAAAGATCGCGTAGCCCGCGAGGAATTTCTTCAAGAGCATATCACGGGTGCCATGTTCTTTGATCTCGACGACATCGCCAACGCACTTCCGAGAGAGGTGTCACCTGAGCCAGCGATGCTCTAGTGCGATCGCCCCCGTGAGCATTGATATCGGGAAGTCCGTGTTTCAGTCGTCGGACTCGACGCAAAGGGCAAGCCGGTGTTCCGGAACCGATTTACGCGCCAGCGGCTGATTGAGTTTCTGGCGCGAGCGTTCCCAACGACTATTGAGATGGAGGCATGCCCTGGTAGCAATTGGCTCGATCGCAAAGCGATTGCTCAGGGACATCAGGTTCGTATCGTTACTGCGCAGTTCGTCAAACCGTTTGTTAAAGCAAGCAAGACCGACATCGTTGACGCTGAGGCATTCGCCGAGGCGACTTCCCGCCCCACCATGCGCTTCACGCAACCGAAGATTACGTAAGCGCAACCAAATTGATTGGGAGCGCGCAAGTCTCGATGGCGCCAGTGTCTCCAGCCGGGGGGGTGCCCCTATGTCCTTCGTCAAGCGTTAGGGGCTGACTTGGGTTGGTAAATGGTGCCGTCGCGCAGCATGGCGAACAGGACGTCGCAGCGTCGCCGTGCCAGCGCGATGAGCGCTTGGTTGTGGCGCTTGCCCTGCTGGATCTTGCGCGCGTAGTAAGCCCGCGAGACAGGATCCCGCAATGCCGCGAAGGCGGATAGGAACAAGGCGCGCTTGAGCACCTTGTTGCCGCGTCTGGATGGATGCTCACCGCGGATGGATGAGCCCGAGCGCCGGGTGACCGGGGCGAGACCAGCGTAGGCCGCCAAGTGGGCGGCCGAAGCGAACGCTTTATGCGCGACCTCGGTCAGGAGTCTGGCGGCGGTCCTGACGCCGACTCCCGGCATGCTGGTCAGGACCGGCCAAAGAGGGTGAGCAAGCACCAGTCGCTCAACTTCGGCGGCGACCTCGTCGCGTTGCTTACGCAAGGCCGCAAGCTGTTGGGCCAAGCGAGGCATGACGATGGTGGCAGCTTGCGTGCCGGGCACGGTCACGGCTTGTTCGCTCAGCGCCTGAACGATCTCGGTCGCCAAGCCTTTGCCCATGCGCGGTGCGAGCTTGGTCAGGCGGTTGGCGAGCGTCTTCTCGCTGGTGGCGGCAAGCGCGGCTGGCGACGGGTAGCGCTCAAGCAGATCGAGTACCGCTGGATGATCGAGGCGCGGTCCGAGAACGCGTTCGAGAGCGGGATGGATCTGGGTGAGCAAGCCGCGAATGCGGTTGCTGGTTTGAGTGACTTGGTCGGCGAGATCGTCGTCGAAGCCGCACAGCATGGTGAGTTCGGCGAGCTGCTCGTCGGCCAACCGAAGCGAGCGCAGTGTGTGCGGCATCGAGCGAGCGGCTTCGGCAATGATCGCGGCATCGCGGGCATCGGTCTTGGCTTCGCCTGCATGTAGGTCGGCGATGCGGCGCATAGCCAGTCCCGGCAGATAGGCGACGAGTACGCCTTCGGCGCGGGCGACAGCTACAGGAAGCGCGCCGATGGTGGACGGTTGATCGACGACGAACAGCAGTCGACCGTGAGTCTTGAGCTCGGCGATGAGGGCTCGCAGCTTGGCCTCGTCGTTGGGTAGCGCCTTGTTGTACAGGCGCTTGCCGTTCCGATCGAGCGCGACGGCATGATGCTGGCCTTTACCGACATCGACGCCGACGAAGACATCGACGGCGCCATGTTGTTGAGTGTCTTGCATCGAAGTATGAGCAGAGTGAACGGATTGGCCTGCAACAACGGTGGCAAGTCTCGGCATCCACGTTACGGACGGCGTCGGGATATCCCGGCCAAACCCCTATTAGCGATCACCAGCCACCCACCAGGCCCGGTGACAACACCCCCCTATAAGGACCTCCCCATTGTTGCAAGCTTTGGTTTAGCGGTTCAATCGTTTAGCTCCTGCTTTGCCTGTTGCAGAGACCAATAGGAATACGGATCGGCGACGGGGACAGACTGCACACCTATAAACGGCCTTATGGGCAGTTGGTTGCCATGCCCGGGCCCGGATAGTAACCGCGCAGCAGGACTCCATCCGGATCACGGCGAATACATACGATGTAGCGCCTGAGGGGTGTTCGAGTTCGCCCGCTGCCGGTCTGACCTGTCGCTATCCTTACCTGCTGCGTCTTCGACTACACAATCAATTGATGGTGATCTGGAGGCCTTCCGCTTTCGCGGGAGGTTTCAGGAATCCGTCGCCATTCTCGTTCGGGCGGGTGCGTAGGACGGATCGAATTGCTCGCCCTTGGCCAGTATGGCCCACAGAATTCGTGCGTGCTTGTTGGCCACCGCAATCAGAGTTTTGTAAAAGCCCACACGTGCCTGCAACTGGACGATCCAGCGCGAGAGCCGGTCGTTGCGTCGGCGGGCTGTCAGGACCGCGGAGCGTGCGCCCTGAAACAGCAGGGTTCGCAGATAGGCGTCCCCTTGTTTTGTGATGCGCCCGAGCCGCGACTTACCGCCGCTGCTGTTCTGCTTGGGCACGATGCCCAACCATGCGGCCATCTGTCGGCCGTTTTTGAATTGCCGCGCGTCGACCACCGTTGCTACTGCAGCCGATGCCGTGAGCCGGCCGACGCCGCATACGGCCATGCATCGTTGGGCTTGCGGGTCGTGGGCGGCGTGTTCGGTGATCCGCCTTTCAAGCCAAGCAATTTGCTCGTCCAGCGCCTGCCATTGCGTCCAACCGCGCATCAGCGCCTGGCGCGCCGGTCCTGCCAGCTCGTTGCTGCCGTCCTCGACGCGCTCGACGAACTGCTTGCGCAACGAGTCAATGCCCTGCGGCAGGAACACGCCGAACTCGGCCAGTAACCCGCGCATGCGATTGATCAGCGCAGTGCGTTCCTCCACGAAGCCTGTTCGCATGCGGTGCAGCATCAGCACGCTTTGCTGGGCGGGTGATTTGATTGGCACGAAACGCATATGGGGACGGCTTGCCGCTTCGCAGATCGCTTCGGCATCGACGGCGTCGTTCTTTACGTGAACGCCGCCTTTACGGTATGGGGCAACAAACTGAGGTGGAATCAGGCGCACATCGTGTCCGAGCGAACGCAGCTTGCGCGCCCAGAAGTGCGCCGCGGTACATGCCTCCATTGCAACCAGGCAGGACTCCAGATTGGCAAACCAGTCCACGAACCGCTCGCGCGTAATCGCCTTCCGTACGACGACATGTTCGGCGCTGTCGACTGCATGGAGCTGCATGACATTCTTCGCCAGATCAACCCCAACACGAACTATCTTGTCCATGACATCCCCCTTCGCGGAAGGTTGCGTAACGCCAGCCATGATGACACCCGACGGTGCCGATTCGGCGATCGGGGAGGTCCTTACCAATTCGGATCATGACTGCGACTGGGGGCGAGAATCATGCCGGGC
>NZ_CAJPHM010000056.1:0-10572 GCF_905339955.1 Burkholderia sp. BCC1996
CGTGCACCAGCCGCTCGACGCGGACGCGCTGCGCCGCGAGATCGACGCGGCCGGCTTCGCGACGCTCGGCGTGCAGAGCGCGGCGCCCGATCGTCAGCACTATCTGCGCCGGCCGGACCTCGGCCGCAAGCTGTCGGACGACGGACGCGCGCTGCTGGCGGGCTACGGCGCGGCGCTCGACGACGCGCCGGAGGTCGTGTTCGTGGTCGGCGACGGGCTGTCGGCGTTCGCGGCCGCGAAGCAGGCGCTGCCGCTGCTGCAGGCCGTGTGCCCGCGGCTCGACGCGGACGGCTGGCGGCTCGGGCCGGTGGTGGTCGCGACGCAGGCGCGCGTCGCGCTCGGCGACGAGATCGGCGAGTTGCTGCGCGCGCAGGTCGTCGCGATGCTGATCGGCGAACGGCCGGGGCTCAGTTCGCCGGACAGCCTCGGCGTTTACCTGACCTGGGCGCCGAAGGTCGGCTGCCACGACGCGCTGCGCAACTGCATCTCGAACGTGCGGCCCGAAGGGCTGCCGCATGCCGCCGCCGCGCACAAGCTGCATTACCTGATCACGCATGCGCGCCGGCTCGGGCTCACGGGTGTCGGCCTGAAGGACGACAGCGATGCGCTGTTGCCGCAGGCGGAAGCGGAGCGCATCGGCGCGCATTGATTGATCGAATGCGTGACGATAATCGCGCACCTCGGCATTGGGTGCGTGTCGGATGTCTCTCCGAAGACGCGCTCCGGCAAGCGGCGCTTGTGACGTAATTCAACATAGGCATGCACAGCAAGCGCGATACGCACACCGATTCGAGATACCGTGACGCGACATACAGCACGAATGATGATGCCAGAGCAATCAACGGTGTCCACGCCGCCGGCGATCGAAACATCGGACCGAAACCAGGTGATCGGACTAACGGCCGAGGACACACTGCGCAATGCTCGGGGCGACGCGCCTTTGCTGCGGAGCGCAGTCGTCAACGTTGCATACGACGCCGACGAGCAGGCGCGCAACCTTATAGGTTCGCGGCAGACATACGACCAGCTCGCGGCGGGCTGCTTCGTCGGCACCCTAACCCAACTGCCGCTCGACACAATTCAGCTATTCCACGAAACGACGAGCCACGCGCTGCGTCAGGTATGCGAAGTATGTGGTGACGCATATTGGTTCGGCATTCCGCTCGTACGTGACCACGAAGCGCGACTCGATGCGCGACGAATCGATGTCGGCACACTGGCGTGCCAGCCTAGCAACACGGAATTCGAATTGCTGACACCGGCGCGATTCTCGATCCACGGCGTCGTTGTGCGCGGCGACGCGCTGCGCCTTTATTCCGAACAGATCGAGCAATGCGAGCCCAATGAGCCGCTACTTGCGCAGAGCGTGATGAAAGTCGGTGAAGCTCAACTGGCCCGCCTGTGTGCGTTGCTTGCGCGACGACTCCACCATGCAGTTACCGCCTTCGCCCCCATTTCCGACGCGCAGCAGAACATCCTGCAGGCAGAAGTACTCGCAGCACTGTTCGACGTGTGCGTGCTGCCTTTAGACAATATACCCGGCGCGATGCAGTCGCGGCGGCGCCGGATCGTCGATCAGGCCCGAGACTACATGCTCGCTCACCGCACGCGGCCGGTCGGAGTGCCCGAGCTGTGCGCGCAGTTGCACGTGAGCCGACGCACGCTGCAGTACTGCTTCCAGGACGTACTTGGTATGGCGCCGACGACGTACCTGCGCGCGCTGCGGCTGAACGGTGCGCGGCGTGACCTGTGCGGCGACACAGCGAGCTCGGTGCAGGATGTCGCCGCCGCGTGGGGGTTCTCGCATCTGGGACAGTTCGCGACCGACTACCGACGACTGTTCGGCAAGCGACCATCGGAGACGCTTCGAGATAAAGGGCGATGGCAGAGTAAATAGGAGGCAGCTCTTTTCCCCGTTTCCCGATAGTTGAGAAGTGACGAGAAGCATACGGCTATACGGACATCGCTGCTCATTGCGTTATGCAGGGTGAGACAACACGACGAATAGCGGGCTCACGTGCGGCAGTACCTGCGCACGCCTGTCGTCCAATACGCCGCTGCGGAGAGGAATCAATCGCCGCACTCGACGGCGCGAACCGCTGCGCGAGACGCGGGGCCGCTACGTGAATACTCTGCCTGACCGGCTATTCGTGCGGGCGCGCATGCTAAGCAACTCAAGGGGTGATTCAAACGTTCAGTGGGAACGCGGTTTCCAGGTAGCGCTGGGCGTCAAGCGCGGCCATACACCCGGTGGCCGCGCTCGTGATCGCCTGACGATACACGTGGTCCTGCACGTCACCAGCCGCAAACACGCCCGGTACACTCGTGCCGGTGGCACTGCCGCTCGCCCCTCCTTTGGTGACGATGTAGCCGTCCTTCATCTCAAGCTGACCCGCAAAGACTTCGGTGTTTGGCTTATGGCCAATCGCGACGAACAAGCCCTGAAGGGTGAGATCCGTAATTTCGCCGGTCTTTACATTCTTGATGCGCAGACCATTAACGCCGCCATCGTTACCCATAACTTCGTCAAGGACGTGATTCCATTTGATCTCGATGACGCCTTCCATCTCCTTTTCGAGCAAGCGATCGACCAGAATCGGCTCGGCGCGGAATTTGTCACGGCGATGGATCACGGTAACTTTACTCGCGATTCTAGAAAGGTAGAGTGCCTCCTCAACAGCCGTATTGCCACCTCCCACCACTGCAACGTGCTGCTTGCGGTAGAAGAAGCCATCACACGTCGCGCACGCCGATACGCCGCGGCCCATGAACTGCTCTTCGCTTGGCAGGCCCAGGTACTGCGCCGATGCTCCGGTCGCAATGATCATCGCGTCGCAGGTGTACTCGCCCGAGTCACCGATTAGACGGATCGGCCTTTCGTCAAGCTTCGCCGTATGGATATGATCGAACACGATTTCCGTATTGAAGCGTTCGGCATGTTCAAGAAAACGCCGCATTAACTCGGGGCCTTCCACGCCGTTTGCATCCGCCGGCCAATTTTCGACGTCGGTCGTGGTCATGAGCTGACCTCCCTGCGCGAGGCCCGTGATGAGTAAGGGGGAGAGATTCGCGCGTGCCGCATAGACAGCCGCGGTATACCCAGCTGGACCAGAGCCAAGAACTAACAATTTGACATGCTTTGTCATAGTTTCACACATAAAGACTATTTAAAATGTGAACCCGGCACAGCGCGACGATGAAGTCGTAAGTTTGAGAAACAGTCACCTTTCTGGATATCCTGCACGCATAAAGCTTACTGATATCCAACCGCGAGACATCGTGACTCAATGCCATCACAATTCAACTACCGACTAAATTCCGCCAACCAGTCCAACTCCTCGCTAGCAACTACATGGCGCACGAAGCTATCGCTTAACAAATCAATAGATTCTTCATTTTTGAGAATTTTCGACCATTTTCTGTTCCTGAACTTTCTTCGCCATAGCCACCAAGAAGACCTTGAACATGACTCCAGACAGCATAGTTGCAATGGTAACAGTGAAGAAAACTGAAACCAGCCAACCGACGATCAAATTACCTCCGGGCAATAGGGTCGGTCGATAAAAGGCAACGGCAGCAATGACAACCCAGTGACAGAAGCAGTAAAAACACTGAAAGAGATAACCAAGTGTACTGTTCGCCTTATCGGCCCACGTCCGTATCGGCGCGAAGATTACAGTTTGTGTTACGGTAATTGAAATGCTTGCTGCAGCGAATGCGATGACTATACAAGTCCAAAGAGCTTGGAGTTCTGGAAAATCGATGTTCATGAGGCGACCCTTTCTTCGACGGAGACCACTGGGTGCAAGTTCGATAGACATATCAATCAAGCGCGCAGCATCTCATGTATCAACGAAAGATACATGAGATGCTGCGCCGCGTCAATTGCCGGCGCAGGATCGCCACGCGAACTGCCTCAGGTCGCCCACGTGGGCAGCTAGCGGACTGCACAATGCGCATCCTGGCCGACACGATCTAGAGAGCACGTAACTGCTGCGCGAGACCCCACAACTCAGTGTGGTGATTTCGCGCTTATCTCACTCGAGATTGCTTCAGCTACTCCCTCTGCAGTCACTGCCGACAGCGTCCAACCGAGGTGGCCATGGCCAGTGTTATAGAACACCCCACAGCGCTTTCCGCGCCCCACTTTCGGAAGCATGCATGGCAGCATTGGACGAAGTCCCGTCCAAGGAGCGACGCGGGCCGTCGATACTTGCGGGAAATGTTCCCGCGTCCACCGTACCAATGGTTCGATGCGGTCCGCACGTATGTCCCGATTGAAGCCGTTAAGCTCAGCAGTTCCCGCGACCCTAAAGCGGTCCACCCCGAGCCTGCTGGTGACGATCTTCGCGCTGTCGTCGAGTAAGCTGACCCAAGGCGCATTCTCGTGGCTTATGGGATCGTCGAGATTTACAGTAATCGAATAACCTTTCACGGGATATACGTTCACGTGATCACCAACCATCGCAGCAAAATCCCGACTGCGCACGCCAGCACATATCACGAGGCTGTCAAATGCAGAAGTGTCTTGCTGCCCCAACGTTTTGGTCGTTAGAACCAACTGCGCTCCACTCTCCTCGCGGATCGACTGCACGGTTGTTTCGTAGCGAAATTCGACCCCGCGTCGTGCGCATGTGTCCGCAAGACCACGCGTAAACTTGTGAATGTCGCCCGTCGAATCGGATTCTGTGAAAAAACCACCATAGAATTCGCCATGTAGCGTTGGCTCAATCTTGCGAATTTCTTCAGGCGTGACAGGGCGACGGTCGAGCCCCCCCTCTCGCAACAGCGCATTGACTTTCATTGCGGCGTCGAACTCTCTACGCGTCGCGTAGAAGTGCAGGATACCGCGTCGTTCCAGATCGAATGCAATGCCTTCTCTCGCGGCAATCGCAAAAAGGTGTTCGCGCGCGGCAATTGCAAGACGCACCGTTTCGATAGTATTGGCTTGGTAACGCGGAATCTGCCGCAAAAATTCTCCGATCCAACTGTATTTATGCCAATCGGGGCGCGGATTCATCAGTAACGGCGCGTCGCGCGTGAACATCCAGCGCAATCCCTTCATTACGGTTGCACGGTTGTTCCAGACTTCGGCATTACTGGCGGACAACTGCCCGCCATTCGCGAATGACGTTTCCATCGCCGCATATCGATGACGTTCGAAAACAGTGACCTGATAGCCGCGTTGCGCGAGGGCGTACGCAGTTGTGACGCCAGTGATCCCGGCGCCAATAATGGCAATTCGTAACATGACATGGTCCATGCAAACGTTGAGCACTGCCGACTGACTTACGCACTACCCAGCCAGCACCGTAGCCCCATCTGTCCATGTACCTGAGAGTTTCGCAAGCCGCCCAGTCCGGCGGCAGTTCCCCTTCGGTGGGCGCTTGGCGCCGCTCTCCAGATGTTCTAGTTGTACGGTCCTTTTGCCTGAGAGTTTCCGGGGCGGTTGCTCCTTCGGCGCCGTCGCGTCAGACGATCTCTCCCGTACCACGTGTTCGAACGCTTCTACACTACTTCGAAATCCCCCGCTCATCCTTTACTTCATGCCGCAGCGATTGCGGCTCAGGATTATCTCGTGCCCCCAAATTTTCTCTATAACATGAGAGTTACGACATCTAACATGAATTCACGAATGTCGATGACCATGCGCCTCTCCGTCATTTGGCACCCGGTTCACCAAAAGTAGGAGGGAGCCAATCGCTAAAACACATGACATTCCCAACAAACCAAATTGAGTGCTGCCGGTCAGCGTCTTAATCCACCCAATAAATGTCGGGCTCATGAAACCACCGATAAGGCCAGTAGTATTAATTAACGCGATCCCCCCCGCAGCTGAGTCGCCCTTCAGATATTCGGACGGCGTCGCCCAAAACACTGCATATGCCATATACATCATCGTATTAGCGATCGCAAGCAACAGCAGTGATGTGACCAATTGCCCCGTGAGCAATGCAGCGCCCGCGATCGCCAGCGCCCCAACTAGTGCTGGAACTGCGCTGTGATAGCGGCGCTCACGATGCATGTCAGAACTCCGGCTACCAAAATACATCCCAAAGGCCGCCACCGCATGTGGAATAGCGGAATAGAGACCGATATGCAACATGTTGGTCACCCCCCGCTCTTTTAGAATGGTTGGCAACCAGAAACTCACCACATACATACTCGCAATCACGCAGAAGTATGCTGCGCACATCAAATAGATACGCGGGTCCTTCAGTACATGCGCAAACGAACGATGCTTCGGGGCCGGCGAGCCAAGCTCCGCAACCAGTAGACACTTCTCAGTTTCGGTCAACCACTTCGCATCACTCGGTCGGTCAGTCAGGAAAAATCGCGCTACGACACCAAGCACAACACATGGCAGCCCCTCCAACAGAAACATCCATTGCCACCCTGCGAGGCCATGAGCACCTGAAAACTTGGTCAGAATCCAAGTTGACATGGGACCGCCAAGCGCACCGCCGATCGGCCCGGCAAGCGTAACAATCGCAATCACCCTAGCCATGCGCTTCTCGTTATACCAATACGTAAGATAAAACAGCATGCCCGGAAGAAACCCCGCCTCGAATACACCGAGCAGGAAACGCAAACAATAGAACATCGTATCGTTCCGCACAAACAAAGTCGCGGCAGAAGTTATGCCCCACAGCACCATAATTCTACTGATCGTCTTTCGAGCGCCCACACGAAGCATCCATAAATTGCTAGGCACTTCAAACAAAACGTACCCAACAAAAAAGATGCCCGCTGCGAGGCCATACACGGCATCCGAAAAACCCAAATCGTTCTGCATTTGCAGTTTCGCGAAACCGATATTGATTCGGTCCAAAAACGCGAGGGTGTAGCAGGTCAGCAAAAATGGCAAAATACGCCAACTAATCTTGCTGAAAAGGGCTGACCTGGTCTCGGTCACGTGAGTCGTTGGAATGGTTGACACGCGATATCTCCTGAGGAAACTCTGCGACATCTTGCAAACGATTCATTCGCAAGACACAAACGATCGTCCTCCCCCAAAAAACTATGCGCAAGAGCAACAATAGTCAGGTAGAGTTGCTCAACAAGCAACACGAGAAATTCAGCCAGTTCCAACGAGACTACGTATGCGAGAGATCAATCAACGACGCCTTAGGTACTTCCATGAAGTGCTGATCCATGGGTCTATTCGAGCGGCTTCTGATAGCTTGAACACGGCGCCGTCCGTCATCACACGACAGATCAAGCTGTTGGAAGACGAAGTAGGAGCCACCTTATTTGAGCGACGTACGCGGGGCGTACAACCGACCGATGCGGCGGGCTATTTGCTGGACTACTGGCGAGGCTGTCACGCGTTGCAGGAACAGCTCGAAGACCGCTTTCAGGCGATGCGAGGACTGGAACAAGGTAGCGTTCGCATCGTGACAAGTGAAGGTTACGTCGACAGCTTGATGGAGGAGGTATTGGCCGCGTTCTGTGCAAAATATCCAAAGCTTGATATTTGTGTAGACACGCTGCCTGTTGATGACGTGGTGACTGAGGTCGCCGAAGCTCGAGCCCATATTGGCCTGGCATTCAACCCACCCGGGCACCCGGAAGTTGAGTATCGTGCGACATCGCCTCAACCGGTGGCGGTGTTAGCGCACGTGACACATCCCCTCGCAGTACGTGGTACAGCCGTCAGCGTTAGCGAAATATTGAACTATCCGTTGGCCCTGATGCCCCCGACGTTTGGGATCGGTAAATTTGTGGAAACACTCGCGTATATCGACAACCTAAACATCCACCCGACCTTTATATCTAACTCACAGTCGGTACTAAAGAATTTTGTATCTCGTGGCACTGGCATCACGCTTGTGGGGCAGTATGCAGTGAGCAGAGAGATCACCAAGGGCGAACTGGTTGCGTTGCCAGTCAATCACCCATTATTTCAGTCCACAAAAGCGCGACTACTTGTCAAAGTGGGAAGGCCATTGCCAGCCGCGGCAGATGCACTACTGAATCTAATACTAAAACAAATGTCTATGTTTTCCACGGGCAATCGCCCTGCCGTCACTTAGACGATCACCGCAATGGCCGCAAACAATCTAATCACACTTATCACACCATTAGAAAATGCCGACAGCCTGATCCATTTTATACCTTTTCGCCGAAATATGAGCCAACGCTCCAACGTTTTGCGGGATGACGTGGAATGCACCACGCCCGTCGAATCCGATTATGCTCTCCCCGGGTAACACCCATGAGGGAGGCCCTCCCAATACGTCGCAGGACCCAGCCGCACGCGAAATTTCCTTCACATATGCAGCATCTTCCCGATGGAGGCTACGATTTTATCAACTCACGCCGCTACTCACCGAACTCAAGAACAGTCGCGCTCAACACAGCGTCGAAAGTGCGCATCAAGTTATCAAGCGTGCGACAGACGGTACTCTTTGAGGGACGGCCCCATCGGTCTGAGCCGGATCTCAGGATCCAAATGTTCCCAAGGGAGATCCATGGGATCCGCCGCCATCGGCCCCGGCGCTTTTGCAACCAGGATTACCTCGGCGATCGGCTCAAAGTCCGCCCAGAAGTGAACGGAACTTTTGTTTACAAGTATCTTCATTTTTTCGGGTTCAATCCCGGCTACGCGATAGAGGTTTCGATCAAACATCTGCGCCTTCACCGTACTGATGGCAATCCTTACGCCGTAGATGCGGAGGCATGCTACCGGACCAAGTTCTCCTTCGACGCCGTTCATCATAGGTCCATCGAAGCGAAAGTGGCCATCGGAAAGATGATCAACCTCGAATGTCCCGACTAGCGGTGCATCACCCGGAACACCGGACTTACCCCCGAGTGCGAGTTTGATATGCGCCCCCACACCTGCGGCGTGCGCCGCCGCTGCAGCTTCCGGATCCCATACCAAGCCCACCGCAGCATCGGTCGCGCCATGACGAATCAGTGCGCGCACCATGCCCATAGTATTTGAATCCCCACCGACTCCGGGATTGTCCTGCGTATCTGCTATTACCACCGGCATGCTTGCGCTGGCAGTCACACGCATTGCTTCCACCACTGCTTCGTCAGGGGTAAGAATCTGAACCTGCCAGCGCGGCTCGTCCAGAATCATTCTCTCCATAAGCAACTCAATAGCCCGTATGAGCGCCGATTCATCGTACCCATATCCCCAGATCACGGGACCGCATTCCGAGAAATCTGCTGCAGGAAAACCCGGCGCGAAATCCAATGAGACAATTGAATCGCGCTCGAGAGACATTAGCAGATCGTACATTCCACGAGCAGGGTCAACAAGCGTGCACATCCCGTTAATCGGAATAAGAAACGGTACCCGGCGTGCCACAACTTTGAGGACACGTCTCTCGCTAAATAGCGTTTCTAGGATCTGCGCGGCACGTCTCCCAGTGTCAGCCATATCGATGTGCGGGTATGTGCGATAGGTCACCATTGCATCTGCGCAGTCCAACATTCTCTGCGTAACATTCGCGTGCAGATCTAGTGAAACCACTATCGGTACCGTATCCCCGATTTCTCGGCGGACCCGCTCCAACAACTCCCCTTCGCCATCATCGATATGCTCGGCAACCATGGCACCATGGAGGTCCAAGTAGATTGCATCAAATCCACCGGTTCTTACTGCACCAACAATTTCGCTTGTGATTCGCTCGTATGCCTCTTTCGTCACATGCGCCGACGCACTTGCGCCGGCCCAAATCACGGGTATCACTTCGTGCCCCGCTTCTTCTGCACAATTGATGAACCCTCCGACCGGCAGATTCACGTCGCGCAACTTCATGACGTCGACACCACGGCTCAGCGGTGGGAAACCTTCCCCCTGAAGAAAGCTCTGCCAGCCAGCCTTGGTTGGCGCGAAAGTATTCGTTTCATGCTGAAATCCAGCAACCAGAATTTTCATTGATGCACTTTATGAAGGATCATGTTCGTGAGCCAATGTTGTGGGAAAATAATCGCTACGGCAAGAGCAACTAAGCGCAGCTCCCGTTGCTTACCGGGCAACACTAAACAACGTTAGCAGCATTTCAGCCGATGCCCCCAACAGGAAGGGGCGACAGAAGGACTACTTTCATGAAACCCACACGGGCGGATACGACTCACCATGAACTGTCGCGACCTACTACTTTCCAAAGGAAAGCCGCAAGTTCCGTCGCCGCCATAGGTGTCGATTCTGCTCATATCGTCACACATTTAATTCCGATAAGCTTACCGGCGATGTCGCACTCCTTATGTCGATCACACGCGTGTATCTACTCTTTGGTCCCTCCACATCATATCCTGACTAATTGACTCGGAAGCTTGCAGCACCGCGCTTCTCGAAGGTCTGGCACGCATAGCTGCGGGGGCTGGCCGCTCAAGCCCGGCACTGCCGGGATGGCATGAAGCGTGGGCTCGAAAGCCATCGAATCGTGCCAGTTGGCGCCCGTGACAGTGACAGCCAGAGGGATGCCGCGTGCGTCTACGACGCTGTGCCGTATCGAACCAAGCTTTCCCCGATCCGTCGGGTTGGGGTCATTTTCCTGCCCCCCGTTACTATCTTCACGCCCCAATAATTGGGGCTTTGGCCAGCTAGGCCCG
>NZ_CAJPHM010000057.1:0-9730 GCF_905339955.1 Burkholderia sp. BCC1996
GCGACAGGGACTCCATCAGTAGCGTCGCCTTCTTCGACTGAACCTCGTCGTCTTGCGCGAAGTAGCGGACCAGCACGTTTGTATCCAGTCCGATCATCGCGCCGACGCCCCCTGCTCAGCGATGGCCCGATTCATGTCATCAATCGACACCGGTTTCGCTGGCTTCTTCACAACGCCCTTGAGCGCCACGAGCGAGCGCGTTGCCGGATAGACCTCATACCGGCCTGTCGCCTCGTTGAAGCTGAATTCAATCCGGTCACCGGGCTCCAAGCCAAGTTGATTTCTTACGTCTACCGGAATTGTGACCTGACCCTTTGACGTGATGGTTGCCGTAGTCATAACGATACCCCCTTATTCCTTACTTTATGGTAAGGAGAATCGAAAAGCAAGGGAGTCACGGACGCGTCGCGCCGCCACGAGAACATCGAGTTCCAACGACACAATCCCGAGCAAATTGTCCGGACTATCGCCGAATACATCCCACTCCATCATCAACAGGTCTCGCAAACCCGCGTGGTTAAAGGGAATTGCGATGATCGACATGGGCCTTTACCGTCGCTTTTACCGTCATGGCCGCAAACCTTTTGCTGGCGCGGGAGATGGAGCAATTTGCGGGGCGGCGACTCTGGCGAGCCCATCGTCAATCAGTAGACATGATATCAAGGGGGCGTCGCATGCACAGCATCATGGCTCGCCTTCATCGTTGCCTCCAGTCATCGTCAGCGTGCTCACTCTGTACGTGCGTTGTTTGGGATCTGAACGACATCGACGCATGGCTCGATCAGCGGCGTCAGGCCCACGTCGCGCTGCCGCTTTGCCGTCGCAGCTTGGGCTTTCCTGCGGTCGTCACTCCATCCCGAACATCTCCGCGAAGGTCATGATCGGCACGGCCTTCTTTCGCCGGAGCGGCCGTGGGTCGAATTCGTCGTCGATCAGGGGCTGGCCCGTTCGCCTAGCCATCACCCACAGCAGAGTCGACTCAACGTCGGCGCCATCCTGCAGAGACGAAAGCCAGGCGCGACCGCATGAGGAGAGCGGCCAGCGGGGGAGTTGGGCGTCGTCCGTCGAGACGTCGTCGCTGTCGTCGAGGAAGGGGTGGCCCGTCGCCAGGAGGCCGTGTTTGATCGCCAGTTCCCGTGCTGCCCCGTGGTCGTCGATCATCGACAGGGCGAGCGCCACGCGGGCGTCGGAGGTATTGGCGCCGCGAAGGGCCTCCAGGGTTCCGGCGTCGCAGTCGACGGCCAATTGCGCGCCGAGTGCCAGCAGCAGCGGCGCGGCCAGCTGCGGATCGATGTGGTCCGCCGCCGCCTTGATCGCTGCCCACGGCACGAGATTGTGCTCGAAGGGATGCCGGCTGATCCGATGTACGACGGCCCATCCCGCCGCGTAGCGCACAGGATAAAGGTTTTCCTCGTTGTCGCCGACGACGTGGTCGTCGCTGAGGCCGTGTTCAATCGCCTCCCAGGCCGGCGGATGGTCCGGATAGGTCAGGAGGTTGAGCAGGTCCGCGTGCAGCACGATATCAATGGCCTCGCCGTCCTTTCGGGCGAGGAAGGCCATGATCTGGTCGAGGGCTTTCGCCGGCAGGGTGTCGAACCTGCCGAGCGCGGCCGCGGCGGCGCGGGCGACGTGATACTCGGGTTCTTCCCGCTTCTGATATTCGGGATGCCGCGCATAGTTTCGACGGTCGCCGAGAAGCGTTAAGAGGGTGTCGAGCTCGTCCGTCCAGCCTTGCTCGCCGATGACGACGGCCAGGGCTGCGCGGACCGGCGCGCTCTTGTCCGTGGCCAAGTTCAGAAGCGCCGCCTTTTCACCCTCGTCGGCCTTCGGGGCCAAGGCCTCCACGACGGTGCGGCGAACTTGGTAGTGCGGGTGACCGAGCGCCTTAACGATCGCGCTTCGGGCCGTAGGGCCGCCGAATTTGGCCAAGGCCCGGACGGCCGCCTGGGCGTCGTCCTCATCCTCGGATCCGGCCCACTGTTCGGCCAGGGCCAGGACATCCTGGCCTTCGGCCGCTGAGATCAGGAGCAGAAGACGCGCCAGGCCGCGTGGGCCTTCCGCCAGCAGGCTTTGCGCCTGACCCGGCGGGAGTTCTCGGAAGCATTGCAGGAGGGTGGCATCGTCAGCCCCGAGCGCGCGCGAAAGCACGAGGTGCACGGCGGCCGCGCCATCGGGCGGACTGGCGGCCAGGATGCGCTGCGCGAGCGTAGCCTTCTCCTTCCCGTGTTCGAGGTCGGCAATCTCCGGCGCTAGCAGGGCGGCGCGAACCGGCGACAACATTGGCAAAAGGTCCAGCAGGATAGTCTGGGCCGACAGCTTGCTCGATTTGCCCTCCCCGCCGCCTTCCAGGAATGACAGGGCCCGGACGGCGGCGTCGATCGCCTTGGGCCCGCCGCCAATCAGCGCGTTCGAAACGCGGTCTCGTCCGAACTCGAGGCGCCTGTCGGCGATGACGCCCAGCCCTGCGGCCTGAAGGCGGTCGTCCTCCCCCGCGGCCTCGAAGAAGGCGTCGAGCTCGGCAGCCGTGACCTTAGGCAGGCTGTAGCGCATTGCATCGGCCCACAGCGGCAGGATGATATCCGGCCTGGGATGCCCCGCGATCCAGTCGTGGCCTTGCTGGCGACGTCGCGCCTTGACGTAGCCCTTGGCGAAGTGCTCGGCCGAAGGCCCCTCCTCCTCGACACGCTCCTGGATGTGGAGACCCGCTGCAAAATCGAGTTCGCCCTGCCAGGCTTGGCGGCGGTCCACGCTCGACTGGGTCAAGGCGGCGTCGACGGTCGCCTGCATTTTTACGATCTGGTCCCACACCGCCTCATACGCCGGCTCAGGACCCGCCAGGGCGCATTCCGAGATCGCATCGGCGCTCATTACGTAGTCGGCCGCGTCGGCTACCACCTTGCCGGCGGTCAGGAAGGCCTTGGTGAAATCCCCCCCGAACGGCTTCAGCCACGGCAGCAGATCATCGGCATCATAGTTGGTGGAAGTCCAGGGCAGCTGGTGAGCGATGAACCCCTTGAGGATGCACAGACCGGGATCGGCGGCGATGACGGCGTCGCGGTCGGCCTTGGAGACCTTGGGCGGTCGCCAGCCGATGGCGGCGAAGCCGCCTTTCTCCTTGGGCGCGCCGTGCTCGAGCCAGTCGACAAGCCAGCCGATCGGCGACTCCGGGCTGAGCCGGCGATCGGCCGCGCGCCAGGCCCTGCGGAAGGCGTTGGCATGGCCGACGGCCTTGGTCAGGCCGTCAATCAGAAAGCCATCGAAGGCAGCTACGACGGCCTCGTCGAGTTCGACACCATCGTCCTTGAGCGCCCGCGCTCCGGTCACGAGGCGTTCGACCACATCTAGCCAGTTAAGATCCTGCCCGGCGAGCATGAGGGCCGCCCGCGCGGAGGCGTTCAGCGCGCCTTCAGCCGCGCGAGGCTGCTCGCGGGCCAGCTGCTCCATGGCTTCGACGACCTTGGCATGGGCGGCGTAGGCGCCGTCGCCGTCCTTGGTCAGTTGGGTCTGACCCAGACGCTCGGCCAGGTCGTCGAGCCCGATCTCGATCTTGCCTTCGCGATCGACCGCACGGCGAAGCCGGGCGAGCTGGCCAGGCGGCAGACTGCGGGAATAGCGCAGCAGCGCCCAGAGCACGGCCGCGCCGCGGACGCCTGGGTCGCCGAAGCCGCCGATCTGGTCACGGACCACCTGCAGCCGGCTGTCGCTGAGCGCCCGGTCCACCAGCCGTTCGACGTCTGCTTCAGAGGGTTTCGGGACTGCGATCAGTTCGCGCGCGAAGGCGTTCAGCTCGAACGGCGACTTCAACGCGCTAAGCAGGCGCGCTTCGTGCTGGCGCGCGAGGTCCTGGCGCCATGCGCCAGTCCCGGCAAAGGGGCCATGCAAGATCGCCCGGCGCGCGGCCTCGTCATAGGCTTCGTCGTCTATGACGACGGCGCGGTCGGCCCACACCGGCGGCGGCGATGCGCTGAGGGCCGCGCGATAGATCTCGCTCCGCGAGGTGATGACGAACTGCTTGTCGGGGACGCGCTGGTGGATGAGGGCGCTGATCCGTTTGGACCAGTCCTCGGCCTCGCCCCTCTTTAGGCCGGACTGGCCCCAGGGGTCCTCCAGGTGGAACAGCACCCGGCCGGGGGTGGCGAACGCCTCCTCGATCGCCGGCAAGCCCACGCTCTCGCGGACCACTTTATAGGGCGGATCAGACTGGCGGCGGTCGAAGGCCAGTTTGTCGGCGGTCAGGCTCTTGCCATAGCCCGACGGGCCGATCAGCAGCACTGCACCGAACTGGGTCAGGCGCGATTCGGCGACGGGAAGGTTGGCGGGGGTGACGTAACGGGCGAGCTGCGGGTTGGCATGCGGCACGCCGCCGAAGCCCTCGGCAATCTTTTCGATGTCCGCCTTGCGCAGGGGGTCGGGGACCGCGAGAAAGCGGTCTTCGACCGCCCGTTTCAGGCGGTCGATGCAGGCGTCGACCGCCTGGGTAGGGACATGCAGCGTCGCACTGAGGATCTTGCCGATCTGCCGCCTCGTCTCCTCGTAGGTCATGCCCTCGATCAAGGAGAAACGGCCGGCGAGGCTTTGCCGCTCCGGCGGCGTAAGATTGAGGTTCGCAGGGATGAAAGCGGCGTCGGGATTCTGTTCAGGATACTTGACCCGACCCTGGGCCAAAGCACTGTCGACGCTGGAGTTGGTGATGAAGACATAGCGACGGTTGATGTCGGCCAGCAGCAAAGCCTTGGCACGAGGCCGCGGCTTAGGGCCCTTGGTCCCCTTGGCCGTCTTGTCATTGACCACGCCCGCAAAGTCCTTGGCGCTCCAGGCGCCGGCGCCCTTGAACTTGATTTGGACATGCAACTCGCCGCTGGCGGCGATCTTGAGGCTGGCCTCGGCCGCCTCTTCCGACACTGCTAGGAGCGCCTTGACGTCGTCGTGCGAAGCCGGCTCGACCACGACCTGATCCGTGGCGGCGCCCGGCCCGAACATCAGCCGCAACGCCACCCAGACCGTTACCAACTTCTGGTAGTCGTAGCCCTGGTAGGACGGGTTGGCCCCGCCTTCGTCATTTTTCATCGTCATAGAAATCCTTAGCCGATAGATATCAGCTAAGGAACCCAAAAAACCTTATCGTTCCATCGGATCTGTCAGCAGGCGGGCCACATCCGTCGCCAGCTCAATCAGCTTTGCCGTTTTCTCAACTCATAGGATACAGAAAACGCGCTTGCTCGCTCGCCTCGGCACAACCGCCCTCTAGAGCTTATGGCCAGTCAGTGTCAATCGTTCGACATGATATCAATGGGGGCGTCGCATGCACAGCATCATGGCGCCTCCACCATTGCCCCAAGCCATCGTCGGCGTGCTCACTCTATCGGCTCAGTTAAGTCAATCGGCTCCACAGTTTTCGCTAAGGGTACGGACTGACTAGGAAAGTCACGCCGTAGTTGACGCGCAAGCTCGCCGACAGCGTCACTGCGATCGAGCGCCTGCTGGATCAGCAAAGAAGCAACCTGCCGCGCTTGCGCCTTTGCGCCAGGCTCGCGATTGTTCTCACGACCGCGAATCGCGTTGCGCCAGCCAATTTGGGCTTTCTCAACATCGATTTGATCCAGCACCCGAGTTGACCCACCAGGCTCGACCTGCACGAGGAGGCGTAGAAACAATAGGCCTTCATCGTAGAAAGACGGGCTAGGCTGCGAAAGCGCCTCCGCCAATCCATGGTAGTGCGGTTCAAGTAAAGCGGGAACAAGTGTCGGATCCGACTGAACCACCCTCACCAAGACCAATGCTCCCAGTCGCCAATCGACGTGCCCCCCCTGGCAGAGCGCGATACGTCTTCCTGCCGCTACATGACGTAGCGCGCTAGCGGGAGCGAGCGCCGCAAGATGCGTGGACATTACGACGATATCCGGGCTGCGCCTCGCTGACGTTGATCTCATACTGGCCGGCTCCTCTTTCAATGTCTACATCTCATCTGCGCGGACCCACCGGTCACAGCACCACCAGCGTTCAGAAGAGCCACCACTTCGATGTTCGTCTTCCATCGGACTGTTTGCGTATCCAAGCTCTATCCCTTCCCGATCGATCGCTCCCAAACATAGAACGCCAAGTCGACCTGCACCTCCATTGTCCAAGATGCTGTCAATTCGACAACCTCGCCAGACTTACCGACCTCGAATCCGACTTCGCTAACGGCACGTCGCTCATCCAGCGGTTCTTGCTGACCCAGCGAGACTCGCCTTCTCCACCGCTAAGGCCGATCGTCAGCGATTTCTTCCGCCCGTGACCTCGGCGGGGCACAATGTCAGATTATTTTATGATTATGTTGACATTGTCAGATCCAGATCGTACATTGCTGACATGGGAGGGCGCTATGTCTGACGGACCATTCAGAAATGTCGCATTGACTAGTCGTTGGAAGGTATACGGCCAAAAGCTGGTTAGCGACGCCACGAGCGCTGAAGAACGCATGGCACAGGCTTGCCACAGCATGATTCGCGACGTAGACATGAAGACCTTCCATCCCCTTTTCGCCGAACTCAGAGCGCATGCCCAGCGTCCCCAAATGGATCTGGACCCGGCGGCAGCGATCGAGACGATCTTTGATCGCCACCCCAGGTCGTTTCTGTCCGAGTCTCTGAACAGGCATCTGATCGCCCATCTCAGGGATCAGATTTCACCGGAGCAAGCACTTGATCAAGCGCTGGGGCACACGGCGAGAGAATGGATTGGCACCACCAAGAATCGGCTCGACGAACACTGCATTCGCGCCCGCGATCTTGGAGACATGAAGCGTGAGGATTATCGCAAGGGCCTTGAGCGAAACCACGAAACCTTTTCTGCCATCAAGCCTGATGAGCTCTGCGCTGCTTTGGCCTCCGGCAACAAGCGCGCATTTGGCGAAGCGCTCCATAAGAAAAGCGGCGTAGATGAGGGCCCCGAAGAATGAGCACTAGCATCAAAAAACCAGCTAGATCGGAAAAGCGTCTGGTTGTCCTCGAGAATGGGCAGAAGCGCGGTCGCGCCGTCCCGGAGGATGCCGAAATCGCGGAAATCGGCCAGCACATCCGCTTTGATCCGTCAGCTCTCGATAGCTTCGATGTCGAGGGGTGCAAGCCAACTCACTACGATATGCTGCTTCTTTGTGCCGCCGTGGAGTTCGCTGATCGACGCTGGAAGCGGCCGCTGAGCTGGCGGCGCATCTTACATGTGACTCTTCCCGTTGCCGCGCCCAAGAGTTGGCAGCAGCCGGAGGTTCTGAACAGCCTCCAGGGCGTCTTGAACCATCTGACCGGCGACACGTGGCAATTCACTTTTGTGAAAACGAAGGCGCCGTCGCCTATCGGCTCGCGACAGATACCTTTGGACTTTGGTAAGACCAAGACCTTTGCTGTTGCCTACAGCAATGGTTTGGACTCGCGCGCAGTATCGGCCTTGAGCGGCGCAAGGGACGAGGCCCTTTGTATCCGGGTCGCTAAAAATTACCAGCGGCCCAAGGACGGCGATAGCTACTTCACTCAGATTCCCTTCGAGACCAAGGAATACCGTGGCAGCGAGAGTAGCTTCCGCTCACGCGGATTTCAATTCGCGGCGGTAACAGCGATTGCCGCGCAGCTCTCAAACGTGACTCGAATTGTCGTTCCGGAGAGCGGACAGGGAGCGCTTGGACCGGTGCTGCTTCCGTTGTACAACGTTTACCCTGACTATCGCAACCATCCGACGTTCTTTCGAAAGATGGAGCAGTTCATCAGGGCATTGCAAAACTACCAGGTCAGTTTTGAGCAACCACGCCTTTGGTTCACAAAAGGCCAAACACTAAGCGCATTCTTGCACATACCTGAAAAGTCTAAAAAGCATCTGACGAATACACGATCCTGTTGGCAAACACGCCGAGTAGTTAATGTAGGTGAGAAGAAGCAGTGTGGCCTGTGCGCTGCCTGCCTGCTGAGGCGCTTGAGTCTGCATGCAGCCGGAGTCACCGAGGCGCGCGACACCTATATTGTGTTCGATCTCGCCGCCTCCGATGTGGAAGATGCTTTGTCTGTCATCCCTCAGAAGGCCGATAGAGACATCATGATCGAATATGGAAGCGTCGGTGTGCGCCATCTGCAGCATCTTGCGGACATGGCCGCTCGACCCGATGACGGTCTTCGCGCGTACGCTTCGCAAATCGCGATCGCGACCGGGGAAACCTATGAGGAAACTTTGAAAAAGCTGAAGTTGATGTTGGCATCACATGCCAAAGAATGGCGAGCATTTCTGTCCGCTCAAGGGCAACAAAGCTTCCTGAATAACTGGATGGATGGAGGACGCTATGGCTGATCTAAATGAGCTGACTGCACAAGAAATTGGACGTCGCCTGCGAATAGCACGAGAGAACGCAGCCATTCGGCAAGAAGATGCAGCCCAAATCATCGGCGTTTCCCGCCCCACTCTTGTATCCATCGAGAAGGGCGTACGACGCGTGCGTATTCAGGAAATCCAATTGCTCGGCCGTCACTACGGCGTATCGGTGAACGCCCTGCTCCGCCGGGAAGCCGTCCACGTGGACCTAGTGCCTCGCTTTCGCAAATTGCGTGAGACAGAGGACGCGCAAACCGCTGAGGCCATTCGGCTATTCAACGACTTGATTAAGGCGGATGCTGAAATGGAGAACATACTCGGCATCCGGCGCCGACGAAATTACCCACCGGAGCGCGGCCTCAATGAGGGCGACGTCACGGCACTCGCCGAAAAGCATGCAAAGGAATTGCGCGACTGGCTTGGTCTTGGCCCGGGACCGATCGCCGATATTTTTTCGGTAATCGAACTGGATCTCGGCATACGCTTGTATCAGCGTCGCCTTGCTTCCAATTCGAAGATTGCGGGCCTCTTTAGTTACGATGAAAACATTGGAGCCTGTATTCTTCTCAATGCTAGTCATCCACTACCCAGGCGCATCCAGTCCGCGGCGCATGAGCTCGGTCACTTTTATGGCACGCGTCAGACTCCGGAGGTGCTCGAAGAAGATGAGAAATTCCTGTCGCGTGACGAACGCTACGCCAATGCTTTTGGCCGTGCCTTCCTGACGCCGGCGGAGAGTTTCTCGGAAAGTTTCAGCCAATTGAAGCAAATTACCGGCAAGACGACCAGGCGTCTAATAATTCTCCTCGCCCAACAGTACAACATATCGCGACAGGCGTGCTGTCTCCGGCTCGAAGAATTAGGACTTGCAAAGAAAGGTACGTGGCTATGGTTCGAAAACAATGGCGGCATCACCGATGAGCACGCTCGGGAGGTTCTCGGCGAAATGACTGAACGCCAAGATCCTGTGAAAGGCGATGCCGACCGCCCCATCTCCCACCGCCTGAGCCTGATGGCACATGCCGCCTGGAAGCGCGAATTGATGTCGGAAGGACAACTGGCGGAGCTACTGAAGTTAGGCCGAGTGGAGGTACGTGGCATTATTGATCAAATCGAGCTTGAGGAAAGGGATACGGATGAACTGCTCAAGCTCCCGGATTGACATCGTGAACCAATGGGTTCTCGACACCAGCGTACTTATTAACCTTCACGCATGCAAATATGGTGAAAGAATCCTCTCGACCATCCCGTACGACATTCTCGTTCCGGAAATCGTCGCAGGAGAACTGGAACACGAGAGAAGCCGTAAAAATGGCGAGTACGACTTTCTGCGAGCGCTTGTGGCAGATCGAATCGTTGCTGTCGTCAGGCTAACTGACGCTGAGTCTCTGATTTT
>NZ_CAJPHM010000058.1:0-8252 GCF_905339955.1 Burkholderia sp. BCC1996
GGGCCGGGCATCGTGCCGGATTCGCCATGGGCAATCCTCAAGCATCGTCTTCGTCGCAATCGGCGATCTGCCACTGATCCAAGAGCGTTATCGACGAATTGACACGCTTCGTGCGGTGGGCAAATCTGTGCAGGCGGATCAGGCACATCAGAACGCGAGTTCCAGAGGCAGTGTGTCGAAGCGACCGGCTACTAACCGAATTCCCTCTTTCAGTACCCGCGAAATTCTGTCGCGTCGCCAGCGCCAGTCGTTCTGAGCTCAACAACATGCCCCTGACCGCGCTTTCCGACCGAGACATCGCACCGCCACGTGAGCTTGCCCGCTTCTCTTGTAAGCCTTGAAGTCAACCGGCGGTTTTCCTACCGACGCAATGAAAGACCGGACACATCGGCAGTAAATACCTGCGCCCCGTCGCTTGCATTTCTCTATCTCTCTCCGGCAAACATCAGACAGATGCACGCGCCTGCAGGCGACCTCCTAAATTGACACTTGCTCATACCAGCCGTCATCTCAGCTTCGTTCATCGCACTTATCAGACATCAGACTCGGCCTTTGGCCGCTTCACTCAATCGCTACCGTGAGCTCTTGCTCGGTCACCCTAGTGTTATTCCGAACACAGGGTTAACCGCAGATTTTCTCACGATGGTTATGAACTAGCATTCGTTAGCCAGACATCGGCAAGCGCAGACCTTGGTGCAAATGTAGATCTGTTTGCTTCTGGTGCATCGTGTGCATACGCGCACCGCTGTGATGCAGGAAAGCACAACGCAGGCCCCGAGGCACGCGAATTTGAACGAACAACCGCCATGGCACGAATCTCGCTTTATTTTGTAACGAATGTTCGTTCGCAATCCATGTACAGCGCGAGCCTCAACCGTGGAGAAGTTTCCTCTCCAGAACTTTGAGCAGATTGGTCATGAAACATATCTTGCTTCGCCAAGACGGAACCTCGCGGTAGAACGCTATTGTCACGATCCTGAATACTGATCTGTATGGAAAACGATGCCGCAGAGTTTCCAGGTAGAGCATGGGTGTATGGCTGGAGCGACGGGTTGCCGTTCCGCCGGCGCACGCCGACCTAGATTGCGGGATGAATCAAGCGCAGATGTGGGAGACGCGCGGCCAACGATGATGTCCAGGTGAACCGCTCGTCCACCAGGGGTTCCTTGACGTGCAACGAGGTTCAAAGAGTGCGAATGAGTATTAGCGTAGTGTTTATTTAGCAAACCTATATATAGTATGCCTTATCAATTTAGGACGTTCGTCATAAATTTCGACTTCAGAAAAGGGTTAGAGAATGAAGAAATCAGCAGTTGCGGCCGTTTGTGCGTCGATGATGTGCGGGGTGTCGTATGCACAAAGCAGCGTCACGTTATACGGCACCATCGACAACGGATTCAATTTCACCAGCAACGCCGGCGGACATAAAGGATACAGTATGGTCAGCGGTGACGCTGCTCCCAGCATGTGGGGGCTGCGAGGCGTCGAGGATCTCGGAGGCGGTTTGACTACGGTGTTCCAGCTTGAAAACGGCTTTGACATCAATAGTGGCAACTCGCTTTACGGTGGCCGGCTATTTGGACGCCAAGCATATATTGGACTAAATTCCAATGACTTTGGCAACTTCACTCTAGGACGGCAGTACGACCCAATGATTGACATGTGGAGCGGCTTTACGACAGCCGGCTCGACAATAGGTGATTTTGCAGCGCATATTTTTGATAACGATAACGCAGATTATTCATATCGATTTAATAACTCAATAAAATATGTTTCACCTACGCTAAGAGGATTTCAGGCCGAACTGGCCTACGCGTTTAGCAACTCTACCGGCTTCACGGAAAATAGAGCCTACAGCGCAGGTGCAACCTATTCCACTGGCCCAATATCTGCCGCAATCGCATACTCGAGACAGACCAATGGCGGAACGACAAACACTGGCGCCGTGGAAACCGGTGCCGCATTCGTCGCAGCGACACAGCAGAATATTGGCGCAGGGGTTAAATGGACCTTCCAAGATTCATCCAACATTGCGCTCGCCTATTCGCATACCACCTTTGGAAATCCTCGCGGTGGCCTTTACATTTCCGATGTAGGAACTCAAAACTGGACGTCATGGAAGTTCGACAACATCGAAATTAACGCACAGTATTTTCTAACCCCGGCATTCTGGATTGCTGGCTCGTATACATTTACCCACGCGAAGCTGAACACGGATAGCGGCGGATCCAGCCCGAATTGGCAACAGGTGGCTCTTGCGATTGACTACGACCTCTCCAAGAGGACGTCTGTCTATGTCCAAGGTGCATATCAGCACAATAATGCGCATACGGAAACTGGTATCGACAACGCAATTATCATCGGCTCGACGGCTCCATCGTCGACTGGAAATCAAACCGTCTTAAGGATCGGCTTGACTCACCGATTCTAGGGTACCGACGTGACTTCTGCTTCTCGAGTCGACTCCGACGAATGCGTCGCTACGCACGAAGCAGGAGTTTCTCGGGTGCAGGTTAATCGTGCAGAATTTCTTCTTTCGATCGATCAAGAGCAGACGACAAATTCCAATATTGCCATCTCTATCGCGGCGGAGCTGACCACACCGTCCCACCAGCAAGAAAAGCGGTAGCGACGAGAGAAATTTCAGTATTTTTCAAGATTTACGGACATTCAGTCGACGATTATAGAACAGGCTTAACCAGTCCTTATACGCAAGGAAAAGCGAAAGATCATTCAATTAAACTTTGTCGAAAATAGTGATAGAGCAGGAATCGCCTAATTGGCAATCAAGGACTGCAATCGTTGATGCAGACCGTCGTGGTAATCACAAGGAGAGACGTCTTATGAATACACGTGATGGCAGCAACTCGTCAGTACTATACGCTCGGCAGGAAGTTGATATTGCCGGACGGGATCGCGGTGAATCGGCACGGCTGACTGGTCAAATGGGCGTAGGCGCACTCGCCTTGAGCGTTCTGGCCTTCTCAGCACCCATGGCAGTTGTATCGGGTTTCATTCCGTTCACCATACTGTTCGGAGGACAAGGCGCCACCTTCGCCTTCATCCTGACAACCGTACTCATGATCCTTTTTGCAGTCGGTTATGTGACGATGGCGAAGCACGTCCCGAAGCCCGGCGACTTCTACGCTTTCATCAGCTCCGGCCTAGGAAAGGAAATCGGCTTAGGTTGTGCATTCCTAGCCGTCATTTCATACGTGGTCGTATTAGCCGGTACCTATGCATTTTTTGGAATCAGCGTCACGGCGCTAATCACGAGTTTTCACGGCCCGGAAACACCGTGGTGGATATGGACAGCTCTAGCGTGGGTGATTGTCAGTACGCTCGGATATTTCCACATCGAGCTATCCGCGAAGGTTCTATCTTTCTCGCTGGTTGCTGAAGTCGCCGTTGTAATGATTTTCAACGTCGCCGTGCTCGCCAAAGGAGGTTCAGAAGGCTTGTCATTGACCCCGATTATGCCATCAGCGTTCGCACACGGGGACATGTCAGTGACGCTACTCTTTGCCATCCTCGTCTTTCTCGGTTTTGAGGCAACAGCCCTTTTCAGAGATGAGGTGCGCGATCCGGACAAGACTATTCCGAGAGCGACCTACTTCGCGGTTGTGTTTGTTGGAATTCTTTACGCTTTGTCGTCCTATACAATGATTTCTGCTTATGGCCACCAGGCCGTTGATGCGGCCACGAAGTCACCGTCGACAATGTTTCCGGAAGCCATTGGAAAGTTCGTCGCCCCTGCTTTCACCCAAATCTCGTACGGCTTCGTGATTCTCTCGTTGATCGCGGCACTAATCTCAATTCACAATGTCCTCGCTCGATACGTATTCAATCTCTCCGTAGACAAAGCGGTCCCGACCTATTTCGCCGCCGTGCACGATCGCCACTGCTCACCCTACCGAGCCTCTACGGCGATCGCTGCGGTCGTGGCAGTCGGGATGTTGCCATTTATCTTGCAGAAAACAGACGCTAACACTCTGTATGGTCGCTTGACCGGACTTGGTTCGATAGGCGTTATCCTGCTGATGGCGTTAGTCAGCCTTTCGGTAATTGCGTGGTTTGCCCGGACGGGAGTACCTGCAGGCGAGAATGTCTTCAAAGTCTTTATCGCACCCGCGGTGGCCGTCACCTCTCTCGGTGCCGTATCCATATTTGCGCTTTTCCACTTCGACCTCGTCGTAGGTGGGAATCCGGGTCAGAATACCGCCTTGGAGCTTGTACTTGCCGGCGCACTTATTGCGGGCATAGTCCTCGCAATGTACTTTCGAAGTGCTAAGCCCCATGTGTACGATAGCCTCGGGCGCGCGCAACGTATGCTTGAGTAAGCGACAAGGGGGCCTATGCTGCTTCTCACCATGTAGTAGACGCTTCCATACTCCCGCATAGTGTGTACGCGCCGTTCTTATTGAACGGCGCGTACATTGCCAACTTGAGGATCGAATCATTGCATGCAATGATGGCATGGACGCTTCCCTCATCCGATGAAGGTAGCAATGTGCCAGAGTGGAAGTGGCATCGACCACTCGAAGCGGAAGGGGTGTCACCCTGCAGATTGCAACAATCGGCATCGACCTGACCAAGAACATATATAAGGTTCATGGGGCGAACGAGCTGGAAAGACAATACTCCGTTAGCAAGTCAAAGCGTACTTCGCGAACATTCCGATCGGCTTGAAACATCTGGCCACACCACCATTGGGCTCGTAAGCTCCACGCGGCGGCCAACACCGTTTGGGCGAGTGGCCTTCCCCCGTTCTCCCAGACACATCATCACGCCGGGCTTGCCAGACGTGCTATCGCACGCGTGACAGGCTTGGACCCGCGTGCTGTGCGCCACGGGATCAGCCCCAAGGGTTTCCGGAATGGGGCGAGGCAACTACGCGGACACCTATGTTCCTTGCTCCTGTTGCTCACTGCCAAACGTCAAAGATGGGCCGCTTACAGTCAAATGGCATGGGCACACGGCCCCCACAACTGCATGATTAGTTCCGCCCCCTGGTGCAGGGTCGCCGCTGGAGCCCCGTCGCGGGACTGGATCGCCACCCCCTTGAGAAAGGTGTCAATGACCAACGCCAACGCAGCGCCATTGGTATCTGAGGGAAGCTCGCCTTCCGCCACGCCGGCCATGACGCATTCGACAATCGCCGCTCCGGTGATGCGCCGCGCCTGTGCGACTTCCTTTTCGACCGAACTGCTTTCGCCGAAACAGTTCAAGCTGGACAGAACTGCCATGCAGCCCTTCGGCTTGCCGTCCGAGGTCTGCACTTCGATGGCCCTGTGCAGCATGGCGCGCATGGCTTCCCGCGGTCCGTGCGGGCGCGTCTGCAGTTGCCTGGCGAGTTCGCCGCAGGTACGCATGTACAAGGCAAGGCATTCGCTGAACAACGTCTCCTTGGATCCGAAGGCTGCGTAGAAGCTCGCCGCGGACAGGTCGCCCAGCGCGGTTCGCAGTTCGGCCAGCGTGGTCGCTTCAAAGCCGCGCTCCCAGAACAGCAGCATCGCCCGTTCCACCGCCGCGTCGCGGTCGAAGGTTCTGGGGCGTCCGGTGCGTGCCATGGGCGTCGATCCTGTGTCAATGAAGGAATTACAGATTATACAATCCAGAAATCATTGACGGCGGCGCTGCCGGAGGTTAATTTATGGATCGATCGATCCATAAATTAACCTCCGGCGATTGATATGACGATTGATACTGCTATCGGGCAGAAGCCAGCCCCGAGAATCCCGCGTGGTCTGCAGGTCTTAATCATGGCCGCCCGGGCCATCTGCGTGGTCGCGATAAGCATGGTGCTCGTGTTGCTCAGTGGTTGGCTTGACCGACGTGATTGTGCTGCCGAGCGTGCGCGCTTTGGCAGCCGCTATGCCGACGAAGCCGTCGGTACGACATGATTCCCGACTCCCCTTCCCTCCCAATAGGATTCCAGATGATTACTCAACTGACAGAAGACAACTTCGACGCTGCTGTCGCACTGGCGCCGGGCACCCATGTAATCCGCTTCTGGGCCGGCTGGTGTAAGCCGTGCTCGATGATCCTGCCGATCTTCATGCACGTAGCGGACGAGTTCAAGGCTGCGGCGCATTTCGCTGAGGTCAACATCGACGAACAGCCGAATCTGGCAGCCCAGTTCCACATTCGTTCCATTCCGACGATCGTGGTGGTCAAAGATGGGCAGGCATTGGAAAGCAACGTAGGCTTGTCGGACAAGAGCAAGCTGAGTCAGTTGGTGATGAGGCACGTTGCGTGATGTCCTCCAATGCGCACCACCCATTGATCATTCTCGGCTCCGGCCCCGCCGGCTGGACCGCCGCCGTCTATGCTGCCCGCGCCAACCTCAAACCAGTGGTCATTACCGGGCTGCAGCACGGTGGCCAACTGATGACCACCACCGAGGTCGACAACTGGCCAGGCGATGCTCCTGGTGTGATGGGCCCGGACCTGATGGGTCGGATGCAGGCTCACGCTGAGCGCTTCGACACCCAGGTGATCTTCGACCACATCCACTCCGCCGACCTGTCCGAGCGTCCCCTCACCTTGACTGGCGACAGAGGCACTTACACCTGTGATGCGCTGATCATCGCGACCGGCGCCACTGCAAAGTACCTGGGGATTCCGTCCGAAGAGGCCTTCAAGGGCCGCGGTGTATCGGCTTGCGCCACCTGCGACGGATTCTTCTACCGCGACCAGGACGTGGTCGTAATCGGCGGCGGCAACACCGCTGTCGAGGAGGCCCTGTACCTGTCCAACATCGCCCGAAAGGTTTACCTCGTGCACCGGCGCGACACCCTTCGCGCCGAGAAGATCATGCAGGACAAGCTCTTCGCCAGAGTTAAGACCGGCAAGATCGAGACCGTCTGGCATCATCAAGTCGACGAGGTGTTGGGTAACGGCACCGGCGTCACTGGCGTGCGGGTGGAGTCGGTGCTCGACGGCAGCACCCGAAACATCGCCGCGAATGGCTTCTTCATCGCGATCGGCCACCACCCCAACACCCAGTTGTTCGACGGTCAGTTGGCAATGAATAACGGCTACATCAAGATCCGTTCGGGTCTGGGTGGCAACACCACCCAGACCTCGGTCGCAGGCGTGTTCGCGGCGGGCGACGTTGCTGACCAGCACTACCGCCAAGCCATAACCTCCGCTGCCTTCGGCTGCATGGCCGCTCTGGATGCCGAGCGGTTTCTGGACAAGGCCTAGATGACCACTGATCTTCTGTGCCCTGAACCTAACCGTTACGGCGCGCCCTTGCAGCATAAATAATCTCAACTGGAGTAAAAACACCATGGCAGCAAGTGAAATCAACCTGGACCTGTGCTGGAACAACGGCTTCAAAGGAACCGGGATGGTCAAAGGCAAGAACTTCGGCGTGCAGATCGGCATCCCAGCCGCTCTTGGCGGCAGTGGCGAAGGTGCCAATCCCAAGGAACTGCTGGCTTCATCAGCAGCGGCATGCTTCATTGCGACGCTGACCGCTATCCTGGAGAACCGCAAAATCCCGGTACAGCACCTGGCCATTACCACCCATTCGGTGGAGACTGATGACGCCTTTTACATCCGGCATAACACTGCGCTTACGGTCGGTCCTGCCGCTACCGACGATGATATCGCCGCAATAGAAGCATTGGTGACTCGCGCTGACAAAGCCTGCGTTATAGGCAACGTTCTCAGAAAAGCCGGCGTCTTGATTGAGGCACGTCTCGGGACCATTGACAAAACCAGTTGATCCATCAGTTGGTGAAGTCTGAATAGTCGCCTCTATAGCGCAAATCCTCACACTGGACGGACGCCTCTGGTGTCAGAGGCACCCCTCCTTGATTGGGCTCTCTTCGACGGCGGATTGGCCTACACGACTGCCACGCCAGGTAAACGCCTGGCCACCCCAGCGTAATCGGCTCGTCTAGACCGTCCGTCGTGGCGCGTGCGCCTGAGAAGCTTGAGCCAGTCGCCAAGGCTGACCTACCTGATTTCTTCGGGCCATTTCAATCTTGGAGAACGGCCTCGGTTGATAGCGATGCGCGCTATGGGGCCGGCGCTCGTTGTAGAACTGCCGCCAGCGTTCGATGAGCAACTTGGCCTCGGCGCGGCTGCGGAACCATTCCCGGTTCAGCAATTCGTCACGCAATTTGCCGTTGAAGCTCTCGACGAACCCGTTTTGCTACGGACTGCCAGGCGCGATGAAGGCCGGACCGATTGCAGCGTCTCGCAGCCAGCGCATGACCTTGGCAGCAGTAAATTCAGCA
>NZ_CAJPHM010000059.1:0-7895 GCF_905339955.1 Burkholderia sp. BCC1996
CCGATCCACTGAAAAAGGAAATGATACTGGCGCGTGCTGCTGCTTTCCTATCTGGTGTTGCCGGTGCGCGGCGTGCTTGCCGCGATGCTGATGAGCGAGGCGGGCGGCTGGCCGGTGCAAGTGCTCGACGGTATCGGTGCCGGCCTGCAAAGCGTCGTCGTGCCGGCGCTCGTCGTGCGCCTGCTGCACGGTTCCGGCCGCGTGAACGTCGGGCAGGGCGCCGTCGCGACCGCGCAGGGTATCCGCGCGGCGCTCAGTCCGGCGCTGGGCGGCGTGCTCGCGCAGCACTTCGGTTATCCGACCGCATTCGTCGTGCTGGGCGCCGTGTCGACGGGCTCGCTCGTGCTCTGGCTCGGCCATGCGCGCTCGCTGAGCGGGGTGTGCGGCAAGCCGGGCGATCTGCCGGCCACGTTGTCGTGAAGGTGCTTTCCCTCTTCATGCCATTTCCGGCCTGCCCGTGAATTCCGTTTCGCTTGCCTGGCTGATTGCCGCGTCGCCACGGCGGGTGTCGTCATGCGTCCGGGCGGCTGGCCCGGCGCGCATTCCGATCGATTCCAGGCCCGGCATTCTGTCGATGCGTGCGGTGCGATGGCCTGACGGCGCATCGCACCCGGACGCGGTGCCAGAAGCGGCATGGCAGGGCGCTTCTAACCCGTGTGCGAAATCGAATCAGAACAAATGCTGGATGCCCGCATAGACACCCGTCTGGCTGTGCCCGGGCGTCGGATTGTCGTTGTAGCCGCCGCCGGCGATCGGGCCGCCGGCACCCGCCGCGTTCGACTCCAGGCCGAAGTTCGCGTTCTTGCTGTTGCGAACGGTAGCAATCTGCATGTCGAAGAGCGTGCGCTTCGAGATGTTGTACGTGCCGCCCACCGTATAGATGTTGGCGTTGCCGCCGCCATGGTTTGCGTTGACGTGATAGACGGCACCGGTCAAGGCCGCAGCCGGAGTCGCCTGCCACGTGACGCCGCCCCAGACCTGCTGCGTCGACGTAATCCCGTTGTTGGCGGTCGGCGCGCCGTTCGCGTGCGAGGCCTGATAGGCCGCCTGCAGCTTGAACTGGCCGAGGAATACGTTCACGCCCGCGAAGTACTCCCGGGAATAGTTGAACACGTCCGAGAACTTGCCGTTGACGTCGCGCGCCTCGTCGTAGATGCCGCGCACCTGGAAGTACGGATTCGTGTAGGTCAGTTGCAGGCCGTCGGCACGACCTTGTGCGGTCGTGCCGTTGCCATTCCAGCTGGTGGCGTTCGACAGCGAATACTGGCCGTACACGTCAAAACCGTAGAAGCTCGGCGACTGGTACGAAATGTTGTTGCTCGTCTTGTTCCAGTTGCGCCCGCGTACGAGCGAACCGGACGACCAGGACGTCTGGCCGAGCGGATCGAAGTCCCACAACCCGTTCGAAATCGAGAGCTCGCGGCCGAGCAGCAGCGTGCCGTAAGCGTCGTTGGAAAAACCGACCGTTGCCCAGCGATCCCAGATGGAGCCGGTGCCGCCGAGGTTGCCGTTCATCGCATTGAACGAGCCCTCGAGGTGGAAGACCGCTTTGTTTCCACCGCCGAGATCCTCGGAGCCCTTCAAGCCCCACAGGCTGGTGCCCCAGTCGCCGCTTTCGGCACGCCAGCGGCTCGTCGTGCCGCCGTTGCCGTTGGCAATGCCGCTCAGGTACTCGATGCCGGCGTCGAGGCGGCCGTAGAGCGTGACACTGCTTTGTGCGTGGGCGACGATGCCTGCGGACATCAACGTGGCGGTGAGTATTGCTTTTTTCATAGTTGTCTCCAAACCTGTCAGAAAGAAAAAACGTGTTACTGCGGCACAACAGACCCGGTCAGTTCTTTTATTGAATAAACTAAGGAAAGCGAAATTATCTGTCGTGAAAAACGGATGGCGTATCAACAGGGAAAGTGAAATGTTCTTCGCTTGCGGCATGTCCAGCCGGGCAAACTGGACGAAAAGGTCTCCTTGGTCGGTATTGATGTGGGACGAAACTACGGGCGAGTCACGTAGTACAACTATTCATATATGAAATGCCGGACGGTCTGACGCTCATGAGGCCGGGCTTGGCCCGGCGCTCCTTGCCGACGATCTGCAGCGCGATCGGTCCGATCCACGATGCACGCCTAACGCGCGGCGAGCACCTCGAATCGGTAGGCGATTTCAGTTGGCGTGTCAGGATTCAATGCAAGTGCCGTCCGGACCCCGCGGGAATTGATCGGATTGGGCGCGAGCGATGCCGCACGGCCAAGCTCGAATGCACTCGCGACCGGCTCGATGCCCACGCAGAGGTTGCGGCTGTTCCACGGCGCATACGCACGTCCGCGGTTGCTGATCCACAACAGCAGTGACGGCAGCGCATCGGCATCCCAGGTCAGGCGATAGCGTGCGCCGGCGACGGCGTCGGTCATCATGACGGAACCGTCGATTCCGCAGAGCTGCAGGATTTCTTCCGTGGGCTGCGCGAGCGGTAGCTGGTCGAATGCACCGAAGCCGCCCTCGCCGAGCGGTACGCGCTCGAGTGATTCGAACGTCGCGCCGGCCAGCGCGCTCGATACGCGCGGTTCCGGACCTGCCGGGTGCACCATGCCGAAACGGTACGTGCCGGGCTCGATTCGGAATGCGCCGGTGAGCGTCGGCAGCGCGAGATTCGGATGCAGGCCGATGGGGCAGCGAGCCGACTTGCGCGCTTCGATACGGAGAACGATGTCGAAGGCAGCGCAAGCCGGATCGGCGCGCACGATGCGAGTCAGTCGTGCGATCGACGAGGTCTCGGGGTATTCGATTTCAATTTCGATCTCGTGCGCGGTTTGCCTCACGAGTGACCACACGCCGGTACAGCCGTAACCATGCTGAAGGTCGTCGCTGGTGTCGAGTGCGACGTCATCCGGGACGATCGGCGTTGCGGCGGCTTTCCGCCAGCCGGGAGGCAGTCGGTCGGGCGAGTAGGGAACACCGAATGGCACGCACGGGAATTCGCTTCGCATGACGCCCAGCAGCCCGGCGGGCTGCGGCTCGGCCTGGCCGAGCCACGGCGCTTCGTAAAACGGACGGAGCGTGCGGCCGCCTTGCTGTAATGCAACGCCGCCGAGCATACCTCCTGCTGCATGGAGATCGAACGCGCCGTGCGCCCATTTGAGATGCCAGACTGTATCCATTGCTTCGTCAGGTGTAGTCGGAGAGAACGCTTCCACGATAGGAAGAGGCATGCCGGAGGGGATCAGTTCTCTTCCTCGCTCCAGCAGGTGCCGTATCTCGCCAGCAACGCGCTGGCCTGCGCAGGCCCCCAGTTTCCGGCCGAATAGGGTTTGGGCGCCGTTTTCAGGTCGAGAATCGGCGCGACCCAGCGCCATGCGGCTTCCTGTTCGTCGCGACGCACGAACAGCGCGAGCCGGCCGGCGATCACGTCGAGCAACAGGCGCTGATACGCCTCCATCCGGTCTTGCCGGAAGAAGCGGTCGAACGCGAGATCGAGGTAGACGCCTTGCAAGGTCATGCCGAGCCCCGGCCGCTTCGCGAGCGTGCTCAGGCGAATCGATTCGTCCGGTTGCAGCTGGATCGTCAACCGGTTCGAGCCTGCCAGCAGCGCCGTCGGACCAAGCGTCGAATGCGGCGGGCGCTTGAACGTGACGACGATTTCAGCCACGCGTCGCGCCAGCCGCTTGCCGGTGCGCAGAAAGAACGGCACGCCGGCCCAGCGCCAGTTTTCGACCTCGGCCTTGAGCGCGACGAACGTCTCGGTCGGACTGTCGGCCCGGATCCCGGATTCGTCGAGGTAACCCGGTACCGACTCTCCGCGGACCACCCCCGCGCGATACTGTCCGCGCACGACGCTCTGATGCAAGGCTTCCTCGGTGAGCGGCTTGAGCGCGCGCAGCACGCGCAGCTTCTCGTCGCGCACGGCGTCGGCTTCCATCGACTGAGGCGGTTCCATGGCGACGATCGCAAGCAACTGCAGCAGATGGTTCTGCACCATGTCGCGCAGCGCGCCGGTCTGGTCGTAAAACCCGCCGCGCCCGCCGACGCCGAGTTCCTCGGCAACCGTGATCTGAATGTTGTCGATCCATTCGCGGCGCCACAGAGGCTCGAACATCACGTTGGCGAACCGCAGCGCGAACAGGTTTTGCACGGCTTCCTTGCCGAGGTAATGATCGATCCGGTAGATCTGCTCTTCGGAAAAAATCTGGCCGACCGCATCGTTGATCGCCGTCGACGACGCGAGATCGTAGCCCAACGGTTTTTCGAGCACGATTCGCGAGGTCGGCGGGGCGAGCCCTGCCTGCGCGAGTGCGCGGCAAATCGGCACGAACAGCGATGGCCCTGTCGCCAGATAGAAGATCTGGCGCGACGACGCCGGCGAGAGCGCGTCGGCCAGACGCGAGAACGTGCCGGCCTGGCTTGCGTCGAGCGCCACGTACGAGAGCCGCTCGCGGAAGCCGCGCCACGCGCTTTCGTCGAACCGGGCCTGCGTCAGATGCGGTCGCACCGACACGTCGACCCAGTCGAGGTAGCCGGCCGTATCGAGTTCATTCTGCGCAACCGCGATGATGCGTCCCGCGGGGGCGAGCAGGCCATCGCGGTGAGCGGAGTAGAGCGCCGGCAGGATCTTGCGCATCGCGAGATCGCCGGTACCGCCGAACAGCACGAATTCGAACGGAGCCTGGGTATCGGAGAACGGGAGGTGCGCATTCATGGCGTTTCGCTCGTGGCTGCGTTGGCCGATTCGATCAGCGCATGTACTTCGGCCGCCGTCGGCGCATAGGCACCGGCGTGCGACGCGACGAGCGCCGCACAGGCGGCGGCGAATCGAAGATGTTCCGTCGCGGGCGCGTCCGGGCGCGTCAGCAGGCTCGCCATCCAGCTGCCGACGCACGCGTCGCCGCAGCCGACCGTGTCGGCGACCGTGACCTTGAAGCCCGGCTGAACCAGCGTTTCGTCACCGGCAAAGAGTTCCATGCCGGCCGCGCCGCGCGTGACGAGCACCGCGGCGTGCGGCGCCCACGCACGGATTTGCGCGAGTGCGGCTGCCTCGTCGAATTCCGGGAACAGACCGGCGAGATCCTCGTCGGACACCTTGATGTAGTCCGAGAGACCGATCATCGTGCGCAAGGTGTCGCGGTACGACGGGTCGGCCATCGGCGCACGAAAGTTGGGATCGAACGAAATCCGCTTGCCGGCGGCGCGCGCCGCGAGCGCAATGTCGATCAGACGCGAGGCGAGGGGCTCGCGCACCAGGCCGAGACAGCCGAAATGAATGATTTCGGCGGCGTCGAGCCAGTCCGAAGGCAACGCGGCGGGATCGAACGCGAGGTCGGCGCTATTCTCGCCGATGAAGAAATATTTCGGCGGCCGCGTCTCGACCACCATCGCAAGCAGCGGCGGGCGGTCGACCTGCTGCGTGAAGCGCATGTCGAGGCCGGCTTCGGCGCTCTTTCGCATGAGCTCGTCGCCGAATATGTCGGCGCTCACGGCACCGGCAAAGCCGGTCGGCGTGCCGAGGCGCGCGCCGACGCGCGCGACGTTCCAGCATGCGCCGCCGGCAACGCTGTGCCAGCGGTTCGTGTCGTCTCGAATGAAATCGGTCAGGGCTTCGCCGAAGATGACCAGTCGCGGTAGCTTCATCATGGGATTCGGGAGATCAGGCCGCAGCGTGGCGCCGCGTCTTGAAGCGGTTGATCAGTTGGTTGGTCGAGCCGTCGTGCGAGTGAATCTGCGCGGGGGTGAGTAACTCGCCTTCGATCGCGACCGCGAGCTTTTTGCCGAGTTCGACGCCCCATTGATCGAACGAATTGATCCGCCATACCACGCCTTGCACGAATACCTTGTGTTCGTACAACGCGATCAGCGCGCCGAGGGATGCCGGATCGAGCGTGTCCAGGCAGATCGTGTTCGTGGGCCGGTCGCCTTCGAAATTGCGATGCGGTTCGGTCGTCGAGCGCGATCCGTTCATCAATGCCTCCGACTGCGCGAAACAGTTTGCGACGAGGACGGCATGGTGATGATCGAACGCGTGATGCGGCCGCATGCACACGATGAAGTCGGTCGGGATGATCGCGGTACCCTGGTGCAGGAGCTGGAAGAACGCGTGTTGCCCGTTCGTACCCGGTTCGCCCCAGATGACCGGGCCGGTCGCGTAATCGACGCGCTCGCCGCCGAGCGTCACCGATTTGCCGTTGCTTTCCATGTCGAGCTGCTGCAGGTACGCGGGCAACCGGTGCAGATAGTTGTCGTATGGCGCGATCAGCTGGCTCGTCGTAGCGAGGAAGTTCTGATGCCAGATGCCGATCAGGGCGAGCAGGACGGGCAGGTTGCGGGCAAGCGGTGCTTGCGCGAAGTGACGGTCCATCGCGCGTGCGCCGTCGAGCAGTTGCTCGAACGCGTCCATGCCGGCCATGATCGCAATCGGCAACCCGATGGCGGACCACAACGAGTAGCGTCCGCCCACCCAGTCCCAGAACGCGAACATGTTGCCGGTATCGATGCCGAATTCCGCAACGGCCGTGGCATTCGTCGAAACGGCGACGAAGTGGCGGGCGATCGCCGCGTCCGGCGCGCCGCTGTCGAGCAGCCAGGCGCGGGCGGTATGGGCGTTCAGGAGCGTCTCGCGGGTCGTGAACGTTTTCGACGACACGATGAACAGCGTCGTCTCCGGGTTCACGCGCTTGAGCACTTCGGCGATGTCGGCTGCGTCCACGTTCGAGACGAAATGCATCGTCAATCGTTCGTGCGCGTAAGGCTTGAGCGCCTCGCACACCATCTTCGGCCCCAGGTCCGAGCCGCCGATGCCGATGTTGACGACGTCGGTGATCTCGCGGCCCGTGTGGCCGCGCCATTCACCCGAGCGAATCGCGTGGGAGAAGCGCCGCATCCGGGCCAGCACGTCGCTGACCTGCCGCGACACGTCGACGTCGTCGACGATACGCGGCGTACCCGAACGGTCGCGCAGCGCGACGTGCAACACCGCGCGGTTCTCCGTGCGGTTGATGCGCTCGCCGGCGAACATCGCGTCGCGATACGCATCGACGCCCGCCTCCTGGGCGAGGGCGACCAGCAGGGCGATGGTTTCGTCGTCGACGGGGTTCTTCGAGTAATCGACGAAAAGCCCGGCCGCCTCGAGGCTGAAGCGCGATGCGCGTGCCGGGTCGCGGTCGAATCGTGCGCGAATCGAGACGCCGGACAACGCGTCCCGATGGCTGGCGAGCGCGCGCCACGCGCGCGTTTGGGTCAGTGAGGTCATGGTCGTGTCAGGCCTGGGATGCGTTGGGACGGGTCAGTGCGAGCTCCAGCCTTTGTAAGCTTTCACGTTGTCGCGCGTGACGAGCGTCGGCTCGATCAGGATCATCGGGTTGGCCGGCTTCTGGCCGTTCATGATCCCGTAGCCGACGTTTACGGCCTGCTGCGCCATCGCCCACGGATCCTGGCTCGACGACGCCTGCACGAGCGTGTTCGACTTCAGCGCGACTTCGATGTCGGGCGCGCCGTCGACCGACGTGATCACGATGTTCGGGCGGTTCAGCTGCTTCGCCGCGAGATCGCTGCCGATCGCCTGCGGGTCGTTGATCGTGAACACGCCGTCGAGCTTCGGAAAGCGCGTCAGGTAGCCCTGCATCGTGTTCATCCCGCCTTCGCGCGAGCCCTTGCCGTCCTGGTCGCTCGACAGCAGCTTGATGCCCGGGTTCTTCGCGAGCACGGTCTTGCAGCCGTTCACGCGATCGATCACGGCCGACACCTGCGGGCCGTTCTCGATGATCACGTTACCCTTGCCGTTGAGTTTCTTCGCAAGGTAGTCGCATGCCAGCTCGCCGGCCTTCACGTTGTTGGTCTGCACGGTCGCGTTCGCGCCGGCGGCCGCGACGTCCACCGCGACGACCGTGATGCCAGCCGCCTGCGCCTTCTTT
>NZ_CAJPHM010000060.1:0-7633 GCF_905339955.1 Burkholderia sp. BCC1996
GACAGGTTCAGCGTGCCGACATTGGTGACGTGATCGGACGCATTGCTGCCGGAATCCGTGGTGAGGGCAACGCCCGGTGCAGCCGCCGAGGTGTCGAGCGTGAAGCTGAACGACGTCGTCGACGACGTGTTGCCGGCGATATCGGTCTGCCGGACCTGGACGTTGTTCGTGCCTTCGATGGCGTTGAAGCTGGTGCTCCAGTGCGCGCCGTTGTCGACGCTGTACTGCACCGTGGCGCCGGATTCGACACCGGTCAGGTTCAACGTGCCGACATTGGTGACGTGGTCGGACGCGCTGCTGCCGGAATCGGTGGTGAGCGCCACCCCGGGCGCGGCAGCCGACGTGTCGAGCGTGAAATTGAACGACGTCGCCGACGAGGTGTTGCCCGCGACGTCGATCTGGCGGACCTGCACGTTGTTCGTGCCTTCCAGTGCACCGAAGCTGGTGTTCCAGTGCGCGCCGTTGTCGATGCTGTATTGCACGGTGGCGCCGGTTTCGACGCCGGTCAGGTTCAGCGTGCCGACATTAGTGACGTGATCGACAGCGCTGCTGCCCGAATCGACCGCCAACGCCACACCGGGCGCGGCAGCCGACGTATCGAGCGTGAAGCTGAACGACGTCGCCGATGACGTATTGCCGGCGACGTCAACCTGCCGGACCTGCACGTTGTTTACGCCTTCGAGCGCACCGAAGCTGGTGCTCCAGTGCGCGCCGTTATCGACGCTGTACTGCACGGTGGCGCCATTCTCGATGCCGGACAGGTTCAACGTGCCGACATTAGTGACGTGATCAACAGCGCTGCTGCCCGAATCGACCGCCAGCGCCACACCGGGCGCGGCAGCCGACGTATCGAGCGTGAAGCTGAACGACGTCGCCGCCGACGTATTGCCGGCGACGTCGATCTGCCGGACCTGGACGTTGTTCGTGCCTTCGACCGCGCTGAAGCTGGTGTTCCAGTGCGCACCGCCGTCGACGCTGTACTGCACGGTGGCGCCGGTTTCGACGCCGGTCAGGTTCAACTTACCGACATTGGTGACGTGATCAACAGCGCTGCTGCCCGAATCGACCGCCAGCGCCACACCGGGCGCAGCCGCCGCCGTATCGAGCGTGAAGCTGAACGATGTCGCCGCCGACGTGTTGCCTGCGACGTCAACCTGCCGGACCTGCACGTTGTTCAACCCTTCGACGGCACTGAAGCTGGTGTTCCAATGCGCACCGTTATCGACGCTGTACTGCACGGTGGCGCCGGTTTCGATGCCGGTCAGGTTCAACGTACCGACATTGGTGACGTGATCAACAGCACTGCTGCCCGAATCGACCGCCAGCGCCACACCGGGCGCGGCAGCCGACGTATCAAGCGTGAAACTGAACGACGTCGCCGCTGACGCATTGCCCGCGACGTCAACCTGCCGCACCTGCACATTGTTCACACCCTCGACCGCCCCGAAGCTGGTACTCCAATGCGCACCATTATCGACGCTGTACTGCACGGTCGCGCCACTCTGAACCCCGGTCACATTCAGCGTACCGACATTCGTGACGTGATCAACAGCACTACTGCCCGAATCGATCGCCAGCGCCACACCAGGCGCCACAGCCGCAGCCGTATCGAGCGTGAAACAGCACGACGCCGCCGCCGACGCATTGCCGGCGATGTCGACCTGCCGGACCAGCACGGTATTCGTTCCCTCGACCGCGCTGAAGCCGGTGCTCCAGTGGGCGCCGTTGTCGGTGCTGTACTGAACGGTCGCGCCGTGTGCGATCCCGCCGAGCGAAAGCGTGCAGTCCGACGTGATGTGGTCGGTGGCCGAACTGCCCGTGTCGTGCGCCAGCGCGACGACAGGGGCGGGCGGTGCAATATCGACATAGGCGGTCGCCCAGCTCAGCGTGCCGTTGCCCAACCGGATGGCGTACGTGAAGCTGTCCTGCGCGTAGCCGAGCGTATTGAAGCTGTTCGACAGCCATGACGCATCGAGATGGCTCGCATCGTATCCGACCTTGCCGTCCGACGTGACCCAGATGTGCGCGCCGTGCGCGCTGTAATCCATGCTCACGGCTTCGGCTCTCGCCGTGTCCTGCGTCAGCAGCGCGGTCTGCTCGAGCGCGACGGTCGCTTCGGTGCCGGAGTCGAGCGAGTAGAGCGTCTTGGCCGCGCCGCCGA
Source organism: Burkholderia sp. BCC1996 (assembly GCF_905339955.1). Classification (NCBI taxonomy): domain Bacteria; kingdom Pseudomonadati; phylum Pseudomonadota; class Betaproteobacteria; order Burkholderiales; family Burkholderiaceae; genus Burkholderia; species Burkholderia sp. BCC1996. The sequence goes on from NZ_CAJPHM010000060.1 coordinate 2,162, forward strand.
GATCGTTCGCCATCACGTTCAGGTAGACGGTGGTGAGTGCATTGTCGGTGAGCCCTGTCTGCGCCGACATGAACACATCGTCTTGTGCCTGCGGCGTATTGCTGATGGACACCGCGGTGCCGTTCGAAGTCGTCGCCATGTCGTGCTCCCCGTCCTGTCTGATGTGTATTGATGCAGGCATTTCGCCGCCCCATGCGGCACTCGCCTGCGGATCTGCAAATCGGTCTTCGTATCAGCGCTCGCGCAACGCCATTTCCTTGGTCTTGATGACGGGCTTGAGCAGGTAATGCAATACGGTCCGGCGGCCGGTCCGGATGTCGACCGTCGCGATCATGCCCGGCACGATCGCGACCGGCTGGCTGCGGCCGCTCGGCTTGTTCTGCCGCGTGCGCACCAGCACGCGGTAGTAGCTGTCGGGTTTCTCGCCGGGGCGGTCGGGCACGATCGTGTCGGCGCTGATGTCCTCGACGACGGCCGGAAAGCCGCCGTAGATGGAAAAGTCGTACGCGGAGAGCTTGACCGTCGCGTCCTGCCCCGGATGCAGGAACGCGATGTCCGCGGGCCGCACGCGTGCTTCGATCAGCAGCGTGTCGTCCAGCGGCACGATCTCCAGCAGGTCCATCCCCGGCTGGATCACGCCGCCGACGGTGTTGATCTTGATCTGCTTGACCATGCCCTTCAGCGGCGCCCGCACCAGCGTGCGCGTGACGCGATCCTCGAGCGCCACATTGGCCGCGCTCAGCGCGGACTGTTCGGCGCGCGCCTGGTTCAGCTCCTTCATCGCGTCGGCACGGAAGTGCGCGGTCGTTTCGTCGATCTTCTGGCGCGCTTCGCGATAGGCGGCTTCCAGCCGCGGCATCGCCAGCCGCGTCGCGTCGAGGTCGCCTTTCATGTCATTGGCCTGCCGTTCGAGCCGCAGGACTTCGACATCGGATACCGCGCCTTTCTGCACGAGCGGGCTCGTCAGCGCCAGCTCCTTCGCGACGAGGCCATAGCTATGCTGCAGCTGCGCCTGGCGCGAACGTTTCTCCGCGAGCTCCTGGCGATGCTGTTCGGCCTGTTGCCTGAGCACGTCCAGATTGGCCTGCAATTCGCGCTGGCGCGATGCGAACAGCGAGCGCTCTTCGTCCAGCAGGCCGGGGCTCGTCTGCGCCAGCCGATCGGGTGCGACGAACGCGGCGCCGTTCGCCTCGGCGGTGAGGCGCGCGATCCGGGCAAGCAGCGCGGCATCCTTCGCCTGTCCTTCCTTGTACGACGACGTGAAGCGCGTATCGTCGATGCGCATCAGCGGCTGGCCTTTCTGCACGACCTGTCCCACGCGCACCATGATCTCGGAGACGATGCCGCCCTCGAGGTTCTGCACCACCTGCACCCGGCTGGACGGGATCACCTTGCCTTCGCCGACGGTCACTTCGTCCACTTCGGCGAACGCGGACCAGGCGAGGGCGACGACGAAGAAGGCGAGCGTCGCCCAGAGTATCCAGTGGCTGAAATAGCGCGGCCCTTCCATTGCCGCAGCGCAGCGTTCGCGCATGAACGCCGTATCGTCGGCGCGCGGCCTGAGGGCCGCGCCGATCCGTGCGGCCAGCGCCTTGAGCGCCGCGGCGCGGTTCATCGTCGGCGTATCCGCGCCGTCGGGTTTAGCCAGCAGCGACATGGAGCGTCCTCCCTGCAAGCGCGGCCAGGACCTGGTCCTTCGGGCCGTCGGCGACGACGCGGCCCTGATCCATCACGATCAGGCGGTCGACGAGCGTGAGCAGCGATGGGCGATGCGTGACGAGCAGCAGCGTGCGGCCCTCGAGGCGGGCCGCGAGCCGCGCCTTGAACAGTTCCTCGGACCGGTTGTCCATCGCGCTGCTGGGCTCGTCGAGCAACAGCACCTGCGGCGACAGCAACATCGCGCGGGCGATCGCGACCGCTTGACGCTGTCCGCCGGACAACGCTTCGCCGCGCTCGCCGACGGCGAGATCGAAGCCGTTCGGCAAGCGGTTGACGAAGTCGGCGACCCCGGCGACCTGCGCGGCGCGCAGCACGGCGTCGTCGTCCACGCCGGGCGCGCCCAGCACGATGTTGTCCCGCACGGTGCCGTTGAACAGCATCACGTCCTGCGGCACGTGGCCGATCCCGCGCCGCAGCGCGGCGGGATCGTACTGGCGCAGCTCGACGCCGTCGATCAGTACGTTGCCGGAAGCGGGCGGATAGAGCCCCAGGATGAGTTTTTCGATCGTGGTCTTGCCCGAGCCGACGCGTCCGATGATGCCGACGCGCTCGCCCGCGGCGATGCGGAACGACACGCCGTCGAGCGACGTGCCGCTCTGGCCCGGGTACGCGAAGCCGACGTTCCGGAATTCGATCTCGCCGCGCAGCGCCGGCCGGTGCACGAAGCGCTGGTCGGCCGGGCGCTCGCCGGGCAGGTTCATCACGCCGCTGATCGACGCCAGCGCGCTGCGGGACTGGTGGTAGCGGGTCAGCAGCGACGCCACCTGGCCCATCGGCGCCAGCGCGCGGCCCGTCAGTGTCGTGCAGGCGATCAGGCCGCCGGTCGTGAGGCGGTCGTCGCCAATCATATAGACGCCGCACAGGACTACGGCGAGATAGGCCACCTGTTGGGAGAACATCGCGAAATTGACCGCGCATCCCGACAGCAGGCGCGACTTGAGCCCGAGCCGCGCGATCTCGCCCAGCAACTGCTCCCAGCGGGCCTGCATCGGCCCTTCCGCGCCGTTGACCTTGATCGTTTCGAGGCCGACCAGCGTTTCGATCAGCAGCGCCTGCCGTTGGCTCGCGTGGCGCTGGCTGGCCTGCACGGCCCGCGCGAGCGGCCCCTGCACGGCAACGCCCGCGCCGATCACGAGCGGCAGCGCCATCAGCGGCAGCCAGCCGAGCCCGCCGCCGACCCAGAACATCGCCGCGATGAACACCACCGAAAACGGCAGGTCGATCAGCGCCGCCGCGGTGGCCGACGTGAGGAAATCGCGCACCGCTTCGAATTCCTGGATCTGCGACGCGAATCCACCGACCGACGGCGGGCGCGCGGCCATCCGGATGCCGAGCACTTTTTCGAACAGGTTGGCGGACAGGATCACGTCGATCTTCTTGCCGGCCATGTCGATGAAATAGCCGCGCAACGTGCGCATCACCACGTCGAACACGATCACGAGCACGATGCCCGCCGCCAGCGCCCACAACGTCTCGAGCGCGTGGTTCGGCACGACCCGGTCGTAAACGTTCATCGTGAACAGCGGCATGGCCAGCGCAAACAGGTTGACCAGCATCGACGCGAGCATCACTTCCGCGTAGATCGGCCACGACTGCGCGACCACGCCCCAGAACCAGTTGCGCGGGCGCGGCACGGCGCTTTCCGCGTCGCGCGCGTCGAACCGGTGGGCGGGGCGCGCGAACAGGACGAGGCCGGCATGGCGTTGCGCGAGCTCGGCCGGGGCGAGCGCTGCCTCGCCGCAGCCGGTTTCGGGAAGGATCACCTGCACGGTGCCGGACGCGTTTCTGCGAACCAGCACGCATGCCTGCCCGTCGTTCAGCAGCAGCACGACGGGCAAGACCGCGTCCGGGATGTCGTCGAGCGCGCGCCGGGCCAGTTTGGCAGAAAGGCCCGCGCGCGCCGCTGCCCGGATGAACAGCGCCGGCGTCAGGCGCTGGCCGGCCAGCGGCAGGCCGGCCACGAGCGCGTCGGCGCCCACGGGCCGGTCGAACAGCCGCGTCAACACGAGCAGGCAGCCCAGCAGCGGATCGTCCTCGATGCCCGATCCGTGGGGCAGCTCCCATGCACGCGCGCCTGCCGCGCCCGCCGCGGCTTCCGTCGTTGCGGCGTGCATTACAGTACGCCGCAACGCAGGTGACGGTCGGACTGGTGCGGCAGTCCCCCCGGCGCGGATATCCCCGCCGTCAAGCGCTTTGTCTTGCTCATGCGCTACCCCGATGTTGTTCGTTCGATGTCCGTCGCTTGGTGCGACTGCTTGTCGACTACTGCCTTACGTCGGAGCAACAGCAAGTAGCGGGCCAGATGGGATGGTGGGCGCGCGCAGCACGGCGGTGCGTGCTTGCGCGAGCCGGCCGGCCGGCGCGAATGGCGATTTGGTTTCGGATCTGATACGAATGAATGCGCGTGGCGTTGCGGACGTGCGCGGCGCGATGCGCGGCGGCGCTCACGCTCTCGTGCGCGGATCAAGATGGCAGGGCAGCAGGGCGGTGGCGAACCGTCGCCGTGGCGCAAGCGGGGCGCTGGGCCCGGCCTCGAGAAATGTTTCAGCGCTGAAACGTCCGGGGTGTCGCGACGTATCGCCGATGCAACGTGGTAAGGCCGGGGGCCGGCAGGCTTGCCGCAGGCGCGCCCGCCCATCGTAGCATCGACCCCTTATCCATCAGGAGATTGCCCGTTGGCTTCGCCATCCGCCCAGCGCCGGTCGTTGCGCTCTCGCCTGCGGCGCGCCCGCAATCCGTGGCAGGCGCCGCGCGCGCGCACGCTGTTCACGCGCCCCGCGACGTCGCCGCATCGCACGCTGCTGTTCCGCCTCGCCCTCGTCGTGTTCCTGTGCGCGCTCGCGTTCCTCGTGCTGTATCTCGATCGCGACGGCCTGCGCGATTCGACGAAGAGCACGCCGATGGGCATCGCCGATCTCGTCTATTTCACGATGGTCACGGTCGCGACGGTCGGCTACGGCGACATCGTGCCGGTCACCGCGCGGGCGCGGCTGATCGATGCATTCTTCATCGTGCCGATCTGCATCGGCATCTGGTTCATCTTCCTTGGCACGGCGTATCAGTTCGTGATCCAGCGCGTTGTCGAGGAATTCCGCATGAAACGCCTGCAAAAGCAACTGACCGATCACATCGTCGTATGCGGCTACGGCCTGTCCGGCTCGATCGCCGTGCGCGAGCTGCTCGACAGCGGCGTCGATCCGGCGACGGTGATCGTGATCGACGCGCAGCAGCAGGCGCTCAAGGCCGCGACGTCGCTCGGCGTGACCGGGCTGCTCGGCGACCCCGCGCACGAGGATCTGCTGCAGCAGGCGCAAGTGCGCTCGGCGAAGGCCGTCATCATCTCGGTGACCGACGACCCGACCGCTATCCTGCTGACGCTGTCGGTGCGCAGCATCGCGCCCGAGACGAAGATCGTCGTGCGGATCCAGGAGAACCTGTATCAGCGGCAATTGCGCCAGGCGGACGTGATCGTGTCGTCGACGAAGATCGGCGCGCTGCTGCTCGCCGATGCGGTGCACAGCCGCTACATCGTGCCGTTCGTCAACGACATGCTGTCGACCCGCGGCCGCGCGCCACGGCTTGAGCTTGCCGTCCGCCACGTCCTGAATGACCTTGAATCGGTCCAGCTCGCGCATCGTCATCGTGATCCGCTCGAACGCGGTCTTCGTATGAATACATGAACTACCTCCAAGGTAGTCCAAGATTTTGTCCGCACCCCGAAAGCGGACATTTCAATCTAGCCACTACAATCAA
>NZ_CAJPHM010000061.1:0-5675 GCF_905339955.1 Burkholderia sp. BCC1996
CTCGGAAGCGGTCATTGAGCAGAGGTTAGCAAGCGGGCGCTGATCGGCCTCATGCGGAATTAGGTAGACTCGCAGCTAGTTTGCCGACTGCGCGAAGATACGCGCCGGCAGCGACCTCCTTCTTCGAACTGAACTAAACTGACCGACCTAATGACAATCGCCAAAAGGCTGATTACACATCCCTTCTCGTAGTCGATGCGGGGATTCCTGGATGATCGCGAGGACAAGTAAATTGCTCGACTTCGATAAATCGTGGCGTTTCAAAAGCCCGGGGCCTATCCCGCAAGGTGTTGTCCGTGATTTTTACGATCTGATCGAAAAAATTGCAGCGCAAGGTGATGTATGGCGCGCGGTTGAGCAATGCAAAAGCCGCTTCGGCGGGAATGGTCGAAGCAGCAGCCTGGATTGGGCGTGGAGTGATCTATCTCGGTTCATGGATAACTCAGCTGAGAATGCGCCTGTGTTCATCGAGGCTTTTTGGAATTGCTGCGAAGATCTCGAACAGTCCGGCTTAGGCGTGCCAGACGTCCAAATTATCAACACGATCCTGGCGGAACATGATGCGGGCTATGAAATTCAACTTCCCGCTTTAATCGCAACGCGCGCCTATACGCCGATCACTGTTCCGCGTCAGGCGCCATCGCTGGATGAGCAGGCCAGGGCGCTTATTGACGAGTGTTTGGCGGAATCCGAACGGCTGCTCGATGCTGGTCAGGGCCGGCGCGCGGTCCAAGAAATCCTCTTCCTACTAGAATCGATCACGACAGCATTTCGGGGCTTGGGCGAGGACACGGTGACGATTCATGGGAAGTATTTCGGGCCTATCATTAACGAGATGAAAAAGCGGGAGCGGGGCAAGGCACAGGAAAATATTATGACGTGGATGACGACCTTGCATGGTTACCTTTCATCGCCCACGGGAGGCGGGGTCCGTCACGGGACCGATCTCAAAGAGGGCATCGCGATCCAGCCGCACGAGGCGCGTCTTTACTGCAACCTCGCGCGCAGCTATCTCACCTTTTTGCTGGAAGAGCACGACCAACAGACCAAGGGCGCGTCTTCGAAGCCGTGGGGCGTTTACTAGCCCTCGACGATGGCTTCCAAGCGTCGCTGGAGCGTTTGACCTAAGACCTGGCGGCCCTCTGCATTATTCAGGTACGGTACATAGCGTAGGTGGCGGAGATCAAACGGTATGTCGTTGGCGTTCTGGGTGATGAGAATTACTTCGCGGCCCAAGGTATGGGCTATGCCGATTTCATAGAAGACGTTTGGGTTGCGGTTTGTGCAATCGCAGATGACAACGCGCGAACGGTCGATCAGGGAGACGATATCTTGAATGATCGCGGGATTTTCCCAGATATCGTCAGCGCGACGGCAACGAAGCCCGACGTTTTCTGCAGTCTGGCGAAGGGTTTCATAAACAGGCGCGAAGGGCGCGTCAAACGGCATCATTGCCGAAAGCAACCTGGGTTCGATTCGTTCATGCTCCGTGATATTGAATACGGTAGGGCGCTGCCGGCGCGACTGCGTATTTCGGATAAGAACCCTATAAAGGTCTACGTCCTTTACGGCCCAGTGGCTCCGAGAGAACTCGAAGTCATGAGGCATATCGAAATCGATCCTGTTCGCGAAAATCGCGCTGTTCAGGAGGGGCGGGATATCCATATCGAAGGTGTATTCGATGGCAATTTCCCGGCCGGCAAGCCGAGCATGCGTAATCGTCCCGACCCGGGCCAGCTGATCGTCAGTACCTTCTTCCATGAAAACGCATGGGAGGCGGATGAGGCGGTCGAGGGCGATCCGATCACCGTCGCGAAAGGATTCAGCGACGTCGTCGTCGGTGTATTCAAACAACCGACCAACCGGAACTGTGTCGCGCCCTGCGCCCCAAGGGTTGAACTGCACCAATAGATTAAACAAACCGATCTCCTTGCCGCCGTCGCTTTTCTTGGCTGACGATCTTCTCAGATTTTATACGACGGGGCCGCCGGAAAGTACATGTTCATAATAGGGCGCAACTGTTCTTGACAGGAGGGCTCTGCACCCGTTAGCAGGCTGACGGGACCAGCAAGGCGCACCACTAGTCAACGTCCCGTCGCGCCTGCCACTGCGTGTGCTCTCGTGAGAAGGCATTCTCAGCATCGCCCACATACTTCGAGAACTTGTCAGCCGTCGGTGGATTCGGCAACGCTATCCGCAGCAATCCGATCTCATGTGCCGTAAGCGTGTACGAGGCGGCCAGCTCTTGAAAGCGCTTCGTCTGTATCCACGCCATGACGGAGGCCGCAGCGGCCACGAGAATGTCTGTCGGCCAATAGTTGACGGTCGGGTGAGCGATCTTTGCTGCGGCGAACCCCAATGCCAGCAGGTTCATCAGAATCAAACCGCTAAACCATAGAGTAGATGACCGTTGGTTGAATCTTGCTTTACGGCTGTACCAGCCTTGCTGATCTTCAACCCGCTCCGCCTCGTACAAGTCGATGCGTTGCTGAAGCGGCAGATTCCGAACGCGCGTCATCTCTTGCGTGATTTGCGAGCCGGATGTCATCGTCACTGCGTGAGCCGAGATGTTAGTGTTTGTAGTGAAGATGTCGGTGAGCGAGTCCTTGAAGTGGTCGCGGTCAGAAGCCTCATCCCGGTTGAATGGCTCAGCGCGCATCATGTACCTCCACGAGACTGTCTTCACCGATTCCGCTAAGGCACGCGTGCCATACCAAATGCGCTGCGGTCGCATGACGGCAAGGTACAAGGTCAGCAGTAGCGTTCCAACAAGTGGGCCCATTTGGAGAAGCGCAAAACAACTCGTCTGGACGTTCGCCACAGACATTGCGGCGGCCACCACAAGGAGCGTCAGGTTTCCACCCAACGCCCAGAGGAGCTTCTTCTGCGCCTTCTTCGATGCGTCATCAGCCGCCTGGTACAGCGGGGGAAAATTACCCTCCGTCATAGGCCAAGCGACGTATAGACGTGAGGCTTCAGATACAAGTCAGTGAAGCCCTGCGTCTTGTAGTTGGCGAATCCATTGCAGAAGTCGTCCAGCGCGAACTGGATAGCCTTCGCCTTGAACGGCACGTGAATCGTGCATGTACCGCGCAGGATCGGAGGACACAAATCCGTGTCCATTGCCCTCAGGCCGTTCAGGTTCACGACCACAATCGGGATGCCCATCTCGATACACGTCTCGATTTCCCACCGCACGAACTTGTACAGGTATCTCGTGCTATCTCCAACTATGACGATGGCCTGCTTGGTGTTTTGAAGGCGCTGCTTGAGGACGCTTTTAACGTACGCTTCGCTAGCGGTGCCTTCCATCGGCCGCAGGTCGTGTGCGTCATAGAAGCTGAACTCCATGTGCTCGTTCTTGTTCCAACCGAGCATGAAGCCGTATGCCCACATGTCCTTGTCGCCGTCAAAAATGACGTACGTCTTATTCCGGTATCCCATGATCGTTCACCCGTGGTCTCTTCCCGAAGTAACGAGAAGTTAGCCATATTGCTGGAGAGATATCAGTCTTTAAATGCGTCTTTAATGGCACATTGTCTCGGCCAATGACCTCCGCCGTCAATAGGACCGTGGTGCAGCAGGTCAGAATGTCGAGTTTACGGAAGGGGCCTCGATGAGTCTCGGAATATCGAAGGCTGACGGCGTCCGGATGTGAGCTGGGTAGCTCCTCTGATCGCAGTTCCGCACTAGGGCCTCAATTCCTAGCCGACTCGCATGTGTGGATGGTCGTTAAACATCGCAAAGTGGACCTAGAGGTGAGGCAGGGTTTAAGGTCCAGAGAGGGTCACTTTATGTCTTTTGCATGAAAGGTTGCACCCACCGCGATCGCCATCTCGGTCGTCCCTCAGACGTGCGCGGACGATGTCTTCACGCTGCTGCATCCTACCTAATGCATATTCAAACGCTGCGCACATGGTCAGCGCTAGCCCGCCCGCGGGGGTATCAACGCTTTCTGAATGTCAACTATGGCCGTCCCAGGCTCGACGGCATCGAGTGCTAGCTCGGGTAATCCAAGCTCAACTTCCAACCTGTGAGCCCTCCCGTACAGCGTGGTCACTGCCGCCGACCCCTGTCGCTTAGTTCTGCGATGGCACATTACAATGTGCGCTCTTCCAACTACAGGAACACGCAAATGACGCCTGCGCCGAAGGTCTTCCTTTCATACTCTCACGACGACGATAATCACAAAGGCTGGGTATTGCATCTCGCTAACCAATTGGTCGTCAACGGTGTGGATGTGATCTTGGATCAATGGGATCTCGGGCTTGGGCAAGACTTGGCAAGCTTTATGGAGCATAGCCTATCCGGTTCACAGCGCGTTTTGGCTATTTGCACCGATAACTATAATAAGAAGGCGAATAGCGGAATTGGTGGCGTAGGATATGAGAAGAGTATATTGACAGCGGAGTTACTCCAAAATCAAAATACCAACAAATTCATACCACTGGTTCGTGGGGCTACCGGAAACAAGGTCCCCACTTGCCTTGGATCAAGGTTCTATATTGATTTTAGTGACGATAGCCAATTTCAGTCCAAACTGGATGAATTGCTGCGAGAAATCCTTGACAGTCCTAAAGCCAAGAAACCGGCCATCGGGAAGAACCCGTTCGCTCAATCGAATAATGAATTGCCGTCGCTGAACGGCGAAATAAGCACCTCCTTTTTTAGTGAGCGTTTTGCTCATGCTTTCCCCGGAGTACGAGGGACGTCGTGGTTTAAAAATCCCCATGAAGCCGTTGCTCGTTTGAATGTTCTGCTGCAAGAGCCAATCGTTTTCAAAGAAGACTGCCCGGTCTGGTGGTGGCGGGATGGAGAATTGGAAATCAGGTCGTACATTCAAGTCGGCCCAACCTCCGTCCTTTTAGATGGCAAGGAACTGGAGATAGATGAGCTGGCGGCGGTTAATGCTGGTGCGTATCACCAGCAATTTATCTACGTCAAGAGTAAAGCAAGCCCGCCGACAGGGTTATATGACTATAGCTATATAGACTCGGCGGTAAAAGAGCAAGGGTACGCTAGTGAAGGTTTTGGTATGTTTCGTGGCCGACCTATCAGATATGAAGAACTGGAGGACGGCGCAACAGTCATTGATGGCGTACCGATAAGGCTGAACGGAGAGGGGCAGTTTCGTGAACGATTCCTCACCCCTTATAATCTCATAGTCGCGCCTGCGGGTTCGCCGATCGGAAATGCAAAATTTGATCAGACGAGACGAGAAATCTTGAAAATGATTTTACATGGCAAAGCCAGCCTCGACGATTTCACGGCCGCAGTGCTCAGGCTTCCGAAGCTACCTCATCGTTAAGGGATTTTCAGCGTGCGGGAAACGTAGCAGTATGCGAACGACTAACATGGGTCGATTCCTCTTGTGCGAAGAGCGTCAAGCACTCACGACGCCCGCATATGCGGGCGTCGTCGTTTTCTGCCTTCCATTAACCAGCTTACCGCGCCGTGGCGCAGCGCTATCTCCAGGATTATCACCTCAGGTCTTTCACCGGAACCATCCAGTCGCTTGTATATTGTGCCCGGCGACCAAGCAGAGGCAAACCCATTGCCCTTCAGGGCAATGGTTTTTCTGCTATGCAGTACGCGGCTTGATGGTCTACGACCCAGCCCGTTTCACATCGAAAGCGGTCGTTGCGCTGGCGATGGTTCAAGTGACTGCAACGGGT
>NZ_CAJPHM010000062.1:0-4282 GCF_905339955.1 Burkholderia sp. BCC1996
CAGCAGACGCTTGAGCTTGCTGTTCTCCTGCTCCAGTTCCTTCAGGCGCTGCGCTTCGGATACCGTCATCCCGCCGAACTTCGCTTTCCAGTTGTAGTAGGTCGCTTCCGAGATGCCGTACTTGCGGCACAGCTCCGCCGGCTTCAGGCCAGCCTCGGCTTCCTTCAAGATACCGATGATTTGCTCTTCGGTGAATCGCTTTTTCATTGCCGTTCCTCTCTGGAACGGACTCTACACCGTCACCGTACTAAACGCGGGGGGCAGGTCACGATGACATGCTGGACTTCGCTGATCCGGGCACGACCGCCGATGACCGCAAGGTTCGACTGCAGAAGGTCCTGAAACCTGGCTCACGCTTCCTCTACCGGTACGACTTCGGGGACGGGTGGGATCACGCCATCGTCGTTGAGAAAGTTGAAACCGTTGAGAGCGAACCGTGGGGCGCGGCCCAGGTCATCGATGGTGCTCGCGCGTGCCCGCCAGAAGATGTGGGCGGCCCGCCTGGCTACGATGCGTTCCTGAACACGCTATCTAACGATCCGAATAGCGAAGAGGCAGAACATTACCGAAACTGGGTTGGCCCCGGCTTCGATGCCGAACGGTTCGATCTGCGTGCTGCCAATGCCACGCTGCTATGCATGGCATCCAATCGTTGGGGAAACCGGTAACTCACGCCGTCAAGACGGTATCGGCTCCACGCTTACCCTTCAAGCGTAGTTGCAGTTGTTCTTAGGTATAGAAGTCGACAGCCCCGGCCTCAGCTCACCCGCCGACCTTCACGCCTGAGCAGCAAGTGAATGTGCCGGTAGTAGGGGTATGCGCCAATTCCGGGATGCTATGGCGTACGCCATCCGCGGATCTTTGACGCGCTGAAGTAGTTTGTACTGCACGCCTGCTTGACCAACCGGCACGCCCATTGCGTGTTGAGGCTGTAGTGACCCATCATGTAGCCCACGCATTGCCTCTTCATCACGGGCGCGGCCAATTCTTTGTGGCGCTTTCCTGCAGGATCGCATTGTCCACGCTCAGCTCTGCCACAAGCTCTTAGAGCCAGCGCATCCTTGTCGTGCAACTGCTTGAGAGTTCGCGGACCAAGTTCGGTCCCAGGCCCGCGTACTATTTCTTTCAGTGGCAATACGTTTGCTCAGAAATCTCCAACCGCCGGTCCAAATTAAAGTAATTCATACACACAAATTATCAACAAAATTTTCTACGCACAAACCAACTCACTTTGCATAGCACCTCCGCGATTCGACCACTGGCCACTTCAATTCCATAAAGAAATACAAAACCGCACCCATGGCCAGTACCGCACCCGCAATCTCTAGCGAGAAATCAAAACCAATTCTTCGATCAGGGGTGAATCTGAGAATCTCGGTTACAAGAGATGGCCCTGAGATCTGACCTATCCCATATAGCGCCGTCAGAATCCCCATATAACGCGCAGCATGCATCGGACGGAGGCGCCTGACCTCCTGCATGCTGAAGTAGTTGATTGCAGTGAACGGAATGCCAGCTAGGATACTGCCGATCAAGAAACCTGGCACAGTTGGCCAGAACACGGCCGCCACCACGCCAACGGCCTGAAGCAAATGGCATGCAATCAACATGCGACGAACCACCGAAGCGCTATGTGTTGCAGCCGCAATGATCGAACCCAATGCAGCAGCCATCCCAAAAACTGGCCAAAAGAGATCAAGCCAGTGAGACGATGGCAATGACGTTCGCGCGATAACCGGAAGAAACGTTGCAGTAATAATATAGCCAAAACCTGCAAATCCGTATGCCAAAGAGAAAATCACCATTTCAGCGTTACTTCCAGATGCACCCCTTATATCCTCGTGATGCACTGGACCAAGCAGAGCTGCCTCGTGAGAAGGGTGAAAGAAACGCCAAATCGAAGTCAGCAATATCGCACCAACCATGGAAAATCCCGCCCAAGCTGCAGCGGAACCCCAATCTGCTCCGATCATTGCACTTGCAATCAACCCTGAAAGTGCAATCCCGAGACCAACTCCAGCGAACATGAGGCTGCCTAGAGCGGGCTTTCCTAAACCCGCGAGTATCATCAGGCACCAGCGCGACGTATGTACGAGAACAACCGCGCTCGCGACGCCCGACAGAAATCTCAGCAGCAGCCATACCAATTTGCTGGGAACAATCATCCCGGCAGTGAGCCCAACAACGACGACAAGCCCCCACCGGACAATTGTGGCGCTAGACCACCCTCTTGGTAGCCATATGCATAGCATCGCACCAGCGAGATAGCCAATATAGTTCGCCATAGCCAAATGCCCGCCAAATCTGAGATCCACCATGCCATCCGAGATCATTACCGGCAGAAGCGATGTAAACACAAACCGGCCAATCCCCATCGCGATTGCGAGCGACACTGCACTGGCTATAATAGCGGCGATGTGCTGGATAGGAGCGTCCGGACGAAATCGTCCACCTCGATTGGGCATAGGCTTGGTTTCAGTCGAAACACACATAATCTCACCTCGGCTGAATGACGCCCTGCAATCTTGTGCAGAAAGCAGCAGACCGTGGACCGACCAAGGCAACCAAACTTTCCCCAGCGCCCTTGAGCGGCCTCGAACTATTTGGCGGCCATGTCCATCGAATCGCGCGCTCACCGTCTCCTGCGCGCGTTATGTTTGCCGCCCCACGGCTTGGCTGGCGGCTCACTCGATTTCCAACGGTCTTCTACTACGTGCTGCGGCAATCGTAGTTTCCATGGCAGCGCTACAGCAACGCGCCTGCATAGCGCGGCAGAAGATAAGCCGTAGCAGACAGGGATCACCCAAACACTCTATTTAACGCTTGAATGATCGCCTCTTGGGACTGGCCTGTCAAGACCACATTCCTTATAAAATGAAAGGTTTTTGAGATATCCCTGCGCGACGTACTCCAGTGTAATTTCCGGTGGATCATGCAGCTACGTCCGCGCAGTACAACGTCCCCGCTAGGACGACGCGTGATCGGAATACGTAGATTTGCTCGCAAGCGCGTCCCCAGCACCGTCTCGACAAAATGAAACGAAGTTGCCAGAGTAGTCCCCACCAAAGTAGTGGGGACCAAAGTCGCCACAGACGCACCGAAGAGAACTTCACGCAAAGACATCCCGAATCATCCGATCGAATTTCGACGGCATCTGGAGAAGCTGGTCAGTGAGCCGGGCGTATCGGTGGCGCGCTTGGCGATGGATCATGGGGTGAATCCGAATCTGGTAACCAATTGGCGCAGAGCGTTGCGTACCGGCGAATACGATCCGGTATGTTTACTGCCGGTGACAGTGGAAGCGCGGGCACAAGAAACCGAGCAGCCGGCCCCGGCGCCAACCGCCAGTACCGCTCCGGCAAGCGTCATCGAAATCATCGTAGGCAACACCCGCGTGCGCATCGAAGGCTCGCCCCATGAAGCTACGCTGTTGTTGGCGCTCCGCATGTTGCGCGGCACGGGACCGACGACATGATCGGGCTACCCAGCCGCACGAAGATCTGGCTGGCAGCCGGCGTGACCGATAGGCGCTCGGGCTTCAACAGCCTGGCCGCTAAGGTTCAGACGGTACTGGAGCAAGATCCCTTTAGCGGTCACGTGTTCGTGTTCCACGGAAAGTGTGGCGATCTGGTCAAAGTGTTGTGGTGGAGCGGCGATCGCATGCGCTTGCTGATGAAGCGACTGGAGCGCGGCCGATTCGTGTGGCGATGTGCACAGCTATCGATGCTGCTCGAAGGCATCGAGAAGGCATCGACTCGCAGCAGCCCGTCCGTATGACGGAGCCGACCTCGGCGTTGTAAACCTCCCTCCTGCCGCGTAGACTGCCGACATGACCACGGCAAACGCCTATCCGGACAATATTGAAGCGCTCAAGACTATGCTACTTGAGCGCGATACGCGAATTGGCAATCTGGAAGATGTGGTCGAATCACGCAAGGCTCCAAACGCCATCGTCAAGGCCGGGATCGAGCAGTTCGAGTTGCGACTGGAAGAGTTCGAGGCCATTGAAGGCGCCGCACTCATCAAGATTCCGAAGACGCCAAGCATCGTACTGGAACAGGCGCCACATAAGCCACTTCCGGAGCATCTGCAACGCGAGATCCAGACCTACTGGCCGAAATCGGGGAAACCTGTACGGGCCATGTGGCGGACTGATGAAACAGCTCAGCGAGAACATCTCCGAACAACTCGAATACGTACCAGCCAGCTTCCGCGTGATCCTCCATGCGCGCCCGAAACTCGCGTGCATGTGCTGCGACCATATCGCACAAGCTGCTGCGCC
>NZ_CAJPHM010000063.1:0-4148 GCF_905339955.1 Burkholderia sp. BCC1996
ACGATCCACTGAAAAAGGAAATGATATGTTCACAAGAGCCAAAGCGGAACTTAAGGAGCTCCTGACGCTCGTGGCGGAAATCGAACGCTAGACGCGACGCTGGTGGCAAAGCGCGACATCATTCCGACCGAGGAGTCGCGACAAGAGCGACGTCGCAAAGAGATGCGAAAACTCGAACTGCTCGACAAGTACGAACTGGCCTAAGGACACGGAAATGATGGAACAGCTTTACAGCATCGACGTCTCGATGGCCGGCGATACCGTGTGGGTGACGGGGCACGATGGATCATGTGTCGGGCGATTCAGCAAGCGTTTTGGCGTAGACGTACATCGGACCATAACCGAGCAGTTGGCCGGCGCGGACCAGTGCCTGCATTGCACACACGAGGCGGCTGGCACAGAGGAATGGCGTGCCTTCCGTGAAGCAGTCCTGATGCACCATGGGATTGACGTACCGGTTGACACGATTCGGTTTTGAGCGGGGAATGCTATGTACTTAGGAGCAGCCTCGATCCGTTGCCCGTACTGTGGCCGCCCTGCATTGTGCAATGCAAGCAAAGGCATGTGGTGTGGACACTGCAAGAACGGCACAGTGCGATAGGAGGGCGAGCGGTGATTTTCGCGTGTGCGAAACTAGGAAAAGACATGTCGAACGACCGTAGCCGACCGGGCCACGAGGCGGAAGCGCAGGCTCGAGAATTGGTTCGGGTGAAGTGCCCACGCGCGGCGTCGGCGTATGTCGTCGATGGTGCGATCGTTTATGACGAAGTCACCGGAACAATACTTGGCCGTGCTTGCGCTGGGGATTGGGCCGTGGAAGCCGCGTGGCAAGACGCGGCTTCGAAGGTGCCGGGTGTCGAGTGAGGTAAGCCTACTGCCAATGCAGATGTGCGCTTATGGTGGTGTACACAGACTCGCTCACGCTGCTTTCTGTGTGATCCGAGAGCGTAACAGTGTCGCGGTATTCCTCGCCGGCATTTCTGGATGCAAGAAGTTGGATTTCCGGAGTTGGTCCCCGTTGGGAGTAAGAGCAAGATTTGGAATATGAAAACACTTGGCAAACCCTGTGCATCGTGTCCCTGGCGTCGTGCCGCGGGGGTGGCAGATATTCCAAACTTCGATCTCGACCTGGCTGAAAAGCTGGCGGATACATGCCCTGATCATCGGGGTATGGGGCCGGATTTTGGAGCCAGTATGTTTGCGTGTCATCAATCCCGGCAAGGGGAGGAGTTTGCATGTGCTGGATGGTTGGCAAAAGTCGGACACCGTCATCCCGCCGTGCGCCTTGCAGTGACTTCTGGTCGGCTTGATCCAGCAGCACTAGAGCCTGACGTGGACTGGCCGGAACTGCATGACAGCTATGGGGAAGTGCTGGACAAGTTGCGGGAGACTTCGAACTGCGAAGACGGGGCCAAAGGGGATGGGGCGGCGGTCAAAGTCGGGTGATCCTAGGTCAGCCAATATTCAGCATGGCTGCATCGCGGGATCGCCTCACTCCTCGTCAGAGTCTCCATGTTGAGCGTGCCGTTGCCGGTTAGTGGGGCCGGCCGCACGCAGTGTAGTTGCGGGTGGCATTGAGGTGGCGAGCGTGCCGGATTCTGCATGGGACCTGTCGACATCTATCAGCGATTGTTAGGTGCGGCTTAGTCGCTCCCGCTTTTTAGTGTCTATTTAGTGTCCGGGCGAGTTGGCGCGAGTTTCGTTTTAAGGGGGCGGAGCGGAAAGCCTTTCGGGTATTGGCTCGTAGCGCAGGCACGATTCAAAGTTAAATGAATCGTGATCTTCGTGCGCACCGGATCGCAGGCGTGTTTGCGTCGAACGTTCTGCCGCTGCTTACCGCGATTTCCGATGTGGGATACAACCGGCAAGCGGTCGAGATGCTGATAACCATCCACCAAATGATTCGATGGGGCGAGCGTAATCAGCCATGGAAGCGCTTGTTGATCGATTGTGATGTGCTTACGCTTGCAAAAGAGGATGTCGTTTCAGGCGATTACGACCCGGTGCGTGGCAACGAACGCGATCGGACGCTTACGGATGACGAAATCTGCGCGCTCGGGGAACTGATTCCGACCTCACCGCTTCCACGCTCCATTGCGTCAGCGGTATGGGTGATGCTCGCTTGTGGAACACGCGTCGGCGAAACAGTCCTGACGCGATGGACCGATCTTGACTTCAAGGCACGGACGTGGACCATGCCAAAGGAACACACGAAGTCGAACACAGCGATCACGATTCATCTGTCCGATTTCGTCCTCGCACAGTTTGCGGCACAGCAAGTGGTGCGCGCCGGCGTGCCGGAAGGCGACGCACGCCGTGAATATGTGTTCCCGTCGGAAAAGGGCAAACTGCCACACGTCAGCATCCATACGACCTGTGGGGCGATCCGTGACCGGCAACGCCCAAAGGATGCGCCGACCGAGGGGCGCACGAGGGCAACCGATGCGCTCACTGTCCTGGGTGGTCAATGGAAATGCCATGACTTGCGTCCGACGTGCGCAACGATGATGCAGTCGCCGGGCATTCCGGAAAGCATCGTGCATCGATGCCTGAACCACGCACGAAACGATCCGCTTGATCGAAGCTATCTGCAGTTCGATTATGACGCGCAGATGCGCGACGCATGGCGGCGATGGGGGGGGGCCGCCTGTCGGTATTGCTTGGCACGGGTACGGAAAACGTACGTTTTCTGTTCGCGCCGTAATCAGAGCGAGCCTACTTCCGGAGTAAGCGTGGGGCCGATACCGTCTTGACGGCGTGAGTTACCGGTTTCCCCAACGATTGGATGCCATGCGCAGCAGCGTGGCATTGGCAGCACGCAGATCGAACCGATCGGCATCGAAGCCGGGGCCAACCCAGTTTCGGTAATGTTCTGCCTCTTCGCCATTCGGATCGTTAGATAGCGTGTTCAGGAACGCGTCGTAGCCAGGCGGGCCGCCCACATCTTCTGGCGGGCACGCGCGAGCACCATCGATGACCTGGGCCGCGCCCCACGGTTCGCTTTCAACGATTTCCACTTTCTCAACGACGATGGCGTGATCCCACCCGTCCCCGAAGTCGTACCGGTAGAGGAAGCGTGAGCCAGGTTTCAGGACCTTCTGCAGTCGAACCTTGCGGTCATCGGCGGTCGTGCCCGGATCGGCGAAGTCCAGCACGTCATCGACCTCGAACATGGCGTAGGTCATGCCGTCGACCAGGAAGTCGTGCAGGTGGGAGCGATCGTATGCAGCGTTTCGGCCGTAGCCTGGAACAGGATGTCGTAGACCACCCGCTTGTTCTGGAAGGCGATCGACGCGATCTGTTCGGGGATGGTGAAGACAACGTGGAAGTACGGCACGGGCAGCAGGTCGGCCTGGCGGTCGCCGAGCCATTGCGCGCGGGCGAGCGACTGACACTTCGGACAGTGCCGGTTACGGCAGGAGTTATAGGCGATGCGTTGATGACCGCAGGTGTCGCACTGTTCGACGTGGCCACCCAGCACTGCGGTACGACATTGCTCGATCGCACTCATGACGCGACGCTGCGCGCGGCTGAGCGAGTCGGCATGCACGTCCCGATAGGTTGGGCCGTGGCGACGCAGAACGTCCGCCAGTTCCAGCGCGGCACGCATGATCGCACTCAGCCGTTTGTGGGCGGAGGCTCGGGGCAGATGGGCGTGGCAGGTCGTTGAGGCAGTCGGTCGAACGGACTCGTCGTCGCGCATTCAGATAGCGCGAGGTCGTGGCGAGGCTGCGATGACCGAGCAGCAACTGGATCGTGCGCACGTCGGTGCCGGATTCGAGCAGGTGCGTGGCAAACGCATGGCGCAACGAATGCGGCGTGATGGGCTTGCTGATGCCGGCACGACGGCGGGCGTGCTGGCAGGCCTGTCGCACTACGTCGGCACCAACGGGTTGGTCGGGAAAGCGGCCAGGAAACAGCCAGTACTGGGGCCGGCCGATGCACCAGTAACTGCGCAAGATCTCCAGCAGCCGTGGCGAGAGCATCACGTAGCGGTCGGCGTGCCCCTTGCCCTGTTCGACCCGTAGCACCATGCGCTGGCTGTCGATGTCGCCGACCTTTAGGCGCGTGGCCTCCGAGATGCGCAGGCCGGCAGCGTAGGCTGCCATCAGCACGGTACGATGCTTGACGCTGCGGATTGCTTCGAG
>NZ_CAJPHM010000064.1:0-3662 GCF_905339955.1 Burkholderia sp. BCC1996
GTTCAGATCTGCTGCCATGTCCGTCTCCTTCCGTTATCGGATCGAAAAAGCGCGCCCCGCTGCATCCGCTTTCGTCGCGGTCGTGCAGCTGGAGGCCAGCCGCTATTGTGCACGATCGGCCCCGCCGTTCGCGCGCAAAACGTCTAAGCTTAAGGTCGGTTCAGAGTCGCAGGAGATTCCCATGCACTATCGACGGCTAGGCCGCTCCGGCCTGCAGATCAGCGCGCTTTCGCTCGGCTCGTGGGTCACCTACGGCAACCAGGTCGATCAGCGGGTCGCCCGCGAATGCCTTGCGGCGGCCCGCGATGCGGGCGTCAATTTCTTCGACAACGCCGAGGTCTACGCCGGTGGCAAATCCGAGGAAATCATGGGCCAGGCACTCAAGTCGCTCGGCTGGCCGCGCGTCAGCTACCTCGTGTCCACGAAGTTCTTCTGGGGGCTCGCGGAAGCGCCGAACCAGTACCACACACTGAACCGGAAATATCTGCTGAACGCGATCGACGGCTCGCTGCGCCGGCTGCAGCTCGACCATGTCGACCTCGTGTACTGCCATCGCCCCGATCCGAACACACCGATCGAGGAGACCGTCTGGGCGATGAGCGACATGATCGTACGCGGCAAGGCGCTGTACTGGGGCACGTCCGAATGGAGCGCCGACGAGATCCGCGCCGCGTACGAGATTGCCGAGCGGCACCATCTGCACAAGCCGGTCGTCGAGCAGCCGCAGTACAACCTGTTCCACCGTACCCGGGTCGAGCAGGAATACGCACGGCTCTATCACGACTACGGCCTCGGCCTGACGACCTGGAGCCCGCTGGCATCGGGGCTGCTCACCGGCAAGTACCGGAACGGCGTACCGCCGGGCAGCCGCGCGCAATTGCCGGGCTACGACTGGCTCCGCGAACGGCTGACGGATCCGGTCAGCAACAATGTGGTCGAACGGCTCGGCGAGATCGCGGCCGAACTCGGCTGCAGCACCGCCCAGCTCGCGATTGCATGGGTACTCGCGAATCCGCGCGTGAGTTCGGTCATTACGGGCGCCTCGCGAATCGAGCAGATCGGCGACAACATGCGCGCGCTCGACGTTGCCGAGAAACTGACGCCGGAGATCAAGCAACGCATCGAGGAGGCCGTCGGCGATGCATACGAGTAAGGCGGCTCACGCCCACTCGCGTACAATACGCGGCCGCATTGGCGCGCGGCCCGACGGCCCCGCGCGATCATCCGTTTTCATCGATTCACCCTTCGTTTCAGGCAGCCAGCCATGCTCAGTTATCGTCACGGTTTTCACGCAGGCAACCACGCGGACGTGCTCAAGCACGCCGTCGTCGTCCAGCTGCTGCGCTACCTGAACAAGAAAGACAAGTCGTACTGGTACATCGACACGCACGCCGGTGCCGGCGTGTATTCGCTGCGCGACGGTTATGCCGCCAAGACAGGGGAATTCGACACCGGCATCGGGCCGCTGTGGAACGAAAAGAACCTGCCCGAGGCGCTCGGCGACTACATCGACGAGGTGCGCGCGCTGAACGACGACGGTGAGCTGCACTACTATCCGGGCTCCCCGTATCTCGCATGGCGATCGATGCGCGAGCAGGACCGGATGCGCCTGTTCGAAATGCACACGACGGAAATCGACGTGTTGCGTCACAACTTCCGCGATGCGGGGCGCCGCGCGATGATTTTCTCCGGTGACGGCTTCGAGGGCATCAAGGCGCTGCTGCCGCCGCCGCCGCGACGCGCGCTCGTGCTGATCGATCCGTCCTATGAGGACAAGAAGGACTACGCGCGCACGGTGACTTGCGTGACGGAATGCCTGAAGCGTTTCGCGACGGGCTGTTACGCGATCTGGTATCCGCAGGTTGCGCGGGTGGAATCGCAGCGTTTTCCGGAGCAGCTCAAGCGCCTGCAGCCGAACAACTGGCTGCACCTGACGCTGACGGTATCGAATCCGCCGGCAGATGGCCTGGGCCTTTACGGCAGCGGAATGTTCATCCTGAATCCGCCGTACACGCTCGCGCAGAGCATGAACGAAGCGCTGCCCTATCTCGTCGAGCGCCTGGGACAGGACAGCGGCGCGCGGTGCCAGATCGAGCACCGCGGGAACTGAGCGAACGGTTTTCCGTTACGGCTGCGGTCTTGGCGCGGGTCTTGGCTGATTGGCCGGCGACCCACCCCAGCCCGGCACATTGATATACGGCGCGACAAACAGCGGGACCGAAGAATTCGGTCCCTGCCCGGCCGGCGCTCGCATGCCTGCGGGCTCAACGATCGGCTCGGACGATAACGGAGCCGTTTGCAACACCAGGCCGCCCTTGCCATCCTGGATCCCGCGTTGCGTATCGAGAATCAGCGGCCGGGACGACGTCGCCGCACCAGCCGCCATGCCGTGAGCGAGCACCGCGGCCCCCAGAGCGAGACGCGCGCGGGAAACGTGACGCACATCGAGACGCAAACGCATGGTCGTGTTCTTCCGATTGAAAAGCAGGTCCATACCATAGCGCCACGCCGACGATTTCGCCAGATCGGACGCACAAAAAAACAAAGCCCCGTCAACACGGGGCTTGCTTTTCGCTCGGTGCCACACGGCACCTGACGGTGACTCCGATTACAGCGAGTAGCCGTTGGTTTCGAGCGAGCGGATGCGGCTCTCGAGCTGGACGATGTCCGACGACGACGCGAGGTAAGCCTCACGGCGTTCACGCTCTGCGGATTCGAACCAGTTGCTCAGCTTTTCAACGATGTAGGCGATCATGATGTTCTCCAAGGAAGGGGGACCCCTGGCGAATCGAGATTCAGGGATTTCCCGTATAGGGTTATCCCGAATTATAGCGATGCCGCACCAAGATGCCAGTGAAATGCTTGCATGGAAGCCATTCCTGTTTGGAATGGTTTACGAACTATCCACCTCAACCCACTGATTCTTAAGGATATTGAATCGAGGCTCCTATTCGGCCTCGAGGATGTGCACTAATCTGGTTCACTGACAGGGTCGGCCAGGCGCGCCAAGATCGGGCATTCGGGTCGCCCGTCACCATGGCAGTGCGCGGCGAGATCGGCAAGTGTATTGCGCATGTCGCTCAATTCCGCGATGCGTTTGTCGAGTTCGGCCACGTGTTCGAGGGCGATCGACTTCACTTCGGCGCTGGCGCGGGAGCGGTCTTGCCAGAGCATCAGCAGCTTGCGAATATCCTCGACGAGAAAACCGAGCCGCCGCGCCTGGCGGATGAAACGCAGAATATGGACGTCATCCGAACCGTAGATGCGGTATCCGGCGTCACTCCGCTTGCTCGGCGCAAGAAGGCCGACCTGCTCGTAGTACCGGATCATTTTTGCGCTGACACCGGATTCGCGCGACGCGTCGCCGATATTCATTCCCTGCCCTCTCTCCATCAAGCACTGGTTCGAACACGAACGTCGACGCAAGCATTCGTCGACGACATTTGGATCGTATCAAATCGCGAGATTTCGTTCCTGGGTGGGCAGTGACGGCCGGATCGACCGCAATCCGGATGTCCTTATTGAGGTAAGTGGTGGCTGCGAAATCTGCCGGTTCGGGACAGCATGCAGTTTGTATCGAGGGGCCTCCGCCCACCGACGACCACGCCAACGTCTACAGCGATCGCGCATTTCTGCGCTGCAAATGCAAAAACCCCCGCCTT
>NZ_CAJPHM010000065.1:0-2912 GCF_905339955.1 Burkholderia sp. BCC1996
GAGACAGACTCGTTATAGGGTCAAGCGAACAAGTGCATGTGGTGGATGCCTTGGCGATCACAGGCGATGAAGGACGCGGTAGCCTGCGAAAAGCTACGGGGAGCTGGCAAACAAGCTTTGATCCGTAGATGTCCGAATGGGGAAACCCACTCCTTTTGGAGTATCCATGGCTGAATACATAGGCCATGTGAAGCGAACGCGGTGAACTGAAACATCTAAGTAACCGCAGGAAAAGAAATCAACCGAGATTCCCAAAGTAGTGGCGAGCGAAATGGGATGAGCCTTGCACTCTTTATTTGTATTGTTAGCCGAACGCTCTGGAAAGTGCGGCCATAGCAGGTGATAGCCCTGTAGGCGAAAACAGTATGAAAGAACTAGGTGTGCGACAAGTAGGGCGGGACACGTGAAATCCTGTCTGAAGATGGGGGGACCATCCTCCAAGGCTAAATACTCGTGATCGACCGATAGTGAACCAGTACCGTGAGGGAAAGGCGAAAAGAACCCCGGGAGGGGAGTGAAATAGATCCTGAAACCGCATGCATACAAACAGTCGGAGCCTCGTAAGGGGTGACGGCGTACCTTTTGTATAATGGGTCAGCGACTTACGTTCAGTAGCAAGCTTAACCGTATAGGGCAGGCGTAGCGAAAGCGAGTCCGAATAGGGCGTTCAGTTGCTGGGCGTAGACCCGAAACCAGGTGATCTATCCATGGCCAGGATGAAGGTGCGGTAACACGTACTGGAGGTCCGAACCCACTAACGTTGAAAAGTTAGGGGATGAGCTGTGGATAGGGGTGAAAGGCTAAACAAACCTGGAAATAGCTGGTTCTCTCCGAAAACTATTTAGGTAGTGCCTCGTGTCTCACCTTCGGGGGTAGAGCACTGTCATGGTTGGGGGGTCTATTGCAGATTACCCCGCCATAGCAAACTCCGAATACCGAAGAGTGCAATCACGGGAGACAGACATCGGGTGCTAACGTCCGGTGTCAAGAGGGAAACAACCCAGACCGCCAGCTAAGGTCCCCAAATATAGCTAAGTGGGAAACGAAGTGGGAAGGCTAAAACAGTCAGGAGGTTGGCTTAGAAGCAGCCACCCTTTAAAGAAAGCGTAATAGCTCACTGATCGAGTCGTCCTGCGCGGAAGATGTAACGGGGCTAAGCTATATACCGAAGCTGCGGATGCGAGCTTTGCTCGCATGGTAGGAGAGCGTTCCGTAAGCCTGCGAAGGTGCGTTGAAAAGCGTGCTGGAGGTATCGGAAGTGCGAATGCTGACATGAGTAGCGATAAAGGGGGTGAAAGGCCCCCTCGCCGTAAGCCCAAGGTTTCCTACGCAACGTTCATCGGCGTAGGGTGAGTCGGCCCCTAAGGCGAGGCAGAAATGCGTAGCTGATGGGAAGCAGGTCAATATTCCTGCACCATTGTTAGATGCGATGGGGGGACGGATCGCGGAAGGTTGTCCGGGTGTTGGAAGTCCCGGTCGCTGCATTGGAGAAGGCGCTTAGGCAAATCCGGGCGCAGGATTCAAGGGTGTGGCGCGAGCTCCTTAGGGAGCGAAGCAATTGGAAGTGGTTCCAAGAAAAGCCTCTAAGCTTCAGTCTAACGATGACCGTACCGCAAACCGACACAGGTGGGCGAGATGAGTATTCTAAGGCGCTTGAGAGAACTCGGGAGAAGGAACTCGGCAAATTGGTACCGTAACTTCGGGATAAGGTACGCCCTTGTAGCTTGATGCGCCTGCGCGCAGAGGGTGAAGGGGTTGCAATAAACTGGTGGCTGCGACTGTTTAATAAAAACACAGCACTCTGCAAACACGAAAGTGGACGTATAGGGTGTGACGCCTGCCCGGTGCCGGAAGATTAAATGATGGGGTGCAAGCTCTTGATTGAAGTCCCGGTAAACGGCGGCCGTAACTATAACGGTCCTAAGGTAGCGAAATTCCTTGTCGGGTAAGTTCCGACCTGCACGAATGGCGTAACGATGGCCACACTGTCTCCTCCCGAGACTCAGCGAAGTTGAAGTGTTTGTGATGATGCAATCTACCCGCGGCTAGACGGAAAGACCCCATGAACCTTTACTGTAGCTTTGCATTGGACTTTGAACCGATCTGTGTAGGATAGGTGGGAGGCTATGAAACCGGAACGCTAGTTTCGGTGGAGCCGTCCTTGAAATACCACCCTGGTTTGTTTGAGGTTCTAACCTTGGCCCGTGATCCGGGTCGGGGACAGTGCATGGTAGGCAGTTTGACTGGGGCGGTCTCCTCCCAAAGCGTAACGGAGGAGTACGAAGGTACGCTAGGTACGGTCGGAAATCGTGCTGATAGTGCAATGGCATAAGCGTGCTTAACTGCGAGACCGACAAGTCGAGCAGGTGCGAAAGCAGGTCATAGTGATCCGGTGGTTCTGTATGGAAGGGCCATCGCTCAACGGATAAAAGGTACTCTGGGGATAACAGGCTGATACCGCCCAAGAGTTCATATCGACGGCGGTGTTTGGCACCTCGATGTCGGCTCATCTCATCCTGGGGCTGTAGCCGGTCCCAAGGGTATGGCTGTTCGCCATTTAAAGAGGTACGTGAGCTGGGTTTAAAACGTCGTGAGACAGTTTGGTCCCTATCTGCCGTGGGCGTTGGATATTTGAAGGGGGCTGCTCCTAGTACGAGAGGACCGGAGTGGACGAACCTCTGGTGTACCGGTTGTCACGCCAGTGGCATCGCCGGGTAGCTATGTTCGGAAGAGATAACCGCTGAAAGCATCTAAGCGGGAAACTCGCCTTAAGATGAGATATCCCTGGGGACTAGATCCCCTTGAAGGGTCGTTCGAGACCAGGACGTTGATAGGTCAGGTGTGTAAGCGCAGTAATGCGTTCAGCTAACTGATACTAATTGCCCGTAAGGCTTGATCCTATAACAAGTCTG
>NZ_CAJPHM010000066.1:0-2637 GCF_905339955.1 Burkholderia sp. BCC1996
ACTGTGCGGACGGGTTGCTGGACGGGAAGAACACCTTGCCGAGCGTGACGGCGATATAGCTGTAGACGCCGAAGTCGAACCATTCCATCGCGTTGCCGAACGCCATGGCCCCGACCGCACGCTTGAGGACGGCAGGGTCGACGATCGTGATGTCATCCAGCTTGAGGGCCTTGCGCGAAGACCGGGCTTTCGCGGGGTGCGCTTGCGATGAACTCAATGAACGCTCCTGGAAGGCGCCTTCGCGGCCGGCCGAGCGGGTGCGCGGCGGGGCGGGCGCGGGACCGTCGGGGACGAAGGCGGTTGTCTCGGGATCGCCATGATGTCGGTGATGCGGCGCGCGGCACGCGACACCAGGCAAGTGGGTTGGTGTGAATCAGTGTAGAGAAACGGGGAACACGGACTATCGGTCATGCGCCCGGAAACCGGTCGAAAACGACACGGATGGCGCAGGCGGGCAAGTCGCCATGCCGCGCGGCGGCGCGTGTGCGGCGGCAAGGCGGTACGGGTTGCGACGGCGGCGGTCTATGCCGCGATCACGGCGTGGACGGATGCGGCACGGTGCGGATCGTGTGGGCGTGACGGCGTGACGGGGTATGGGCGTGACGGGCAAGACGGACGTGACGGACGTGACGGGCATGACGGGCATGACGGACGGCCGGAGCGTCGCACGCGCATACGCCCGCCCCGGAAGCCGCGCCGGAACCGGATGCATCGCCGCAGGCCGGCGTCGTCGAAAAACGATTCGGAGTGCGAATGCATCGGGGCGGTGGTTCGATGCAGTCTCCACCGCCCGTTCATCAGAACATGTGGCGGATCCCGACGTTCGCGCCGACGGTCGTGCCGGTGACCGCGTAAAGCGCGTTGGTGATCCCCAGCCCGGTGTTCATCGCACCGTGGTTGTTGACCATCGCGACCTGCGCGTACAGCGCGGTCGCCTTCGACAGGCTGTAGGTCGTGCCGATCGCCGCGAGCAGCGAGTGATTGGCCGTGTCGTTGCGATCGCTGGTGAACCAGACGCCGCCGTTCAGGTCGACGGCCGGTGTCGCCTGGTAGTCGAGGCCGCCGCCGTACACGTTGTTGCTGAACGAGCCGCCGACCTTGTAGCTCGTGAACGATGCCTTCGCGGTGACCGGGCCGAAGCGGTAGGCGGCGCCGATCGTGCGCCCGACGAACGCGACGGTGCTCGGCGTCGGCGTCGGGTTGGTGCCGTCGTTGCCGTCGTAGAACGCGGCGTCGATCATGAAGCCGTCGTGCTCGTACTTGAGGCTCGCCGAATACTGGCGGCCGGCCTGGAAGTCGCCGGCCTTGCCGCCGAACGCGAACATCGCGCTGCCGGTGAGGCCGGCGACCGTCGGGCTCGTGTACGACACGGCGTTCGGGTTGAACAGGCCCGTCACCAGCACGTTGTCGACGTAGTTGATCAGCCCGCTGCCGAAGTGCGAGAAGCTGCGCGGATCCGAATCGAAGATCGCGAGCAGGAACGGCGAATACTGCACGCCGGCCTTGACCGTGCCGAACCCGCCGTCGAGCCCGACCCACGCCTGGCGGCCGAAGAAGTTGCCGTTCGAATGCGCGAACGCGCCGTTGGTGACGGCGAAGCCGCTCTCGAGCTGGAATTTCGCCTTGAGTCCGCCGCCGAGATCTTCGGTGCCGGTCATCCCGAACGTCGTCGGCGTCATGCCGGTGTCGGCCATCGCGAACTGATGGCCGGCGTTCGCGCCGGTGGCCGCGTCGCGTGTCTTGCTGGTGTACAGCAACGCGGCGTCGAGGTTGCCGTACAGCGTCACGCTGCTCTGCGCGAAGCCGCTGCTACTGGCCAGCGCGCCTGCCAGCGCTGCGCAACCGATCACGATTCTGCTTTTCATTGAGGTGTCTCCAGTGTTGTTGTACGTCGATGCATCGAACAAGGGGATGCGGCGGATGCCCGCGTGGCGGTGTCCGTCGCATGAGCCGCGCACGCAGGGTGGGGCGCGGCGGGACGCACGTGCGCGGCCGGGTGGCGGCCGCGTGCGACGCGTTCAGGGCGGGGATGGGCGCCCGAACGCGCGTGTGTCGACAGTGGCGGGTGCGGCCGGTGCCGGCCGCGTCATTCAGAGCGAGCGGTTGAGCTGCTCGAGGATCGCCGGGTTCTCGAGCGTGGACGTGTCCTGCGTGATCGCCTCGCCTTTCGCGAGCGAGCGCAACAGGCGCCGCATGATCTTGCCCGAGCGCGTCTTCGGCAGGTTGTCGCCGAAACGGATGTCCTTCGGTTTCGCGATCGGCCCGATCTGCTTGCCGACCCAGTCGCGCAGCGCCTTCGCGAGCGCCGCCGCTTCCTCGCCTTCCGGACGCGAGCGCTTGAGCACCACGAACGCGACCACCGCCTCGCCGGTCGTGTCGTCCGGGCGGCCGACCACCGCCGCTTCCGCGACCAGCTCGTGCGACACCAGTGCCGACTCGATCTCCATCGTGCCGAGCCGGTGGCCCGACACGTTCAGCACGTCGTCGATGCGGCCCATGATCGTGAAGTAGCCGGTGTCCTTGTCGCGCACCGTGCCGTCGCCGGCGAGATAGAGCGTGCCGCCGAGTTCTTCCGGGTAGTAACTCTTCCTGAAGCGCTCCGGGTCGCCCCAGATCGTGCGGATCATCGCCGGCCAT
>NZ_CAJPHM010000067.1:0-2613 GCF_905339955.1 Burkholderia sp. BCC1996
ATGTCGCGTTCTGAGTCCCCCCGGCCGCTGCTCGAGATGCGCGGCATCAGCAAGACCTTCCCGGCCGTGCGCGCGCTCGACAACGTCAGCCTGACCGTCTATCCGGGCGAGATCCATTCGCTGATGGGCGAGAACGGCGCGGGCAAGTCGACGCTGATGAAGATCCTGTCGGGTGCGTACCGCGCCGACGCCGGCGGCGAGATCCTGATCGACGGCGCGCGCATCGACGTCGACGGCCCGCTCGCCGCGCGCGATGCCGGCGTCGCCGTGATCTACCAGGAGCTGTGCCTCGCGCCGAACCTCACCGTCGCGGAAAACATCTACGTCGGCCGCGAACTGCGCCGCGGCAACCGCCGCTGGGGCACCATCGACCGCGCGGCGATGGCACGCGGCTGCCAGGACGTGCTCGCGCGCCTCGGTGCGCCGTTCGGCCCCGACACGCTGGTCGGCACGCTGTCGATCGCCGAGCAGCAGCTCGTCGAGATCGCGCGCGCCGTGCATACCCGCGCACGCATCCTCGTGATGGACGAACCGACGACGCCGCTGTCGTCGCGCGAAACCGAGCACCTGTTCGGCCTGATCCGCCAGCTGCGCGAGGAAGGTCTCGCGATCATCTACATCAGCCACCGGATGGCCGAAATCTACGAACTGTCCGACCGCGTGTCGGTGCTGCGCGACGGCTCGTACGTCGGCACGCTCGAGCGCGCATCGCTGTCGGCCGAGCGGCTCGTCGCGATGATGGTCGGCCGTGACATCTCCGGCTTCTACAAGAAGGAACACGCGCCGTACGATCCCGGCCACCTGCTGCTGTCGGTGCGCGACATCGCCGACGGCGAGCGCGTGCGCGGCTGCAGCCTCGACCTGCATGCGGGCGAGGTGCTCGGCATCGCCGGGCTCGTCGGCGCGGGCCGCACCGAGCTCGCGCGGCTGATCTTCGGCGCGGAGCCGCGCACGCGCGGCGACGTGAAGCTGGGCGAGCGCACGTTCGGCGCGCATTCGCCGCGCGACGCGATCGACGCGGGCCTCGTCTACCTGACGGAAGACCGCAAGCGCCAGGGCCTGTTCCTCGACATGAGCGTGCGCGACAACATCAACATCTCCGTGTGCAACCGCGATGCGCGGCTCGGCGCGCTCGATCTCGCGCGCGGCGCCACGCGCGCACGCGACGCGATCGCGTCGCTGTCGATCCGCGTGCCGAATGCGAACGTCAACGTCGGCGCGCTGTCGGGCGGCAACCAGCAGAAAGTGCTGCTGTCGCGCCTGCTCGAGACGAAGCCGCGCGTGCTGATCCTCGACGAGCCGACGCGCGGCGTCGACATCGGCGCGAAATCCGAGATCTACCGGATCATCAACGAACTGGCCCGCGCGGGTGTCGGCGTGATCGTGATCTCGAGCGAGCTGCCGGAGATCATCGGCGTCGCCGACCGCGTGCTCGTGATGCGCGAAGGCGAGATCGCCGGCGAACTCGGCGGCCACACGCACACGCCCATCACGCAGGAAGCGATCATCGCGCTCGCCACCGGCTCGCAGGCCGAGCTCGCCGACGCGCACTGACCACGGCCCCTTCATTTTCTTCTTCCTTCAAGGTACCGACATGATCAACCCGACCAAGCAGCGGAACCTCGCATCCGCCACGGCCCATCCGGTCGCCAACCGTACGCCGCTGATGCGCGGCGCCGATCATCGCGCGCGCATGCAGTCGCTGCTGCGCACCGCCGGCATGCTGCCGGTGCTGCTGGTCCTCTGCATCGGCTTCGGCTTCCTGACCGACGGCTTCTTCACGCTGCAGAACCTGTCGATCGTCACGCAGCAGGCGTCGATCAACATCGTGCTCGCCGCCGGCATGACCTTCGTGATCCTGACGGGCGGCATCGACCTGTCGGTCGGCTCGGTGCTCGCCGCGTCGGCCGTCGCCGCGCTCATCGCGTCGACCATCCCCGGCTGGGGCTGGCTCGGCGTGCCGATCGCGCTCGCGGTCGGTCTCGTGTTCGGCGCGATCAACGGCGGCCTGATCTCGTTCCTGCGCCTGCCGCCGTTCATCGTCACGCTCGGCGCGATGACGGCCGTGCGCGGCGTCGCCCGCCTGATCGGCAACGACACGACCGTCTTCAACCCGCAACTGCCGTTCGCGTTCATCGGCAACGGCACGATCCTCGGCGTGCCGTGGCTCGTCGTGATCGCCTGCGCGGTGATCGCGCTGTCGTGGTTCATCCTGCGCCGCACGGTGCTCGGCATGCGGATCTATTCGGTCGGCGGCAACCCGGAAGCCGCACGGCTGTCGGGCATCAACGTGCGCGCGATCCAGCTGTTCGTGTATGCGGCGTCGGGCCTGCTCGCCGGCCTCGGCGCGGTGATGTCGGCCGCGCGGCTCTATGCGGCCAACGGCCTGCAGCTCGGCCAGTCGTACGAACTCGATGCGATCGCCGCGGTGATCCTCGGCGGCACGAGCTTCGTCGGCGGTGTCGGCTCGATCGTCGGCACGCTGATCGGCGCGCTGATCATCGCGGTGCTGACCAACGGCCTCGTGCTGCTCGGCGTGTCCGACATCTGGCAATACATCATCAAGGGGCTCGTGATCATCGGCGCGGTCGCGCTCGACCGCTATCGCCAGCG
>NZ_CAJPHM010000068.1:0-2465 GCF_905339955.1 Burkholderia sp. BCC1996
TGTTGATTTGCACGGAATCCTGACCCACCCTGCGCGGTAATTTGCATCGAATATTGACCCACGTAGAACACTGACCTGCTCGGCAACGGGCAGGGGAACGGAGTGATCGACGTGGCTATATTGAGCATCATCCGACGCTGGCACTTTCGCGATCATGTCTCGTTACGCGAGATTGCCAAGCGACTGGGCGTGTCCAGAAACACGGTCAGACGCTACATACGGGCCGGTACGGTCCTGCCGGCCTATCCCGAACGCCACAGCCCCAGCAAGCTTGACGGGTTCGCGGCGAAGCTCGCAGGCTGGCTCAAGACCGAGGCGAGCCGGCCGCGCAAGCAGCGCAGGACTCTCAAACAGATTCACGCGGACCTGTGCGCATTAGGCTTTACGGGCTCCTATGACCGTGTGGCGGCGTTCGCCCGGCGCTGGCGACAGGAACAGCACGAGCAGGCCAGGACGACGGGACGCGGAACCTTCGTTCCGCTGCGATTTGCCGCCGGCGAGGCATTCCAGTTTGACTGGAGCGAGGACTGGGCCGTTATCAATGGCGAGCGCACCAAGCTGCAGGTCGCACAGCTCAAGCTCAGCCACAGCCGCGCCTTCTTCCTGCGTGCCTATTTGCTGCAGACTCACGAGATGCTGTTCGACGCGCATCATCACGCGTTCGTCGCCTGGGGCGGCATTCCACGCCGCGGCATCTATGACAACATGAAGACCGCCGTCGACAGGGTGCGCCCTGGCAAGGTGCGCGAGGTCAACGCGCGGTTTAGTGCGATGGTGAGTCACTACCTGTTCGACGCCGAATTCTGCAACGTCGCCTCCGGCTGGGAGAAAGGGCAGATTGAGAAGAACGTCCAGGACAGCCGCCACCGCCTCTGGCAGAAGGTGCCGGCGTTCGGTTCGCTCGCTGCTCTAAACGACTGGCTGGCCGACCAGTGTGTGCTGCTGTGGCAGCAGACACGGCACCCGGAACATGACATGACGATCTGGGATGCGTGGTCGGCCGAGCGCCCGCACCTGATGCCGGTGGGCCAGCCGTTCGATGGTTTCGTCGAACACGTCAAACCCGTCTCGCCAACCTGCCTGGTGAGCTTCGAGCGCAACCGCTACAGCGTGCCGGCTTCGTTCGCCAACCGGCCTATCAGCCTGCGCGTCTACGCGGCAAGGCTCGTGTTCGTCGCCGAGGGCCAGGTGATCGCCGAGCACGACCGGCGTATCAATCGCAGCCATGATCGCGGCGAGACCATCTACGACTGGCGTCACTACCTGGCAGTCCTGCAGCGCAAACCGGGAGCGCTTCGCAATGGCGCACCCTTCGCGGAGTTTCCGGATGGCTTCCGCAAGCTGCAAGGCGTGCTGCTGAAGCGTCCGGGTGGTGACCGGGAAATGGTCGAGATTCTGGCGCTGGTGCTGCTGCACGACGAACAGATGGTACTTGCAGCGGTCGAACTGGCGTTCGAAGCCGGGGCACCCAACAAGCAGACGGTGCTGAACATCCTGAGCCGGCTGCTCGACAGCCCTCCTGTGCCGCCGCTGGAGACGCCGCAGGCCTTTGCACTGAAAGTGGAGCCGCAGGCCAACGTCGGCCGCTATGACCGCCTGCGGGATCGGGAGGACAACCATGCAGCCTGACGCCATGATGCAGATGCTCAAGTCACTCAAGCTGCACGGGATGGCACAGGCGTTAGGCGAGCTCGCTGCACAAGACTCGCCGGCCTACAAGTCGGCCGCACTGGTGCTCGCCGGGCTGCTCAAGGCGGAAATCGCAGAGCGCGAAGTGCGTTCACTCGCGTACCAGATGAAGGCTGCGCGCTTCCCGGTGTATCGCGACATCGGCGGGTTCGACTTCAGTTGCAGCGACGCCAATGAAGCGCTGGTGCGGCAGCTGTATCAGTGTGACTTCATTGACTCGGCGCACAACATCGTTCTGGTGGGCGGACCCGGTACGGGAAAGACTCATCTGGCAACCGCGATCGGTGTGCAGGCGCTCGAACATTATCGCCGCCGTGTGCGTTTCTTCTCCACCATCGAACTGGTCAACGCACTCGAACAGGAGAAGCTTGGTGGCAAGCCTGGGCAGCTTGCAACACGACTCATGTACGCCGATCTCGTAGTGCTCGATGAACTTGGTTACCTGCCGTTCAGCCAGACCGGCGGTGCGCTGCTGTTCCATCTGCTTAGCAAGCTTTATGAGCGAACCAGCGTCATCATCACGACCAACCTGAGCTTCGCCGAATGGGCCAGCGTGTTTGCCGATGCCAAGATGACGACCGCGCTGCTCGACCGTCTTACGCATCACTGTCACATTGTAGAAACAGGCAACGATAGCTATCGTTTCAGAAACAGTACAACGCAACCAAAAAAGGAGATAAAGAAAGCAAGGATACCCACCGAATAACCCCAAAGCTGGTCCAACGGGTGGGTCAGAATTCAATGCAAATCGTGGGTCAGGATTCCGTGCAAATCAA
>NZ_CAJPHM010000069.1:0-2010 GCF_905339955.1 Burkholderia sp. BCC1996
CACGGCCGGTATCCTGACGCAGCGCGTGTTTGCATCGGGTTTCGCGGTCGGCGTGCAGAAACCGTACCGGTATTGGGAAGACGATTGGCGACACGGCAAACAAGGAACGAAGCCGGGGTTCTGGTATCCGCCGTCGCCGCCAGCCAAATTCAATCTGGTGGGTGCGATCAGAGGGAACGAGTCTGTGTTCGGTGTGGCGGCGACGCTCGTGACCGCGCCACTCATGTTCGTCGTGACCGGCATCAGTTCGGCATTGAACATGCTCCGTGTGAACGCCGATCCGCCGAAGGGCTGGACAGTGGTGGCGGATGCTCCGGCGCTTGACGAGCCATTCCCGCCGAAGGCCTTGCGATTCGGCAAGTCAGTCGCGACCAAGGACGGCGACGCGATCAGCGACTTCAACGAAGGCAACGATCCGCCGGCTGCATGGCGCGATGCGAACAAGGCTGACGCGGACAAGCGAGCCGACGACCCCTACGACCAGTACAAGGCGAAGAACCAGGACAGCGTCGCTCAAGGTACGGCCGCAACGGAAGCCGGACAACGTTACGAGGACCGCGCGCTGATGCGAATGGAAGCGCGTCGGACGCTAAACACCGAATGGCTCGACGGCGACGGCCACGTGATCGGCGAGGACGGCAAAAGCGCGATGCCCGAAGGCTACAAGGATTGGCGCGACAAACAGATCGTCGATTGGCTCGATCGCGGCACGACCAACAGCCCGACGAATCACTCGACGACGATGACCAACCCTGAGCATGCCGAAAAGGCGCTTGCGTATGACGTCGCTGTGGGCCTGTGCTATCTGACGGAAAAGCAGATCAACGCGCTGCGCGTTCAAGCCGACTGGCGCATGGCAAGTGGAATCTCGGATGACGATCGGAACAAGAAATTTGCGAAGTACTTCAAATCCGGCACCGTCGATGGACTCCCCATGCATAAATGGGTTCATGCAGAGAACAGTGAGGGCAACCTACCAGGCACGATCTTGGATGAACGCGAAGGTGAGTTCTATCTGAAGGCCGGAGACTTGATATGACGGCACTGATTGCTACATGGCCGCGCCGAATCGCATTTGCCATTTCGGCATGGCTGATCACTATCCTGTTCATGGCCTCGCTGGTCGCGTACGTAGAACAACCCGACCCGGCACATCTGGAAATAGGTGATTGGATGAAGCGATTGGTTCTCTTACCGGGTTTGGTCGCTCTTATGGTGCTTCTGTTCACCACGGCTGCGATGCGCGCTGCGCACGCCGGCTCCACTCTGAAGCCAGCAGCGAATGCAGCACCTGCTATAGAAAAAACGGCGGAGCCGATCATTGCCCAGGTCATCGGCCTGATCTGGCTGAATCCGTTGCAACGCAAGGACTATCCCACAGAGTGGCAATTGCTTTGGGCGCAGGGACTTGTAGCACCAAACAAGAATGACGATATGGTCCGCACGGATCCGAAGTCCTTTACTACAGTGCAATCAGTAGCCGGCATTGCGTACGGCAACGAGGGGCAGGAAACGTTCAAGGGCTTCTACCATAAGTACATGGAAGAATTCCTGGATCTGCTACGCAACCGCTACGCGATGAATGCATCGTACTTCTACACGGTTAAATCCGAGAACTCTCAGGATTGGCGCGAGCTGGCAGGCATCCACGTTGAGCAGGCAATCCCTGAACGACTCGAAATCGCCGAGTCGAGGGAGTTTTTGACCAAGGAAATTGCAGATACCTTCTTGATCGGAAATCCGCATTTCCCGACGATGTGGAGCCGCGACACGCCTCCCGACGTGCAAATCACTCAGGGCGGCGCAAACGCCGGCTTCACATCGCTGAACAACGCGCTGGACTACTTGCAGGCGAACCCTGACAAGACCGTATGGGCGATGAACTGGGACGCCCCGAACTTCCCGCCCATGGATGCGCAGATCAACGAGAACCTCGTCGTGCTGTTCCTCGCCGGCCCGAACTTCAACACCGAGCGCGAGCCGCTCGCCTGGATCGGCAAGGCCGCAACT
>NZ_CAJPHM010000070.1:0-1861 GCF_905339955.1 Burkholderia sp. BCC1996
CGTGGACAACGAGCTGATCGAGCTGGTTGCCGACGAGAGGCCAGTCGACGTCGACGTCGACAGCGAAGCCACCGAGCTATCGGTCGAGCTCAGGCCCGTCGACAACGAGCTGATACCCGTCGAGGTCGACGTGGACAGCGAGCTGATCGAGCTGTTAGCCGACGACAGGCCCGTCGACGTGGAGGTCGACAGCGAAGCGACCGAGCTATCGGTCGAGCTCAGGCCCGTCGACAGCGAGCTGATGCCCGTCGAGGTCGAGGTGGACAGCGAGCCGATCGAGCTGTTAGCCGACGACAGGCCGGTCGACGTCGAAGTCGAGAGCGAAGCCACCGAGCTATCGGTCGAGCTCAGACCGGTCGACAGCGAGCTGATACCCGTCGAAGTCGACGTGGACAGCGACGAAATCGAGCTGGTCGCCGAGGACAAGCCGGTCGACGTGGAAGTCGACAGCGAAGCGACCGAGCTATCGGTCGAGCTCAGGCCGGTCGACAACGAGCTGATGCCGGTCGAGGTCGAGGTGGACAGCGAGCCGATCGAGCTGGTTGCCGACGACAAGCCGGTCGACGTGGACGTCGACAGCGAAGCCACTGAGCTATCGGTCGAGCTCAGGCCGGTCGACAACGAGCTGATGCCGGTCGAGGTCGACGTGGACAGCGAACTGATCGAGCTGGTCGCCGACGAGAGGCCAGTCGACGTCGACGTCGACAGCGAAGCCACCGAGCTATCGGTCGAGCTGAGGCCGGTCGACAGCGAGCTGATCCCTGTCGAAGTCGAAGTGGACAACGAGCCGATCGAGCTGTTAGCCGAGGACAGGCCAGTCGACGTGGAGGTCGACAGCGAAGCGACCGAGCTATCGGTCGAGCTCAGGCCGGTCGACAGCGAGCTGATACCCGTCGAGGTCGAGGTGGACAGCGAGCCGATCGAGCTGGTTGCCGACGAGAGGCCAGTCGACGTCGACGTCGACAGCGAAGCCACCGAGCTATCGGTCGAGCTCAGGCCGGTCGACAACGAGCTGATGCCGGTCGAGGTCGACGTGGACAGCGAACTGATCGAGCTGGTCGCCGACGAGAGGCCGGTCGACGTGGAGGTCGACAGCGAAGCGACCGAGCTATCGGTCGAGCTCAGGCCCGTCGACAACGAGCTGATACCCGTCGAGGTCGACGTGGACAACGAGCTGATCGAACTGTTAGCCGACGACAGGCCGGTCGAGGTCGAGGTGGACAGCGACGAAATCGAGCTGGTTGCCGACGAGAGGCCAGTCGACGTCGACGTCGACAGCGAAGCGACCGAGCTATCGGTCGAACTCAGGCCCGTCGACAGCGAGCTGATGCCGGTCGAAGTCGACGTGGACAACGAGCTGATCGAGCTGTTAGCCGACGAGAGGCCAGTCGACGTGGAGGTCGACAGCGAAGCGACCGAGCTATCGGTCGAGCTCAGGCCGGTCGACAGCGAGCTGATACCCGTCGAGGTCGACGTGGACAACGAGCTGATCGAACTGTTAGCCGACGACAGGCCGGTCGACGTGGAAGTCGACAGCGAAGCGACCGAGCTATCGGTCGAGCTGAGGCCCGTCGACAACGAGCTGATCCCCGTCGAAGTCGAAGTGGACAATGAGCCGATCGAGCTGTTAGCCGAGGACAGGCCAGTCGACGTGGAGGTTGACAGCGAAGCGACCGAGCTATCGGTCGAGCTGAGGCCCGTCGACAGCGAGCTGATCCCCGTCGAAGTCGAAGTGGACAGCGAGCCGATCGAGCTGGTTGCCGACGAGAGGCCAGTCGACGTGGAGGTCGACAGCGAGGCGACCGAGCTATCGGTCGAGCTCAGGCCCGTCGACAGCGAGCTGATACCGGTCGAAGTCGAG
>NZ_CAJPHM010000071.1:0-1779 GCF_905339955.1 Burkholderia sp. BCC1996
CCGTAGTACATGCAGAATGTCAGCCATCAAGGGGTAACGGGCATCCTTTGGATTGCCCGTTCACCACCCGCCGGAGGGAACCGAAATGGCCGACTTGCTGGAAGGTACGCTGCCCCTGAACCTGGTTGCGATCGACATCGCCCGTTATTCGAACGCTGTGTTGATCGAGTTGTCGGACGGGAAGCGTCAGCGCTTCCGGATGACCAACAGCGCTCCTGACTTCGACCGGCTGTTGAGTTACCTTCAAGCGCTACCCGGCAATTGCCGGGTAGCGCTTGAGCCGACCGGCGACTACCATCGCCCGCTGGCTCACCGCCTGCTCACAGCCGGGCACGAAGTGGTCAGCATCAATTCCGTGGCACAGGCGCGGTATCGCGAAGCAATGTTCAACTCTTGGGACAAGAACGATCCCAAGGACGCGCAGGTCATCCTGGAAATGCTCAGGCGTGGCACATATCAGCGTTACGTGGACCCGCAGATCGCCGGCCATCATGACCTGCAGGAACTTGCAAAGACCTACTACCAAGTTTCCCGTGCACGCACCAAGGTGCAGCACTCTCTGATCAACCACAGCCTGCCCCTGTACTTCCCGGAGATGCACCGCTACTGGTGCACCACCCGCAACGAATGGTTCGTGCGTTTCCTGCTCGAGTTTCCGACGCCGACGCACGTACGCGCCCTGGATCGCGAGAGCTTTGTGGCTGCTGCATGGGATCTGGTCGGCCGCAAGGTGAACAAACGCGCCAAACTCGAAGAGATATGGGAA
Organism: Burkholderia sp. BCC1996; assembly: GCF_905339955.1. Taxonomy (NCBI): domain Bacteria; kingdom Pseudomonadati; phylum Pseudomonadota; class Betaproteobacteria; order Burkholderiales; family Burkholderiaceae; genus Burkholderia; species Burkholderia sp. BCC1996. Next base: position 767 of record NZ_CAJPHM010000071.1, read on the forward strand.
ACAGCTGCACACACCGCTGCCTTGCCTCACGCGCCGGATTGCCTGGCTGTCGAGACATTCCGTATTACCCTTCGCAGGTACCAGGAGCTCAACGTACTGCGAGCGGCAATCGAGGCGCGCGCCGAGGCGGAGCTTCACGACAATATCGACTTCGCCCATCTGAAGACGCTGCCTGGCATTGGCTCGGTGATCGCCATGACTATCCTCGCCGAGGCCGGCGACCTGCGCCGCTTCGGTCACCACCGTCAGTTCCTGAAGTACTGTGGATTCGACCTGGCGAAGATACAGTCGGGTACCCAGCGGGGGCGCGAGCAACTCTCCAAGCGCGGCAATGCACGGTTGCGGCTGGCCTTCTGGATGGCAGGCATGGCTGCCGTGCGCATGAAGGAGAACTCATTCCGCTCGAAATATGAACGTTACGTCCATGCAGATCCGGACGACGCTGACCTCAAGCGCAAGGCGCTCACCGCCGTGGCAGCGAAGATGGCTCGCGTGGCTTACAGCATGATCAAGAAGAACCAGCCTTACAGGCAGTTCTTCGAACTCGGTTTACCCAGTGGATCGATCCCTCTCTCGGCTGCCGTTGGGGCGCAGGCGACCCCGTAGATAATGCTCGGACCTTCCGCTGGGGCTTCTATGCTGTTTTAGGTACGGTGAAGATCACGCCGTGTGCGATGAATCTTGTGTCCACTATGGTCAGCAAGCCTCCCCGATGCTGCGGAAGACCACTGGTTGGTTGTCGTTCGCTCTTTGACAGCTCGCGCACTGCATCTCGCCGTGTGCGCGGCCCCGTTTTACCTTGCGTTGCACATTCTGGATGCGGGTAAGCCTCGCATCTCCTTGAGCCGCTCGAGCACTTGCTGCACTCGTAGGCCCGGCAGCGAAGTATCGACCTCGATGGCCAGGCACTCGCGCGTGTAGTCGTCGACCACGTTCAGGCATCGAAACCGCCGACCATAGGCCAATCCGTCAGAAACGAAGTCCATCGACCAGTTCTGATTCGGGCCTGTCGG
>NZ_CAJPHM010000072.1:0-1684 GCF_905339955.1 Burkholderia sp. BCC1996
TTGTAGTAGCTTTTTAGAAATGTCGTGTTCCAGCCATTTAGAAATGTCGCGTTTGGACCTCGGTAAGCTTGTCGGCCCCCGTCAGATCATGGAGCCGGCGATGCACCGAACAGCATTGGTGACATTGAACATGCGAGAACTCGACCGTCTGAAGGTGATCCAGGCTGTGGTGGATATGGGCTTGAAGCCCGGCCGTGCAGCCGAACGGCTGGGGCTGACAGTGCGGCAGATCGAACGCCTGGTGATCCGCTATCGGGAATCCGGCGCAGTTGGACTAGCTTCGCGTAAGCGTGGCGGTCCCGGCAACCGTCGCCTGGACCCAGGGGCCGCCGACCGGGCTCTGTCGATCATCCGCGATCGCTATGCCGATTTCGGGCCGACGCTGGCCTGCGAGAAGCTCCGGGAGTGTCACGGCATTCGGCTAGCCAAGGAAACGGTCAGGAAGCTGATGACGGACGCTGGCTTGTGGATTCCGCGCCGACAGCGTCCGCCGAAGGTCTACCAGCCGCGAGCGCGGCGCTCTTGCCTCGGTGAACTGATCCAGATCGACGGCAGCGATCATCGGTGGTTCGAGGAGCGGGCGCCGGCCTGCACGCTGCTGGTATACGTCGACGATGCGACGAGCCGGTTGATGATGCTGCACTTCACGCAGACCGAATCGACCTTCAGCTACTTCGAGGCGACGCGAGCGTATATCGAGCGCCATGGCAAACCGGGGGCGTTCTATAGCGACAAGTACAGCGTGTTCCGCAATACGACGCCGGGCAAGACTGGTAATCGGGTGACGCACTTTGGCCGCGCGATGTACGAGCTGAACATCGATACGTTTTGCGCAAACAGCAGTCCGGCCAAGGGGCGAGTCGAGCGAGCACATCTGACGTTGCAGGATCGCTTGGTCAAGGAGATGCGGCTGCGTGGGATCAACACGGTGGCCGACGCCAACGCTTACGCGCCCTCCTTCATGGCCGCCTACAACACACGCTTCGCAAAGCCGCCGAAGAGCGACTTCAATGCACACCGATCGCTGCGCGCCGACGAGAATCTCGACTTGGTGATGACGTGGCGCGAGCCGCGGAAAGTGACGAAATCGCTCACGGTGCAGTACGACCGAGTGATGTATTTGCTGGACGATACGCCGGAGAATCGGAAGCTGATCGGTCGAACGATCGAGGTATGGGAGTACCCGGACGGGCGCATCGAACTCCGAACAGAGGGTCGCATGTTGCCCTGCAGACAGTACGACCGGCTGGCCGAGATCGATCAAGCTGCTGTTGTCGAACACAAGCGCCTGAGTCACGTGCTCCAGGTTGCGCAGACGATCCAGGCGCAACGCGATAACAGTCGAATCGGTAAAGCCCCGTCTCGAACGCATCGTGGCGACGCGACGCGGACCAATCGAAACGAGGCTGAACCGGGCAAGAAGAAGCAACGCGAGATCACGCAGGCCGACGTCGAGCATGTGATCGTGAATCTGGCGCACCGTCGGCAAACTGCAAAGCCGCCCAACAAACCTAGCCGTCGGTCTGCAAAAGCTGGAGAAACGAACGTGAGCGCCCTGCCCGTTCAGGCGCCGACCTTCGACACTGCGTAACGCTCAAAACGAGGAAAGAGACGCAGCCAACCAACCTTAAAACCGGACATTTCTATCTGGCTGGTGCCCCGACATCTTGAAATGGCTACGACA
>NZ_CAJPHM010000073.1:0-1644 GCF_905339955.1 Burkholderia sp. BCC1996
TGTCATACCCGGATTCAGATGTCGTAGCGCCAGCTAAATACAGATGTCGCATGTTTCATCGGTTTCCCTTCATTCAGCGTTGAAGGGCCGAGCCTGAAGCAGCAGGGCGCTTACGCACGATCAGCGGGCCTTGGCAGACCGCTGGTTCGATTCTGCTTGATGTGTTTGCGAAGCGACCTGCAGGATGGCCGCTTCAATGTCGGCTTCCGTGAACGCACGCTGTTTCTTGGCGCCTGGTAACGATGTCTTGGCCCGCACTGGCAGCCCTCGATTGGCGCGCGAGGGCGAACCCGAGATCCGCCGGTTATCACGCTGCGCCTGAACCGCTTCAGCCACCTGCAGCGCGTGACTCAGACGCTTGTGTTCGATGATCGCGCCTTGATCGACCGCCGCCAGCTTGTCGTAAAGGCGGCAATGCAATACCTCGCCGTCGGCCCGGATTTCGATTCGTCCATCCGGGTACTCCCAGACGTCGATATAGCGATGAATCAGCTTCCTGTTCTCGAGCGTATCGTCCAGCAGGTACAGCACCCGGTCATACAGCACCGTCAGTGACTTCGATACCCGGCGCGTTTCGCGCCAGGTCAGCAACCGGTCCAGATTCTCGTCGTTTCGCAGCGGCCGGTGCGCATTGAAGTCGCTCTTCGGCGGCTTCGCGAAGCGCGCGTTATACATGGCGATGAAGGAGGGCGCATACGCATTGGCGTCGGCCACCGTGCTGATCCCGCGCAATCTCAACTCCTTGACCAGCCGGTCCTGCAGCGTCAGGTGCGCACGTTCGACGCGCCCCTTGGCCGAGCTGCTGTTCGCGCAGAACGTGTCGATGTTCAGCTCGTACATGGCCCGGCCAAACTGCGTCACGCTGCTGCCGGTCTTGCTGGCCTTCGGGCTGCGGAACACGCTGTACTTGTCGCTGTAGAACGCCACCGGCTTGCCATGGCGCTCCAGGTACGTTCGCGTGGCCTCGAAGTAGCTGAAGGTCGATTCGGTCTGAGTGAAGTGCAGATGCATCAGCCGGCTCGTCGCATCGTCGACGTACACCAGCAGCGTGCAGGACGGCGCCCGTTCCTCGAACCACCGATGATCGCTGCCGTCGATCTGGATCAGTTCACCCAGGCAAGCCCGGCGCGCTCGCGGTTGATAGACCTTGGGCGGTCGTTGCCGACGCGGAATCCACAGCCCAGCGTCCGTCATCAGCTTCCTGACCGTTTCCTTCGACAACTGCAGCCCGTGGCATTCCCACAGCTTCTCGCAAGCCAGCGTCGGCCCGAAATCGGCGTAGCGCTCACGAATCAGGCTCAAGGCACGGTGCGCCAGATCCTCGGGCAATTGATGGTTGCTGGCGTGGCCACGGCGCTGCGAAATCAGTCCAGCCGGCCCCGCAGCACGATATCGGGTGACCAGCCGTTCAATCTGCCGTCGACTGATCCCGAGCCGCTCCGCGGCTCGCCAAGGCATCAGACGCTGCTCGATCACGGCTTCCACGACCTTCAGACGATCCAGCTCCCGCATGCTCATGGTGATCAGTCCAGGTTGGCCCACGATGCGCTCCAGCAGTTCAAACCGCCGCCAGCATGCGCCGAAACCCTCGAACTACGACATTTCAACTTTGCCCAGATGCGACATTACAACTTTGCTCCCACA
>NZ_CAJPHM010000074.1:0-1628 GCF_905339955.1 Burkholderia sp. BCC1996
TCGGCTTTTAGCCGGCCTTTTTTCATTTCCGGCGCCGAATCGATACCAGGTTCACGCAGCGCCCAATACCGTCGCCGGTGACGCGCATGACGCGCCATCCTTCCTTCGCCACCTGCGCATCAGGACAAATCGCCCCCCCGGCTTGCGCGACGAGACAGTCCGGCCGGCGATCCGCCGAGAGCGCGCGCCGGCCGCGATCCATCGCGCGAATTCGACATCGCCGGTCCCGCTGCACGCCGCGGTGGCCACCCGCCCGCGACAACCCAGACCCCTCCTTCGTCCCGGAACAAAACCGGGATTTCCCTAGGCTGACATGCCAGCGCTCACGCGGTTAAATAAATCAACATGATTTATTTAATGCGTCGACGTTCGACGCAACATGGAAGGAGACGCCATGCGAAGCCCGCACTTCGGTCAGGGCAGCAATTCGGCCAACGTGCGCCGTTACAACGAGCGCCTGCTGCTGAAGACGCTGCGCCGCGTGGGCAGCGCGTCGAAGGCCGACCTCGCGCGTCTCGCGAACATGACGAGCGCGGCTGTCGGCGGCATCATCGCGTCGCTCGCCGACGCGAAGCTGATCGAATCCGCCGGCCGCACCGAGGGCCAGCGCGGCCAGCCGGCGTCGCTGATCCGCCTCGATCCGCGCGGCGCGTTCGGCATCGGCGTCCATCTCGACCGGATGCGCATCGAGACGGCGCTCGTCAATTTCGCGGGCGACGTGCTCGGCCGCCGCTCCCACGACTGCCTGCTCCCCCCGCCCGCCGACGTGCTCGACATCGTGCGGCGCGACATCGATGCGATGCAGGACCTGCTCCCCACGCATGAGCGCGCGCGCCTGACGGGTGTCGGCGTCGCCCAGCCGTACAACCTCGGCGCGTGGATGCGCGAACTCGGCCTCGCACCCGACACGTTCCGCGCGTGGGAAGACGTCGACTTCGCGAGCGACCTCGGGCGCACGCTGTCGCTGCCCGTGTTCGGCGAAAACGACGGCAACGCGGCCGCGATCGCCGAACTGTTCTACGGGTACGGCCGGCAGTGCGACGATTTCGTGTACCTGTTCATCGGTCCCGCGATCGGCGGCGGCATCGCGATCGACGGCGACTGCCTGCGCGGCGTGACCGGCAATGCCGGCGACATCGCCGTGATTCCGGTGCCGCCGAGCCGGCTGGCGTCCGCGCCGCCGCCCCGCGGCCCGTGGGACATCCTGCTCGCCCGCGCATCGCTGCACGCGCTCGTGCGCCACCTGCGCCATCACGGCGAGACGGTCGAGAACCGCGCCGATCTCGAGGCCTGTATCGCGCGTGGCCTGCCGGCGGTCGACGAATGGATCGACGACTGTGTCGACGCGCTCGCGCCGGCATTGCGTGCGGTGCTGTGCGTCGTCGATGCGCCGGTGGTCGTGCTCGACGCCGATACCGACGCCGGCCTGCTCGATGCGGTGACGACCCGCCTGCGCGCGGCGCTCGTCGCCACCGCGCCGGAAGCGCGCGGCACGCCGACGCTCGTGCGCGGCTCGTTCGGCGCCGACGCCGGTGCGATCGGTGCCGCGACACTGCCGATGTTCTTCAACTTCTCTCCACGGGCCGGCATCCTCAAGGGTGCCCGCACCGAATCGCAGGAGGTCAACC
>NZ_CAJPHM010000075.1:0-1374 GCF_905339955.1 Burkholderia sp. BCC1996
GGACCTATCCGTCATTTCGTGGGCGAGGCATATCATGAGGTGTAAAAGTCATGGATATGTCGATGAAGAAGAAAAGACAAACCGTCGCGCGTCAGGCAGCGGCACGCGGACCGCTGCCTGAGCTGCCCAAGGAACTGCTGGACCAACTGGTCAAGGGGCCGATGACGCCGACCGAGGTTCAGGATCTGATGCTGGCGTTCAACAAAGCGATCATCGAACGGGCGATGGGCGCCGAGATGAATCTGCATCTGGGCTACCCGTCGGGCCAGTCCAAGCCGGCCGGACAAGCCAACGAGCGCAACGGCGCCAGCGGCAAGACGGTCATCACGGATCGCGGTCCGGTTCGGGTCGAAGTCCCCCGCGATCGCGACGGCAGCTTCGAGCCGATCCTGATTCCCAAGCACGAGCGCCGCTTCACCGGCTTCGACGAACGCATCATTGCGATGTACGCGCGTGGCATGAGCGTGCGCGAGATTCAAGGGTTTCTGGCCGAGCAATACGGCACCGAAGTGTCGCCCGACTTCATCAGTTCGGTCACCGACGAGGTGATGGCCGAAGCGCTGAGCTGGCAGAGCCGCCCACTCGAGGCGATGTATCCGGTGGTGTTCTTCGACGCGCTGCGGGTCAAGATCCGCGACGACGGCGTGGTCAGCAACAAGGCCGTCTATCTGGCCTTGGGCATCCAGGCCGACGGCCAGCGCGACGTGCTGGGCCTCTGGATCGAGCAGACCGAGGGCGCCAAGTTCTGGCTCAAGGTGTTCAACGAACTGAAGACGCGCGGCTGCCAGGACATCCTGATCGCCGTGGTCGATGGCCTGAAGGGGCTGACCGAGGCCATCAGCGCGGCTTATCCGCGGACCACCGTTCAGACCTGCATCGTGCATCTGATCCGCAACAGCCTCGAATACGCCAGCTACAAGGACCGTAAGGTGCTCGCCGCAGCGCTGCGCCCGATCTACGCGGCTTCCAGCGAAGAGGCGGCACGGCAGGCGTTGCAAGACTTCGCCGATGGTCCTTGGGGCGTGAAGTACCCGACGATCGTGCAGTCGTGGCAACGCGCGTGGGAGCACGTCGTGCCGTTCTACGTGTTTCCGCCGGAGATTCGACGGGTCGTTTATACGACAAACGCCATCGAGAGCTTGAACATGCAGTTGCGCAAGATCATCAAGACCCGTGGTCACTTCCCCAATGACGAGGCGGCCATCAAGCTGCTCTGGCTGGCGCTGCGCAACGTACTGGCCAAGACCGTGAGGTCCGCGTTCGACTGGAAATCAGCGATGAACCAGTTTGCTATCCTGTTCGGAGAGCGATTTATGCAGGCGCGTGGATAACGCGTTGTTCAACCGCCTCGCCCACAAAAATGCGGACAGGTTC
>NZ_CAJPHM010000076.1:0-1336 GCF_905339955.1 Burkholderia sp. BCC1996
TGGAGTTGACCCTGTAATCCCGGACACGGCATCACACTAAGGTTGCTGAATCCATCGAGCGCCGGAACTCGCGAGGCGAGCGGTATTGCAGCGCGCTATGGGGATGCTTCTCGTTGTAATGCTCGAACGCGATGGCCAGGTTGTGTGCCGCAGTTGCTGCGTCCGGCTTCGGCATGAAGGCGACGTAGTCGCGCTTCATCGTCTTCACGAAGCTCTCGGCCATCCCGTTACTTTGTGGGCTGCACACCGGCGTCGTCAATGGCTTCAGGCCGATGGCCACTGCGAACCGACGCGTGTCATCGGCCGTGTAGCCTGAACCGTTGTCGCTCAGCCACTCGATTTCGGACGGTGTATGCAGCTCGTTGCCAAACCGATTTTCCACAGCAGCCAGCATCACATCGCGCACGATGTCGCCGCTGTGGCCTGCCGTCGTAGCCGCCCAGCTCATCGCTTCGCGGTCGCAGCAATCCAGCGCAAACGTCACGCGCAGCGGTTCGCCGTTGTCGCAGCGGAACTCGAAGCCGTCCGAGCACCATCGCTGATTGCTGCGCGCGACGGCCACCTTGCCGTCATGTCGACGTTGCGGCCGAGGCGCAATCGGTCGGCGCTGCATCAGCAGCCCGTGCGTGCGCATGACGCGATAGATACGCTTGGCATTGAACGGCACCAGCCCAACCGCAACGCGCTCGTTGCGCAACGTGCCCCAAACCCGGCGATAGCCATAGCTGGGCAAATCGCCGACGACCCGGCGGATTTCCTCGACCACGCTCGCATCGTCGGTCTGCCGCGATTGACGGCCATCGCGCCACGTCGTCGGACGCGACAGTCGTGCCGATACGTTCGAGCGCGACACGCCGAGAACTTCACAAACCAGTTTCACTGGTCGTCCTCCGGCAGCGAGGGCGAGTGCGCTATCCATTTTTTTGCTCGGCCATACTCGACTGCTTCGCGGAGAATCTCGTTCTCCATGGTCTTCTTGCCGAGCATCCGCTGCAGCTCACGAATCTGCTTGAGTGCATCGGCCAGCTCCGATGCCGGGACCACTTCCTCTCCAGCCTTGACCGCCGACAGGCTCCCGTCTTGGTACAGCTTGCGCCAGTGGAACAGCTGGTTCGGGTTCACGCCGTGCTGGCGCGCGACCATCGAAACCGACTTCCCCGGTTCAAAACTCTCGCGAACCATCGCCAGCTTCTGCTCCGCCGTCCAGCGCCGCCGACGCTCCGGGCCCGTCAACACGTCCATCACTTCCTGCCTGGTGTTAGTCAAAAACACAGTCTTATGCCTACCCGCTAGTTTAAGTGAGAGGCTATGTCCGGTGTTTCAGGGGGCTGCTCCA
>NZ_CAJPHM010000077.1:0-1305 GCF_905339955.1 Burkholderia sp. BCC1996
GGTTCATCGCAGGAAACCGTGGAGGGTTTGAGAGCGATTGCGTAACCTGACGCCTGACTTTAAGGACGTCAGGAGAGGCAATTGCTCGATCGCAAGGCACTTCAGGCACTGGGCTGCTGGACAGGTTACCGGCTGGAGCGTGTGGAATGGCCGGAAGGCGAAGGCCGTACGCTGTCGCTGTATTTAAAGCCGGTCAGCAAGATCATGTACTGCGAGCAATGTGGGGCACGCTGCCAGCAGATCCACGAGACGACGGTTCGTCGGGTGCGTGACTTGCCGCTATTCGAATACCGGGTGGTGTTGCATGTGCCTCGTCGCCGGGTCTGGTGCGAACGCTGCGGCGGCCCGCGACTGGAGAAGCTGGCGTGGCTGGGCCGTTACCAGAGAGTGACGGAGCGCTTCGCCAAGGCTTGCGAGAAACTACTGCAAGCGGCCAGCGTGCAGGCGGTGGCGGCCTTCTACGATCTGGGCTGGCACACGGTCAAATCGATCGACAAGATGCGCCTGCGGGCGCGCGTGAGCGAGCCCGATTGGTCAACGATCCGCTATCTGGCGATGGACGAGTTCGCGCTGCATAAAGGTCATCGCTACGCCACGGTGGTGGTCGACCCGATCAGCCGGCAAGTACTCTGGATCGGACCGGGACGCTCACGTGAGACGGCCCGGGCCTTCTTCGAACAGCTTCCCGAAGGCGCAGCCAAGCGTATCGAAGCGGTCGCGATCGACATGACCACGGCCTATGAACTCGAAATCAGGGAACAGTGTCCGCAGGCGGAAATCGTCTTCGACCTGTACCACGTCGTGGCCAAGTACGGCCGCGAAGTGATCGATCGGGTGCGGGTCGATCAGGCCAATCAACTCCGACATGACAAGCCAGCCCGCAAGGTTCTGAAGTCCAGCCGCTGGCTGTTGCTGCGCAACCGCCACAACCTCAAGCCGGATCAGGCCGTGCACCTGAAGGAATTGCTGGCGGCCAATCAGGCGCTGTTATGCGTCTACGTGTTACGCGACGAGCTCAAGCGGCTCTGGTTCTACCGGAAGCCGGCCTGGGCGCAAAAGGCTTGGGAACAATGGTTCGAGCAGGCTCAGCAAAGTGGGATCGCGGCCCTGCAAAAGTTCGCCGAGCGTCTGCAGGGCTACTGGCACGGCATCGTGACTCGCTGCCGCTATCCGCTCAATACCAGCATCGTTGAAGGCATCAACAACACCATCAAGGTCATCAAGCGTCGAGCTTACGGGTACCGCGACGACGAATACTTCTTCCTCAAGATTCGCGCCGCGTTCCCCGGTAATCCTCGATGAACC
>NZ_CAJPHM010000078.1:0-1229 GCF_905339955.1 Burkholderia sp. BCC1996
GGTGGATTCAACCGGTCGATGCAACAGCTTGATGGAATCGTTCAGCCGGTGTATCGAAGTTTAGTGTCTTGCGGGGACGTTCGTTGAGCCGTCGGGCAATGGCGTTAAGCTTGGCCTGCGAGTAGGTAGAGAGGTCCGTTCCTTTTGGGAGGTACTGTCTCAGAAGCCCGTTCGTGTTTTCGTTCGTGCCGCGTTGCCAGGGATGCTGGGGATCGCAGAAGTAGACCTTGATGTCCGTCGCGACCGTGAAGCGCTTGTGGCCAGCCATCTCCGTACCCCGATCCCACGTCAGCGATTTATACAATTCCTGCGGAAGCTTGCCGGCGTGTCTTATCAGAGCATTGACGACAGCGTCAGAGTCCTTGCTGGCAATCTTCACCAACATCACGAACCGGGTCCGGCGTTCGACGAGTGTTGCAATCTGACTGTTGGCGTTGCCGAACAGAAGATCGCCTTCCCAGTGCCCGGGTATTGCTCGATCCTCGGCCGTGCCCGGGCGTTCACTGATCGATATGGCATCGCGGATGTTCGTGCGGTCCTCGGTCTTTAGTGTGTGTTGACGCGATCGACGCATCGCCCGAGAACGGCGCAGGTGTTCCAGCAGTTCTCTTTTCAGCGCACCACGGGCCTGGATATAGAGGCTCCGATAGATAGTCTCGTGCGACACCTGATAGTCCTTGTTGACTGCATACACGTGCTTGAGCCAACCCGCAATCTGCTCCGGCGACCACTGCAATCGGAGCTTGCTTGCCACAACCTGGGCGAGTGTCCGATTCCTGACCAGCTTACATGTCTTTGGGCGCCGTGCGCGGTCCCAGGCGAGCGCGTCGGCCTGGGTCGCCCGATAGTATTGCCTTCCGCCATTTCGCTGCACTTCGCGGCTGATAGTAGATGGCGCACGTCCTAACCGCGCCGCTATCGATCGAATCGACTGGCCGGCGACGACTGCGCGCGAGATTTCCTCGCGTTCGGCAAGCGTCAAGGCCAGCTTTGAACGGTGTCGAGGCGCTGGCTGTATTCCGCCAGTCCTGACGAGAATCCCCTGAATAGAGGAATGGTGGCGATCGAACAGTTGGGCAATCTGATGAAGCGTGTCACCCTTGCGCCACCGCTCCCACATCAGGGCCTTTTGAGTCTCGGTGTAGTAGATCCTGCGCCGCTGTTTCATTTGCAACACCTCCACTGCATACGCAGCGTCTAGTGTGTTGCATCGACCGGTTGAATCCACC
>NZ_CAJPHM010000079.1:0-1171 GCF_905339955.1 Burkholderia sp. BCC1996
AGCCCTGCTCGGCGACATGGGAACCGGCAGCGCATTGACCGATGTCGCACTCGCAATCGGCCGGATCAACCATTTCGGCGGCAACGCCTTGGTCGCAGGCACGACCGACCCCGAGCACCCCGTCGCGGTCGTCGTCAGACCACCGTCGAAGCTCACCCCGATCGATCCGGACCGAGACTGGTTCCGCGCACGCGGCGGCAACAACGCGTACCTCCCCTGGTGGGGACGTCGACACGACACCGACTACGGAATGCAAGGCTATTCGTGGTGATGCCAACCAGCGCGGCGGCACGTTGCGTGTCAACGTGATCGCCGCGTCGCAACAGGAGATTGAATGAAGCGATTCCGTGTATTACCCGGCTTGGCCACGCTTATGGTGTTTCTATTCACCACTGCCATGATGCGGCCGGCACGTGCCACTCCTGCCAAAGAGTCCACAAGGAATACGGCGGTGGCAGCCGAAGAACCGGCGAAGCCGTTAGTCGCACAGGTTGTCGGTCTGATTTGGTTGAATCCATTGCAGCGGAAGGATTACCCGACCGAATGGCAATTGTTGTGGACGCAGGGACTTGCAGTGCCGAACAAGAATGACGATATGGTCCGCACCGATCCGAAGTCTTTTACGACGCTGCAATCGGTAGCGGGTATCGCATACGGCAACAGAGGCACTGAAACGTTTAGAGGCTTCTATCGCAAGTACATGTTCGAGTTACCGCTTCTACTTCGGTCGCGCTACGCATCCAATCCAAAATATTTCTACACAGTGAGCCCGGCCAATCAGAAGGACTGGCATGAACTGGCGGGCATTCGTGTCGAGCTTTCCATTCCGAACCGACTTGATGCGACCGAGTCGCAAACCTACTTGCAAGACTCGATCCGAAAGACATTCTCGATTGGCAATCGGCATTTCCCGACGATGTGGAGCCGCGACACGCCTCCCGACGTACAAATCACCCAAGGCGGCGCAAACGCCGGCTTCACATCGCTGAACAACGCGTTGGACTATTTACAGGCGAACCCCGACAAGACCGTATGGGCAATGAACTGGGACGCCCCGAACTTCCCGCCCACGGATGCGCAGATCAACGAAAACCTCGTCGTGCTGTTCCTCGCCGGCCCGAACTTCAACACCGAGCGCGAACCGCTCGCCTGGATCGGCAAGGCCGCAACC
>NZ_CAJPHM010000080.1:0-1160 GCF_905339955.1 Burkholderia sp. BCC1996
TAAAAAAACGCCCGGCCGGCGCAAGCCGGTCGGGCGGATCGGGTTCGATCGAGCCCCGGCTTCGGCCGGGGTTTTTTCATGGGCGCGCGAGCGACGCTCAGGCGCGCGCGGGCGACACGACGCCGTAGATTTCCGTGTCCTCTTCCTCGCGCAGCTGGCGCGCCAGCTGGTGTGCCTCGCGGCGCGACGCGACGGCCGGCGGCGAGCCCTTGAGCGGCTGGCGTGCGGTTTCGGCGAGTGCGACGACCGACACGATGCCGATCACGGCCGCGCCCATCATGTAGTACGCGGGCATCATCAGGTTGTGGGTCACGTCGACGAGCCACGCGGTGACGAGCGGCGTCGTGCCGCCGAACAGCGACACCGACACGTTGAAGCCGATCGCGAGCGCGCCGTAGCGGATCTCGGTCGGGAACAGCGCCGGCAGCGCCGACGGCATCACGCCGGTGAAGCACGACAGCAGCACGCCGAGGATCAGGAGGCCGCCGAACACCGACGCGGTGGTGCCCGCATGAATCAGCATCATCGACGGGATCGACAGCGCGAGCAGGCCGACGCAGCCGGCCAGCATCACGGGCTTGCGGCCGACCTTGTCCGACAGGCGGCCGGCGGCGAGCGTCAGCGGCATCATCAGCACCATCACGATCAGCACCAGCACGAGGCTGTGCGACTCGTCGAAGTGCAGCGTCGACGACATGAAGCTCGGCAGGTACGACAGCACCATGTAGTCGGTCACGTTGAAGATCAGCACGAGGCCGACGCAGAGCAGCAGCGCGCGCCAGTTGCGCATCAGCGTCTCGCGGAAGCGCGCCTTCGGCACGGCCTTGTCCTGCGCTTCCCGCTCCTCGGCCTGGCGCTTGAACGCCGGCGTTTCCTCGAGCTTCATCCGGATGTACAGGCCGATCAGGCCGAGCGGGCCCGCGATCAGGAACGGCACGCGCCAGCCCCACGACAGCAGCGCTTCCTGCGACAGCGACGCGGTGAGCAGCGCGACGACGCCGGCGCCCATCACATAGCCGATCAGCGTGCCGAACTCGAGGAAGCTGCCCATGAAGCCGCGGCGCTTGTCGGTCGAGAACTCGGCGATGAAGGTGGCGGCGCCGCCGTATTCGCCGCCGGTCGAGAAGCCCTGCACGAGGCGGGCGACGAGCAGCAGGATC
>NZ_CAJPHM010000081.1:0-1152 GCF_905339955.1 Burkholderia sp. BCC1996
CTGAACCGTCTCGGCGTGACGGGCGTGATCGATGCGGGCGGCGGTTCGCAGAACTATCCCGACGATTACGAAGTGATCCGCAAGCTGCACGATGCCGGCGAGATGACGATCCGGATCGCGTACAACCTGTTCACGCAGAAGCCGAATGCCGAGAAGGAAGACTTCGTGAACTGGACGAAGAGCACGAAGTATCACGACGGCACGGATTATTTCCGCAATAACGGCGCGGGCGAAATGCTGGTGTTCTCGGCCGCCGACTTCGAGGACTTCCGCGTCGCGCGCCCGGACCTGCCGGCGCAGATGGAAGACGATCTCGAGGGCGTCGTGCGCGTGCTCGCGCAGAACCGCTGGCCGTGGCGCATGCACGCGACCTACGACGAAACGATCAGCCGCGCACTCGACGTGTTCGAGAAGGTGAACAAGGACATCCCGCTTGAAGGGCTGAACTGGTTCTTCGATCATGCGGAAACCATTACCGAAAAATCGATGGACCGCATCGCCGCGCTGGGTGGTGGTATCGCGGTGCAGCACCGGATGGCGTACCAGGGCGAATACTTCGTCGAGCGCTACGGCGCGCAGGCGGCCGAAGCGACGCCGCCCGTCGCGAAGATGCTGTCGAAGGGCCTCAAGGTGTCGGCCGGCACCGACGCGACGCGCGTGGCGTCGTACAACCCGTGGGTGTCGTTGTCCTGGCTCGTGACAGGCAAGACGATCGGCGGCCTGCGCATGTACCCGCAGCGCAACCTGCTCGATCGCGAGACCGCGCTGCGCATGTGGACCGAATACGTGACGTGGTTCTCGAACGAGGTCGGCAAGAAAGGGCGCATCGCGGTCGGGCAGCTTGCCGACGTGGTGGTCCCGGATCGCGATTTCTTCGCGTGCGCCGAGGACGACATCGCGGGCACGACCGCACTGCTGACCGTGGTGGGCGGCAAGATCGTGTGGGGCGCGGGCCCGTTCGCGTCGCACGATGCGCCGATTCCGCCCGCGATGCCGGACTGGTCGCCGGTGCGCGAGTACGGCGGCTACGGCGGTTGGGGCGCGACGCAGCGCAGCGGCGCACCGCTGCAACGCGCGGCGGCCGCCGCGATGTGCGGCTGCGCGAATGCATGCAACGTGCACCAGCATGCGCACGCGAGTGCGTGGGGCAGC
>NZ_CAJPHM010000082.1:0-1130 GCF_905339955.1 Burkholderia sp. BCC1996
GGACGCTTGATGACGAGAATCCCGCCTTGCCCGTTCGGCACGTCCTGGCCCGTCTCGTCGACCACCGCGGCCATGATGCCCGGCAGCGGCAGCGTGCACGAACCCGGCACCGTCGGCGTCGCGCCCGGCAGCGGCGTGATCATGTGGCCGCCGGTTTCGGTCTGCCACCACGTGTCGACGATCGGGCAGCGCTCCTGGCCGACGTGCTTGTGGTACCACATCCACGCTTCCGGATTGATCGGCTCGCCGACCGTGCCGATGATGCGCAGGCTCGACAGGTCGTAACTCTTCGGGTGGACCTTGTCGTCGGCTTCCGCAGCCTTGATCAGCGAACGGATCGCGGTCGGCGCGGTGTAGAACACCGTGACCTTGTGATCGCCGATCATCTTCCAGAAGCGGCCGGCGTCCGGATACGTCGGCACGCCCTCGAACACGACCTGCGTGCCGCCGCACGCGAGCGGGCCGTACGTGATGTACGTGTGGCCGGTGACCCAGCCGATGTCGGCCGTGCACCAGAACACGTCGGCCGGCTTCCAGTCGAAGGTCCACTTCATCGTCTGCGCGGCCCACAGCAGGTAGCCGCCGGTGCTGTGCTGCACGCCCTTCGGCTTGCCGGTCGAGCCCGACGTATACAGGATGAACAGCGGATGCTCGGCGCCGACCCATTCCGGCGCGCAGGTGTCGGATTCGCCGTCGGCGATCTCGTGCATCCACAGGTCGCGTTCGGCATGCCAGTCGATCTTGCCGCCGGTGCGGCGATAGACGATCACGCTCTTGACCGCTTCGCAGCCGCCCATCGCGAGCGCTTCGTCGGCGATGCTCTTGAGCGGCAGCGTCTTGCCGCCGCGCGCCTGTTCGTCGGCGGTGATGAGCGCAACGGCGCCGACGTCGACGAGCCGCTCGTTGAGCGATTTCGCGGAGAAGCCGCCGAACACGACGGAGTGCGTGGCGCCGATGCGCGCGCAGGCCTGCATCGCGACGATGCCTTCGATCGACATCGGAATATAGATGATGACGCGATCGCCCTTGCCGATCCCGCGTTTCTTCAGCGCGTTCGCGAAGCGCGACACGCGTGCCAGCAGCTCGGCATAGGTGACGCGCGTGACGGTGCCGTCGTCGGCCTCGAAGAT
>NZ_CAJPHM010000084.1:0-1056 GCF_905339955.1 Burkholderia sp. BCC1996
AGCTCGCCCTGGCGGACTTCCATGTCAACGCCCTTGACGGCCTGGATGCCGCCGTAGTTGACCTGCAAGCCCTTGATTTTCAACATTGCCGCTGCCATCAGTGCACCCCTGCGCCGAGATATGCCTCAATCACCTTCGGATTCTTCTGCACGTCCTGCGGCAGACCCTCGGCGATCACCTTGCCGTAATCGAGCACCGTCATCCGGTTGCACAATCCCATCACGAGCTTCACGTCGTGCTCGATCAGCAGGATCGTGCGGCCGTCCGAGCGGATCTTGTCGAGCAGGCGCGTGAGTTCGACCTTCTCGGTCGCGTTCATCCCGGCCGCCGGCTCGTCGAGCGCGAGCAGCTTCGGGTCGGTCGCCAATGCGCGCGCAATCTCGAGACGGCGCTGGTGGCCGTACGACAGGTTGCGCGACGTGTAGTCCGCGTACTGCAGCACGCCGACGTACTCGAGCAGCTCGATCGCGCGTTCCTTGATCTCGCGCTCTTCCTGGCGCTCGGCCGGCGTCTGGAACACCGCGCCCAGCAGGCCGTGCTTGGTCCGCACGTGGCGGCCCACCATCACGTTCTCCAGCGCCGTCATCCCGCCGAACAGGCGGATGTTCTGGAACGTGCGCGCGATGCCCGTCTTCGCGACCTGGTGCACCGCGGTCGGCTTGTATTCCGTGCCGTCGAGCTTGAACTCGCCGGAGTCCGGCGTGTAGAGGCCCGTGATCACGTTGAAGAACGTGGTCTTGCCGGCGCCGTTCGGGCCGATCAGGCCGTAGATCTCGCCTTCCTTGATCTGCAGGCCGACGTCGGACAGTGCCTGCAGCCCGCCGAAGCGTTTGTTCACGCCCGAGACGGACAGTCGGATTTGCTTGTCGCTCATGTGTGTATCCCCTTGTCCGTTGGTTAAGCGCGCACCGGCTTCTTGCTGTTGCGCTTCGCCAGTTTCGCGATCTTGTCCTCATGCTTCGGCGCCGGCCACAGGCCTTCCGAGCGATACAGCATGATGATCACCATCGCGAGGCCGTACAGCGCCTGACGGATCACTTCGGTGTCGACGATGTC
>NZ_CAJPHM010000085.1:0-1031 GCF_905339955.1 Burkholderia sp. BCC1996
CCGCGCTTCGCATCGCGCTTGGCCATCTCGTGCAGCAGCGTCACCAGGATCCGGCAGCCCGACGCGCCGATCGGGTGACCGATCGCGATCGCCCCGCCGTTCACGTTCACCTTCGACGTGTCCCAGCCCATCTGCTTGTGCACCGCCAGCGCCTGCGCCGCGAATGCCTCGTTGATTTCCATCAGGTCCAGGTCGCCCGGCGTCCAGCCCGCGCGCTCCAGCGCACGGCGCGATGCCGGCACCGGACCCATGCCCATCACGCTCGGATCCACGCCCGCGTTCGCGTACGCCTTGATCCGCGCCAGCGGCGTCAGGCCGAGCGCCGCCGCCTTCTGCGCCGACATCACCAGCACCGCCGCCGCGCCGTCGTTCAGCCCCGACGCGTTCGCCGCCGTCACCGAGCCGTCCTTCGAGAACGCCGGCTTCAGCCCCGCCAGCGATTCCGCCGTCACGCCGTGGCGCACGAACTCGTCAGTCGCGAACTGCAGCGGCTCGCCCTTGCGTTGCGGGATCGACACCGGCACGATCTCGTCGTCGAAGCGCCCGGCCTTCTGCGCGGCTTCCGCCTTGTTCTGCGACAGTGCCGCGAACGCGTCCTGCTCCTCGCGCGTGATCCCGTATTCCTTCGCGACGTTCTCCGCCGTGATGCCCATGTGGTACTGGTTGTACACGTCCCACAGGCCGTCGACGATCATCGTGTCGACCAGCTTCGCGTCACCCATCCGGAACCCGTCGCGCGAGCCCGGCAGCACGTGCGGCGCCGCGCTCATGTTCTCCTGGCCGCCCGCGATCACGATCTCCGCGTCGCCCGCCACGATCGCGTTCGCCGCCAGCATCACGGCCTTCAGGCCCGAGCCGCACACCTTGTTGATCGTCATCCCCGGCACTGCGCTCGGCAGGCCGGCCTTGATCAGCGACTGGCGCGCCGGGTTCTGCCCCGAGCCCGCCGTCAGCACCTGGCCCATGATCACTTCGCTCACCTGCTCGGGCTTCACGCCCGAACGCTCCAGCACCGCGCGAATCACCGTCGC
>NZ_CAJPHM010000086.1:0-971 GCF_905339955.1 Burkholderia sp. BCC1996
ATCCTGCTGCAGACGGCCGCGATGATCATCTGGTCGCGCAACCCGCTGCCGTTCCCGCAATTGCTGCCGACCGATCCGATCAACGTGATCAAGGCGACCGACACGACGCCCGGCGCCGTGATCTCGGTCACCGAAATCGTGATCATCGCGGTGGCGTTCATCGTGATGGCAGGCCTCTTGCTGCTCGTGCACAAGACCAAGCTCGGCCGCGCGATGCGCGCGATCGCCGAAAGCCCGAACACCGCGAGCCTGATGGGCGTGAACCCGAACTTCGTGATCTCGGCGACGTTCATGATCGGCTCCGCGCTCGCCGCGCTGGCCGGCGTGATGATCGCGTCCGAATACGGCAACGTGCACTTCTACATGGGCTTCATCCCCGGCATGAAGGCGTTCACCGCGGCGGTGCTCGGCGGGATCGGCAACCTCGGCGGCGCGATGGTCGGCGGCGTGGTGCTCGGCCTGATCGAGCAGCTCGGCGCGGGCTACATCGGCAACCTCACGGGTGGCGTGTTCGGCAGTAACTACCAGGACGTGTTCGCATTCATCGTGCTGATCATCGTGCTGGTGTTCCGTCCGTCGGGCCTGCTGGGCGAACGTGTCGCGGACCGCGCGTAACGGAAGGGGAGCAAACAACATGACATCCATTCAACCGATCGAATCCTCGACGTCGCTCGTCGAAGAACGCAACACCGCCAAGACCGTCGTCATCGGCATCCTGACCGCGGCCTTCGTGATCGCGGCGCCGATCATCATCGGCTCGGCAGGCGGCAACTACTGGGTCCGCGTGCTCGACTTCGCGATGCTGTACGTGATGCTCGCGCTGGGCCTGAACGTGGTGGTCGGCTTCGCCGGCCTGCTCGACCTCGGCTACATCGCGTTCTACGCGGTGGGCGCGTACACGGCGGCACTGCTGAGCTCGCCGCACCTGACCTCGCAGTTCGAGTGGATCGCGGCGCTCGCGCCGAACGGCC
>NZ_CAJPHM010000087.1:0-968 GCF_905339955.1 Burkholderia sp. BCC1996
CAATCTGGTTTGCCGCGCGTAGTTTGGTCAGCAGCAACGCGTGCAATGCGTCCCACACGCCAGCCTCTTGCCAGTCCCGCAGCCGACGCCAGCAACTCACGCCCGAGCCACATCCCATTTCCGCAGGAAGATCGCGCCAGCGAATGCCGGTCTTCAGCACGAACAGAATGCCCGTCAGCGCTGCACGATTCGGCACGGGCTTGCGGCCCGGGTACTTGAACCGACGGGGCTTGGCAGGTGGTAGAAGTGGCTCGATTAGTTTCCACAACTCGTCGTCAATGATCGGCTTGCCCATCTCCCTGATCCGGTTGTCACGACGGCTCAGGTTAACAGGTCGAGAGAAAAGTTAACAGTAGCTACGCGTCTTTTTGAAACCGTCTCTAAGTGCTGGGCGGGATTTTCGGTATCGCTGACGGTGTCGACGCCGCATGACTGCGCGGAAACGCCGCTCCCGCAAGGCTGCAGCCACTGGATTGACAATCGAGTGGGATGTATTCGGCGATAGTCCGGACAATTTGCTCGGGATTGTGTCGTTGGAACTCGATGTTCTCGTGGCAGCGCGATGCGTCCGTGGCTCCCTTGCTTTTCGACTATCCTTACCATAAAGTAAGGAATAAGGGGGTATCGT
Source organism: Burkholderia sp. BCC1996 (assembly GCF_905339955.1). Taxonomy (NCBI): domain Bacteria; kingdom Pseudomonadati; phylum Pseudomonadota; class Betaproteobacteria; order Burkholderiales; family Burkholderiaceae; genus Burkholderia; species Burkholderia sp. BCC1996. The sequence continues at coordinate 629 of NZ_CAJPHM010000087.1, forward strand.
TATGACTACGGCAACCATCACTTCAAAGGGTCAGGTCACAATTCCGGTAGACGTAAGAAATCAACTTGGCCTGGAGGCCGGTGACCGGATCGAATTCAGCTTCAACGAGGCGACAGGCCGGTATGAGGTCTATCCGGCAACGCGCTCGCTCGTAGCGCTCAAGGGCGTTGTGAAGAAGCCTGCGAAACCGGTGTCGATTGATGACATGAATCGGGCCATCGCTGAGCAGGGGGCGTCGGCGCGATGATCGGACTGGATACAAACGTGCTGGTCCGCTACTTCGCGCAAGACGACGAGGTTCAGGCGAAGAAGGCGACGCTACTGATGGAGTCCCTGTCGG
>NZ_CAJPHM010000088.1:0-860 GCF_905339955.1 Burkholderia sp. BCC1996
CCGATATCGTCGAGTTCGTGCTTGCCGATACCGCGCCAGCCGATGCCTTGAACCGTCACCGCCGAAATCACCTGATCGTGCGGACAGCAATACGCGGTGACGCGGCCATACGTCGATTCATTCAGCCCGTGCCTCGCACGATCCTCTTGCGCCGCATAAGACCGCTTGCTCGTCGGCGATACCCGCTCGTTCTCCATGTCCTCATCGATTTTGTGGGCAGGCTGTTCGTAAGCTTTTCGAGCGCCGATGATCGACAGGAATTTGCCGAATGTCTTCGTGCGCGCGGCGTAGGTTTGTCGTCCACGCCGGCCGCTGCCGTCTTTCGTCGCGCGCTGCGACCATGTATCCATGAATGTGTCGGACTTGTTCGGGCCGTCGGCATTGGCGAGACTGTACGGCGCGTTCGCCAGCACGTAGGCGTCCGCCACGCAGTGGCCCGTGCGCCCCCACGAATCTTCGACATCGGGAAACGCGTCGCCGAAGAACGCTGCCGTGAGACCGACGATGTTGCCCTGGCTGTGACACACGACGGTAATCGGCACGTCGGCCTGCATGCGGCGGATCGACTCGATCAGTCTGGCCAGTCGCAGCGCCGCGAGCACGCCATACGCACGCGGCGGCGCGCGATACAGCGGGCGGTTGGTCGGATTGATGCCTTGCACGGTCATCCAGCCCATCGTTCGATCGTCCAGACCGCCGTGCCAAAGATCGGGCAGACTTGAACAGCCGTTCGTGAACGGGCCGCCGCCCCAATAGTCCTTCTCGTTCAGAAAGATCTTGTCGCCGTACTCTTTCAATTCCGCTGCGGTCGCGCGATAGCCCCAGCGGAAATGAATGACGGGTGAGAACGACGGATCGGG
>NZ_CAJPHM010000089.1:0-798 GCF_905339955.1 Burkholderia sp. BCC1996
CGCTCGACGAACGCGCCGATCTGCGCGAAATCGAAGATCTCGTTGCGCAGCATCGTGCTGTAGAAGCTGCCGAGGATCAGCGCGGTTTCGCGCTTCACTTCGTCGAGCACCGCCGGCAGCCCGCTCTCCGGCACCGGCTGCGCGAGCGCCTGGCGCAGCGCGAGCCAGGCGCCGTTCACGCTCTCCCACGCCTCGCGCGTGAGCGCCGTGCGCACCATCCGCGCGTTCGAGCGCGCGGCCTCGATGCACGACAGCACACTCGACGGGTTGTCGCGGTCGCGCAGCAGATAGTCGGTCACGGTATCGGCGGCATACGCGTCGTACTTCTGACGATAGCCGTCGTCCGCGCCCGAGCTGACCAGCACCGACGACCATTCGGCCGGCGCGTCGGACGTGCGCGTGAGCGCCATCCGCAGCCCGGCATCGACGATGCGCGCGATGTTCTCCGCGCGCTCGATATAGCGGTACATCCAGTAAAGACCGCTCGCAGTTCGTCCCAGAAGCATCTCGTGTCCACTCCGTCTTCGTTCGGTTCGCGCGCCGGCTGCGGCGGGCGCGGTCGTGCCCGGCTCAGTCGGCCAGCACCCAGGTGTCCTTGGTGCCGCCGCCCTGGCTCGAGTTGACGACCAGCGAGCCTTCCTGCAGCGCGACGCGCGTGAGCCCGCCCGGCGTGATGCGGATCCGGTCCGACACCAGCACGAACGGCCGCAGGTCGACGTGGCGCGGCGCGAGGCCGGCTTCGGTCAGGATCGGCGTCGTGGACAACGCCAGCGTGGGTTGCGCGATGTAGTTCGCGGG
>NZ_CAJPHM010000090.1:0-771 GCF_905339955.1 Burkholderia sp. BCC1996
TTACTGCATGAACCAGCCGTGGCTGACGACGAACGACTGGCCCGTGAGCGCGGCGCTCGGGAACGCCGACAGGAACAGCACCGTCTGCGCGACGTCCTGCACCGTCGTGAACACGCCGTCGACCGTGTTGCCGAGCATCACCTTCTTCACCACTTCCTCTTCGCTGATCCCGAGCTCCTTCGCCTGCTCCGGAATCTGCTTGTCGACCAGCGGCGTGCGCACGAAACCCGGACATACGACGTGCGAGCGCACGTTGTGCTTCGCGCCTTCCTTCGCCAGCACGCGCGCGAGACCGAGCAGCCCGTGCTTGGCCGTCACGTACGCCGACTTCAGCGGCGACGCTTCGTGCGAGTGCACCGAACCCATGTAGATCACGACGCCGCCGCGATCGTCCTTGTACATGTGCTTGAGCGCGGCCTTGGTCGTCAGGAACGCGCCGTCGACGTGGATCGCCTGCATCTTCTTCCAGTCGGAGAACGCGTAGTTCTCGATCGGGTTGACGATCTGGATGCCCGCGTTCGACACGAGGATGTCGACCGAGCCGAACGTGTCGGCCACCTTGTCGATGCCGCTGTTGACCGCTTCCTCGTTGGTCACGTCCATCGCGACGCCGATCGCCTTGCCGCCCGCCTTGACGATCTCGTCGGCAACCGCGTTTGCGCCGTCCTGGTTCAGGTCGGCGATCGCCACGGCCGCGCCCGCTTTCGCGAGCTCCAGCGCGATTTCCTTGCCGATGCCGCTTGCGGCGCCCGTGACGACTGCGGTCTTGCC
>NZ_CAJPHM010000091.1:0-714 GCF_905339955.1 Burkholderia sp. BCC1996
GGCGCCGGTCTCGACACCGGTGAGGTTCAGCGTGCCGACGTTGGTGACGTGATCGGATGCGCTGCTGCCGGAGTCGGTGGTGAGCGCGACACCGGGCGCGGCGGCCGACGTGTCGAGCGTGAAACTGAACGAAGTCGGATCGGACGTGTTGCCAGCGATATCGGTTTGCCGGACCTGCACATCGTTCAGGCCTTCGACGGCATTGAAGCTGGTGTTCCAGGTATGGCCGCCATCGGTCGAATATTCGACGGTGGCACCGGTCTCGACACCGGTCAGGTTCAACGTGCCGACATTGGTGACGTGATCGGACGCGCTGCTGCCCGAATCGGTGGTGAGGGCGACACCGGGTGCAGCCGCAGAGGTATCGAGCGTAAAGCTGAACGACGTGGGATCGGACGTGTTGCCGGCGATATCGGTCTGCCGGACCTGTACGTCGTTCACGCCTTCGGTGGCATTGAAGCTGGTGCTCCAGGTGTGACCGCCGTCGATCGAATATTCGACGGTGGCGCCGGTTTCGACACCGGTCAGGTTTAGCGTGCCGACGTTGGTGATGTGGTCGGACGCGCTGCTGCCGGAATCGGTGGTCAGGGCCACACCGGGCGCCGCGGCCGACGTGTCGAGCGTGAAGTTGAACGACGTCGGGTCGGACGTGTTGCCGGCGATATCGGTTTGCCGAACCTGTACGTCGTTCACGCCTTCGGTCGCGCTGAAACT
>NZ_CAJPHM010000092.1:0-680 GCF_905339955.1 Burkholderia sp. BCC1996
TCGCTGCTGTCGATCCAGATCTACCAGGGCGATCTCGCGCGCGCCGATGCGGCGTTCTTCCTCAAATACTTCCTGTCGAGCCAGTCCGCGATCCTGTGGATGAGCGCGCTGTTCGTGCTCGCGACGATCTTCTACTGGATCGGTCTGCTCGCGCGCTCGGAGTCGGGCGCCGCGATCGGCCAGAAGCTCACGTGGGTCGCCGTGCTGATGGGCTTCACCGGCCTGATGGTGCGCTGGTACGAGTCCTACCTGATCGGCGCCGACGTCGGGCATATCCCGGTGTCGAACCTGTACGAAGTGTTCGTGCTGTTCAGCCTGATCACCGCGCTGCTCTACCTGTATTACGAAGGCCACTACGGCACGCGCGCGCTCGGCGCGTTCGTGCTGCTGGTCATCAGCGCGGCCGTCGGCTTCCTGATGTGGTACTCGGTCGCGCGCGACGCGCAGCAGATCCAGCCGCTCGTGCCGGCGCTGCAGAGCTGGTGGATGAAGATCCACGTGCCGGCGAACTTCATCGGCTACGGCAGCTTCGCGCTGTCGGCGATGGTGTCGGTCGCGTACCTGATGAAGGAGCGCGGCGTGCTCGCCGATCGCCTGCCGACGCTCGAGGTGCTCGACGACGTGATGTACAAGTCGATCGCGGTCGGCTTCGCGTTCTTCACGATCGCGACGATTCTCGG
>NZ_CAJPHM010000093.1:0-677 GCF_905339955.1 Burkholderia sp. BCC1996
CTTCACGTATTTGACACCGGCTTCGACGATGCCCTTCTTGGGCGGATCGGCTAGCGGGCACGGATCGATACGGAAACCGTACCCCTCGGCGCATTCGGCATAGGCGCGCTGCACGACAGGGTCATAGGTGCAGGCGCGCGTGATGGCGCACTTGGGGTTGTCCGGCACGCCGCAGCAATCGATACCTTCACATAGAATTCATATGACCCGCGCACCTTGCCCCCTCGCTCGGTACCTCCGGAGCGCTCAGCGCGTGGAGCGTGTTCTTTCTCTTCCGCTTCTGCAACAGCTCCGGAGCAAGCCCCCTTTCCCGTCAAGGAACTCGCACTCGTGCCCAAACCCTGCTGACCTGCCCCCGGTTTTAGTCCGAACTGCAGTTAGAGTCCGAGGTTAAAAACTGCTGCTTCGCGTCGTGCGCCCGGGCGAACTGCGCAGGCGTCAGATAGCCGAGCGAACTATGAGGTCGCTCGGTGTTGTACTCGATACGCCATTCTTCAATCAGCCGCTTGGCGTGGCGCATTGAGACGAACCAGTGCTCATTCAGGCATTCGTCGCGGAACCGCCCGTTGAAGCTCTCGATATAGGCATTCTCCACCGGCTTGCCAGGCCGAATGAACGACAGCGTGACACCGGTTTCGTAGGCCCATGCATCCAGCACCTTACCAGCGAACTCCGGC
>NZ_CAJPHM010000094.1:0-672 GCF_905339955.1 Burkholderia sp. BCC1996
GAAAGAAATGACGATTCTGGTGATTGCAGAACATGACAACGCGTCGATCAAGGCCGCGACGCTGAATACGGTGGCAGGGGCGGCTGAGGTTGGCAAATTCGTCGGTGGCGACATCCACGTGCTGGTCGCGGGCCATAACGCGCAAGCGGCGGCCGATGCAGCGGCGAAGATCGCAGGTGTGTCGAAGGTGTTGCTGGCCGATGCGCCGCAACTCGAAGCGGGCCTCGCGGAAAACGTCGAGGCGACCGCGCTGAACATCGCGAAGGACTATTCGCACATCCTCGCGCCGGCGACTGCGTACGGCAAGAACATCGCGCCGCGTATCGCCGCGAAGCTGGACGTCGCGCAGATCTCCGACATCACGGCTGTTGACAGTGCCGACACGTTCGAGCGTCCGATCTACGCGGGCAACGCGATCGCGACGGTGCAGTCGAGCGATCCGATCAAGGTCATCACGGTGCGCGCGACGGGTTTCGATCCGGTGGCAGCGGAAGGCGGCAGCGCAGCGATCGAGAAGATCGAAGCCGCGGCGGACGCCGGCAAGTCGCAATTCGTGAGCCGTGAAGTGACGAAGCTGGACCGTCCGGAACTGACGTCGGCGAGCATCATCGTGTCGGGTGGCCGCGGCCTGGGCAGCGGCGAGAACTACACGAAGGTTCTCGAGCCGCTGGC
>NZ_CAJPHM010000095.1:0-661 GCF_905339955.1 Burkholderia sp. BCC1996
TGCACGCAACCCAGAGAGAATCGATGATCTCCCAATCCATCTTCAAGGCATATGACATTCGCGGTGTGGTCGGCAAGACGCTCGACGCCGATACGGCGCGCGCGATCGGCCGGGCCTTCGGCAGCGAAGTGCGCGCCCAGGGCGGCGACGCGGTCGTCGTCGCGCGCGACGGCCGCCTGTCGGGGCCCGAGCTCGTCGGCGCACTCGCCGATGGCCTGCGTGCGGCGGGCGTCGACGTCGTCGACGTCGGCATGGTGCCCACGCCGGTCGGCTATTTCGCGGCGAGCGTGCCGCTCGCGCTGAAGGGCGGCGAGCGCCGCGTCGATTCGTGCATCGTCGTCACCGGCAGCCACAACCCGCCCGACTACAACGGCTTCAAGATGGTGCTGCGCGGCGCGGCGATCTACGGCGAGCAGATCCAGGCGCTGTACCGCCGCATCGTCGACGAGCGCTTCGAAACGGGCAGCGGCGCGTTCGAGCAGTTCGACGTCGCCGATCAGTACATCGCGCGCATCGTTGGCGACGTGAAGCTCGCGCGCCCGCTGAAGCTCGTCGTCGACGCCGGCAACGGCGTCGCGGGCCCGCTCGCGACGCGCCTGTTCAAGGCGCTCGGCTGCACGCTCGTCGAGCGCTTCACCGACATCGACGGCACGTTCCCGAA
>NZ_CAJPHM010000096.1:0-637 GCF_905339955.1 Burkholderia sp. BCC1996
GCGTCGCGCGCCTGCGCGTGCGACAGGTTGAACGCGAGCAGCGGCGCGGTCGGCAGGCTGCTGCCCGCGCGGCCGAGCGCGATCCGCGCGTTCGTGAACGACTTCAGCTGCGCCCACGGGTTCTTTTCGACGGCGTCGCTCATGCCGAAATCCCCATCCAGTCGTTCGCGCCCGCGAGCAGCGGCACGCGCGCGCTCGCGGCGCGCAGCGCGCCGTGCGCGTCGGCGATCTCCATCGTCTCCAGCCATTCCTCGAACTCGGGCGCGCGGCGCAGCCCGAGCACCTCGCGCACGTACAGCTGGTCGTGAAACGACGTGCTTTGATAGTTCAGCATCACGTCGTCCGCGCCCGGGATGCCCATGATGAAGTTGATGCCGGCCGCGCCCAGCAGCGTCAGCAGCGTGTCCATGTCGTCCTGGTCGGCTTCCGCGTGATTCGTGTAGCAGATGTCGCAGCCCATCGGCACGCCGAGCAGCTTGCCGCAGAAGTGATCCTCGAGCCCCGCGCGGATGATCTGCTTGCCGTCGTACAGGTATTCGGGCCCGATGAAGCCGACCACCGTGTTCACGAGGAACGGATCGAACTTGCGCGCGACCGCATACGCGCGCACCTCGCAGGTCTGCTGGTCGACGCCGAA
>NZ_CAJPHM010000097.1:0-574 GCF_905339955.1 Burkholderia sp. BCC1996
TCTTGTCGTACGAGAACTGGATGCCCGCGGTGCCGCCGGTTTCGATGAACAGGTTGATGAACGCGGGGACGGTCGCGCTACGGGCCCAGTCGCGCTGCAGTTCGCAGAACAGCTGCGCGACGCTGATCATCTGGCCGCCGGCCTGCTCGATGCGGCGCAGCGCGGCTTCGTGCGCGGCGACCGACGTGCCGCCGACCGCATCGACGACCACATAGACTTCGTAGCCGGCCTTCAGCGCGTCGAGCGCGGGGAAGGTCAGGCACGCTTCGGTCCACAGCGCGGTCATGATCAGTTTCTTGCGGCCGGTGGCCTCGACGGCCTTGCGGAACTCGACGTCTTCCCACGAGTTGATGCTGGTGCGGTCGTAGGTCGGATAGCCTTCGAGCGCGGCGCGCAGTTGCGGGATCGGCGGCTTGTTCAGGCCGGTCTTCACGTTGACGGTCGAGTGGACGATCGGCAGGTCGTACGCGACCGCGGCCTTCGATGCGCCGACGATGTTGTTGATCAGCAGCTGGCGATCCATCGATGCAATCGAGTTCACCTGGACCGGCTGGTAGTCGATGACGATGAACGC
>NZ_CAJPHM010000098.1:0-516 GCF_905339955.1 Burkholderia sp. BCC1996
TCGACCTCGACCGGCATCAGCTCGCTGTCGACCGGCCTGAGCTCGACCGATAGCTCGGTGGCTTCGCTCTCGACTTCGACGTCGACCGGCCTGTCGTCGGCAAACAGCTCGATCAGCTCGCTGTCCACCTCGACTTCGACGGGTATCAGCTCGTTGTCGACGGGCCTCAGCTCGACCGATAGCTCGGTCGCTTCGCTGTCGACCTCGACGTCGACTGGCCTGTCGTCGGCAAACAGCTCGATCAGCTCGCTGTCCACGTCGACCTCGACCGGCATCGGCTCGCTGTCGACCGGCCTGAGCTCGACCGATAGCTCGGTCGCTTCACTCTCGACTTCGACGTCGACCGGCTTGTCCTCAGCAACCAGCTCGATCAGCTCGCTGTCCACCTCGACTTCGACGGGTATCGGCTCGTTGTCGACCGGCCTCAGCTCGACCGACAGCTCGGTGGCGTCGCTGTCGACCTCGACGTCGACTGGCCTCTCGTCGGCAACCAGCTCGATCAGCTCGTTGTCCACC
>NZ_CAJPHM010000099.1:0-508 GCF_905339955.1 Burkholderia sp. BCC1996
TTGAGCGCTCACGCTTATCGGCTGTAAATTTAAAGACAGACTCAGGGGTCTGTAGCTCAGTCGGTTAGAGCACCGTCTTGATAAGGCGGGGGTCGTTGGTTCGAATCCAACCAGACCCACCATTGTCTTGTCTGGCGTGTCGATGATCGTTAGCGCTTTAGCGCTTACGAGCATCCCATACCGACAGGTACACACCTGAGGAATACCTGTACATGGGGGCATAGCTCAGCTGGGAGAGCACCTGCTTTGCAAGCAGGGGGTCGTCGGTTCGATCCCGTCTGCCTCCACCAATCTTCAATGACAAGCGTTCGACGTGGTCGAGTCTTTGTCATTGGCGATTGAGCCAGTCAGAGTGATATGAGTAACATCATATCGGCTGTCGTTCTTTAACAATCTGGAAGAAGTAAGTAATTTGGATAGCGGAAGCGTCTTGAGATGGACGTGAAAACTATCCGGGTTGTGATTGTATCGATGTATCTCAAGATGATTCGAACTCTATGTTTGACTC
>NZ_CAJPHM010000100.1:0-490 GCF_905339955.1 Burkholderia sp. BCC1996
GCTTTGCATCGTGCGCCCGCGCGAACTGCACCGGCGTCAGATAGCCGAGTGAACTATGAGGCCGCTCGGTGTTGTACTCGATACGCCATTCCTCAATCAGCCGCTTGGCGTGGCGCATTGAGACGAACCAGTGCTCGTTCAGGCATTCATCGCGGAACCGCCCGTTGAAGCTCTCGATATAGGCATTCTCCACCGGCTTGCCAGGCCGAATGAACGACAGCGTGACACCGGCTTCGTAGGCCCATGCATCCAGCACCTTACCAGCGAACTCCGGCCCGTTGTCGACCGTGATGGATGCGGGTAAGCCTCGCATCTCCTTGAGCCGCTCGAGCACTTGCTGCACTCGTAGGCCCGGCAGCGAAGTATCGACCTCGATGGCCAAGCACTCGCGCGTGTAGTCGTCGACCACGTTCAGGCATCGAAACCGCCGACCATAGGCCAGCCCGTCAGAAACGAAGTCCATCGACCAGCTCTGATTCGGGCCTGTTGC
>NZ_CAJPHM010000101.1:0-470 GCF_905339955.1 Burkholderia sp. BCC1996
TTGAACTAACCCGCTGACGCGGGAGGTGGTGGTTGGCTGACGGCATCGGCTCCGGGATCGATTGTGGGGGCCCTCCGTTCGAGTGCGACGATGGCAGTGCAGTTTGCTGCCCACGTCCCTTCTGAGCGGAGTCCACCATGACACCCCTACGTCGACGCATGATCGAGGATATGCGCGTGCGCAACCTCGCGGCCAATACCCAACGCGCTTACCTCCAGCAGGTGAAGGCCTTTGCCCAACACTTCGGGCGCTCTCCCGAGGTACTGGGTCCAGAGGAAGTCCGCGCCTGGCAAGTGCATCTGATTGAAGTCCAGCGGCGCTCCCGCAGTACGCTGGTGGTGGCCACTGCGGCCTTGCGCTTCCTGTACACGGTCACGCTCAAACGCGACTGGGCGGTCGACGAGATCCCCTTGTCGAAGGTGCCGCTCAAGCTGCCGGTGATCCTCAGTCAGGACGAGGTCACCCGGTTC
>NZ_CAJPHM010000102.1:0-470 GCF_905339955.1 Burkholderia sp. BCC1996
GCCAAGGATTTCTTTCCGGACAAAAGTGCTTTACAACCCGAAGGCCTTCTTCACACACGCGGCATTGCTGGATCAGGCTTTCGCCCATTGTCCAAAATTCCCCACTGCTGCCTCCCGTAGGAGTCTGGGCCGTGTCTCAGTCCCAGTGTGGCTGGTCGTCCTCTCAGACCAGCTACTGATCGTCGCCTTGGTAGGCCTTTACCCCACCAACTAGCTAATCAGCCATCGGCCAACCCTATAGCGCGAGGCCCGAAGGTCCCCCGCTTTCATCCGTAGATCGTATGCGGTATTAATCCGGCTTTCGCCGGGCTATCCCCCACTACAGGACATGTTCCGATGTATTACTCACCCGTTCGCCACTCGCCACCAGGTGCAAGCACCCGTGCTGCCGTTCGACTTGCATGTGTAAGGCATGCCGCCAGCGTTCAATCTGAGCCAGGATCAAACTCTTCAGTTTAAACCTGTTACTG
>NZ_CAJPHM010000103.1:0-467 GCF_905339955.1 Burkholderia sp. BCC1996
GTGACGCTGATCGGCGCGAACGGCGCGGGCAAGACCACGACGATGAAGGCGATCACGGGTCTCAAGCCGTATTCGGCGGGCGACATCGAGTACGACGGCAAGTCGATCAAGGGCGTGCCGTCGCACGAGCTGCTCAAGCGCGGCCTCGCGATGGTGCCGGAAGGCCGCGGGATCTTCGCGCGGATGTCGATCATCGAGAACATGCAGATGGGCGCGTACCTGCGCAACGACAAGGAGCAGATCAAGCAGGACGTCGACCGGATGTTCGGCTTCTTCCCGCGCCTGAAGGAGCGGGCGACGCAGCTCGCGGGCACGCTGTCGGGCGGCGAGCAGCAGATGCTGGCGATGTCGCGCGCGATCCTGTCGAAGCCGAAGCTGCTGCTGCTCGACGAGCCGTCGATGGGCCTGTCGCCGATCATGGTCGAGAAGATCTTCGAAGTGGTGCGCGAGATCTCGAAGGAGGGCAT
>NZ_CAJPHM010000104.1:0-443 GCF_905339955.1 Burkholderia sp. BCC1996
GGTTTCAGCGCGACCGAAGGCGTGAACGACGTACAGGTCCGCCAGACCGATATCGCCGGCAACACGTCCGATCCGACTTCGTTCAGCTTTACGCTCGATACGTCGGCGGCTGCACCGGGCGTGGCGCTCGCCACCGATTCCGGCAGCAGTGCGTCCGACCATATCACCAATGTCGGCACGTTGAACCTGTCCGGTGTCGAAACCGGTGCCACCGTCGAATATTCGATCGACGGCGGTCACACCTGGAACACCAGTTTCAGCGCGACCGAAGGCCTGAACGATGTGCAGGTCCGGCAGACCGATATCGCCGGCAACACGTCCGATTCGACTTCGTTCAGCTTTACGCTCGATACGTCGGCGGCTGCACCGGGCGTGGCGCTCGCCACCGATTCCGGCAGCAGCGCTGTTGATCACATCACCAATGTCGGTACGTTGAACCTGAC
>NZ_CAJPHM010000105.1:0-396 GCF_905339955.1 Burkholderia sp. BCC1996
ACGCGCGCGCAGCTTCGCGGCGAACGCCTCGAGTTCGGCCTTCGATGCGCACGGCCCGACCAGCATCCCGTAGCCGCCCGAGCCGTGCACTTCCTTCACGACCAGTTCGTCGAGATGCTCGAGCACGTATTTCAGGCTGTCAGCCTCGCCGCAGCGCCAGGTCGGCACGTTCTCCAGCAGCGCCTTGCGGCCCGTGTAGAACTCGACGATCTCCGGCATGTACGAGTAGATCGCCTTGTCGTCGGCGATGCCGGTGCCCGGCGCGTTCGCGATCGTGATGTTGCCGGCGCGGTAGACGTCCATGATCCCGGCCACGCCGAGCACCGAATCGGGGCGGAACGTCAGCGGATCGAGGAACGCGTCGTCGACCCGGCGGTACAGCACGTCGATCGGCCT
>NZ_CAJPHM010000106.1:0-396 GCF_905339955.1 Burkholderia sp. BCC1996
CGGCCGATCGACGTGCTGTACCGCCGCGTCGACGACGCATTCCTCGATCCGCTGACGTTCCGGCCCGATTCGGTGCTCGGCGTGGCCGGGATCATGGACGTCTACCGCGCCGGCAACATCACGATCGCGAACGCGCCCGGCACGGGGATCGCCGACGACAAGGCGATCTACTCGTACATGCCGGAGATCGTCGAGTTCTACACGGGCCGCAAGGCGCTGCTGGAGAACGTGCCGACCTGGCGCTGCGGCGAGGCCGACAGCCTGAAATACGTGCTCGAGCATCTCGACGAACTGGTCGTGAAGGAAGTGCACGGCTCGGGCGGCTACGGGATGCTGGTCGGGCCGTGCGCATCGAAGGCCGAGATCGAGGCGTTCGCCGCGAAGCTGCGCGCGCGG
>NZ_CAJPHM010000107.1:0-389 GCF_905339955.1 Burkholderia sp. BCC1996
TAACGGCAGCGGCGTGCGCTCGACAGCCGCAATACGCTTGCGTCGCCGCTTGCGCACGCTCAGCCCCGCCTTGCTGTACAGGCGCCAGATGCGCTTGTGGTTGGCGAAGCAGCCATCCCGCTGCAACAGCACGTGAATCCGGCGATAGCCGTAGCGGCGCTTCTGCGCGGCGATGGCCATCATCCGGCCAGTCAGCGCTTCGTCATCAACTCGGCGGCGTGATTCGTAGTGGAACAGCGAGCGCGAAATCCCTACCAGCCCGCAGGCCCGGGTAACACCCATGGCACGTTCGGTCATCAATATCCGGACCGCTTCGCGCTTGGCCTGCGGGCTTGCTACTTTCGAGCCAGCAGGTCCTTCAACGCGGCGTTGTCGAGCATCGATTCGGC
>NZ_CAJPHM010000108.1:0-367 GCF_905339955.1 Burkholderia sp. BCC1996
GGTGTCCGACTTCAGCGGCCAGCCGGCCGTGTGGATCACGAGGCCCGGCTTGTGCTTCGCGGGATCGATTTCCCACAGTTCCTTGATGCCGATCCCGTAGGCCTGCGGATCGGCGTTCGCGTCGAGCTTGAACTTCGAGATCAGCTGACGGCCGAGATGGCCGCGGCAGCCTTCGGCGAACAGCGTGTACTTCGCGTGCAGTTCCATGCCGAGCTGGAAGTTCTCGGTCGGCTCGCCGTCCTTGCCTACGCCCATGTTGCCGGTGGCGACGCCCTTCACGGAGCCGTCGTCGTTGTAGAGAATCTCCGCGGCCGGGAAGCCCGGGAAGATCTCGACGCCCAGGGCTTCCGCCTGCTGGCCGAGCCAA
>NZ_CAJPHM010000109.1:0-366 GCF_905339955.1 Burkholderia sp. BCC1996
ATACGGCCCGCGCGAATCGATGGAATACGACGTCGTGATCGTCGGCGGCGGCCCGGCCGGGCTGTCGGCCGCGATCCGGCTCAAGCAGCTGGCCGCCGAGAAAGGCACCGAGATCGGCGTGTGCGTGCTCGAGAAGGGTTCCGAGATCGGCGCGCACATCCTGTCGGGCGCGGTGATGGACCCGCGCGCGATCACCGAGCTGTTTCCCGACTGGAAGGAACAGGGTGCGCCGTTGAACGTCGAGGTGACCGAAGATCGCTTCCTGTTCCTGTCCGAGAGCAGCGCGGTCACCACGCCCAACTGGGCGCTGCCCGACAACTTCAAGAACCACGGCAACTACGTGATCTCGCTCGGCAACGTCACGCG
>NZ_CAJPHM010000110.1:0-346 GCF_905339955.1 Burkholderia sp. BCC1996
TGCACATCCCGTTCCTGATCATCGTGCCGATCGCGATGGCGCTGGCGGCGACCTTCGGGATCCTGCTCGGCGCGCCGACGCTGCGCCTGCGCGGCGACTACCTGGCGATCGTGACGCTCGGCTTCGGTGAAATCGTCCGGATCTTCATGAACAACCTCGACCGTCCGGTGAACATCACCAACGGCCCGAAGGGGATCACGGGCATCGATCCGGTGCACGTCGGCGGCTTCAACCTGTCGCAGACGCACTCGATCTTCGGCTTCCAGCTGCCGTCGGTCTACATGTACTACTACCTGTTCGTGCTCTGCGCGCTGCTGGTGATCTGGGTCTGTACGCGCCTGCAGCA
>NZ_CAJPHM010000111.1:0-340 GCF_905339955.1 Burkholderia sp. BCC1996
GACCACCGCCGGCAGCGTCAGCGACAGCGTTTCCGCGCCGCCGTCGACTTCGCGTGCAACCGTTGCCTTGCCGTCCGCGATCGTGACCTTCGACGCGAACGTCGCTTGCGGCAGGCCGGCCAGCGCGGCCAGCATCTGGCCCGTCTGGTTCGAATCGTCGTCGATCGCCTGCTTGCCGAGGATCACGAGTTGCGGCTGTTCCTTGTCGACCAGCGCCTTCAGGATCTTCGCGACGGCCAGCGGCTCGACGCTGTCGTTCGACTCGACGAGGATCGCGCGATCCGCGCCGATCGCCAGCGCCGTGCGCAGCGTTTCCTGCGCTTGCGTCACGCCCACCGAC
>NZ_CAJPHM010000112.1:0-340 GCF_905339955.1 Burkholderia sp. BCC1996
ATCGGTCGGCGTGACGCAAGCGCAGGAAACGCTGCGCACGGCGCTGGCGATCGGCGCGGATCGCGCGATCCTCGTCGAATCGAACGACAGCGTCGAGCCGCTGGCCGTCGCGAAGATCCTGAAGGCGCTGGTCGACAAGGAACAGCCGCAACTCGTGATCCTCGGCAAGCAGGCGATCGACGACGACTCGAACCAGACGGGCCAGATGCTGGCTGCGTTGGCAGGCCTGCCGCAAGCGACGTTCGCGTCGAAGGTGACGATCGCCGACGGTAAGGCAACCGTGGCCCGTGAAGTCGACGGTGGCGCGGAAACGCTGTCGCTGTCGCTGCCGGCGGTCGTG
>NZ_CAJPHM010000113.1:0-330 GCF_905339955.1 Burkholderia sp. BCC1996
ATCAGGTTCAACGTGCCGACATTGGTGACGTGATCGGACGCACTGCTGCCGGAATCGGTGGCGAGCGCAACACCGGGCGCAGCCGCCGACGTGTCGAGCGTGAAGCTGAACGACGTTGCCGACGACGTGTTGCCGGCGATATCGGTCTGCCGGACCTGTACGTCGTTCAGGCCTTCGGTCGCGCTGAAGCTGGTGTTCCAGGTATGGCCGCCGTCGATCGAATATTCGACGGTGGCACCGGTTTCGATGCCGGTCAGGTTCAACGTGCCGACATTGGTGATGTGATCGGACGCACTGCTGCCGGAATCGGTGGTGAGGGCAACGCCCGGT
>NZ_CAJPHM010000114.1:0-328 GCF_905339955.1 Burkholderia sp. BCC1996
ATGACCGAAGATCGCGTGCTGCAGCGGGCTCATCGTCGAACGCAGGAATTCCGGGAAGATCGCGAGCAGCACCGCGCCGAGGATCACGCCCGGGATGTGGCCCATGCCGCCGAGTACCACGCACGCCAGCACGACGATCGATTCCCAGAACGTGAACGACTCGGGCGACACGAAGCCCTGGAACGCACCGAACATCGCGCCCGACAGGCCGCCGAACGACGCGCCCATCGCGAATGCGAGCAGCTTCACGTTACGGGTGTTGATGCCCATCGCTTTCGCGGCGATTTCGTCTTCGCGGATCGCGGCCCATGCGCGGCCGATACGCGAA
>NZ_CAJPHM010000115.1:0-328 GCF_905339955.1 Burkholderia sp. BCC1996
CTCGCGTATCGGCCGCGCATGGGCCGCGATCCGCGAAGACGAAATCGCCGCGAAAGCGATGGGCATCAACACCCGTAACGTGAAGCTGCTCGCGTTCGCGATGGGCGCGTCGTTCGGCGGCCTGTCGGGCGCGATGTTCGGTGCGTTCCAGGGCTTCGTGTCGCCCGAGTCGTTCACGTTCTGGGAATCGATCGTCGTGCTGGCGTGCGTGGTGCTCGGCGGCATGGGCCACATCCCGGGCGTGATCCTGGGCGCGGTGCTGCTCGCGATCTTCCCGGAATTCCTGCGTTCGACGATGAGCCCGCTGCAGCACGCGATCTTCGGTCAC
>NZ_CAJPHM010000116.1:0-314 GCF_905339955.1 Burkholderia sp. BCC1996
GAGCCGAACATTAAGTTCGAATCATCTTGAGATACATCGATACAATCACAACCCGGATAGTTTCCACGTCCATCTCAAGACGCTTCCGCTATCCAAATTACTTACTTCTTCCAGATTGTTAAAGAACGACAGCCGATATGGTGTTACTCATATCACTCTGACTGGCTCAATCGCCAATGAGAAAGACTCGAATGAATCATCATTCGAATATTTTTCATTGAAGATTATCGAAAGCGGCCGGCATTATAACCGATAAAACCGCTAACAGACAGTCTTTCTGTCTTAATCAACAGCCGATAAGCGTGAGCGCTCAA
>NZ_CAJPHM010000117.1:0-314 GCF_905339955.1 Burkholderia sp. BCC1996
CCGGCGCCACGATTACTTGATCAACTGCATCCCTGCAACCTTGGAGGCCAGCACGTCGAAAGTAGCCGTGTACTCGCACTCCGCTACATGCCCAGAACGCTCGATCAGGCAGTCAGCGAAATCCGCCTTTGCGGATGCCGCGAAAACGCGAAGTGCCTTTCGTACCGTGTCAGCACTTTCGATAATCAGTTCTTTGGTGCCGATCATCGAGTCGATGATGTCCTTCATCTGCTCTCGTTCGACGCCGTAGCAGCGCCCGAGTACCCACACGACCTCGACCAATGCAACCTGCGAAACGTACCCCGGCCTCTCGG
>NZ_CAJPHM010000118.1:0-271 GCF_905339955.1 Burkholderia sp. BCC1996
CGACTCGGCCCGCACCTGATTCGCATTCCTCACCACTCGACCATCGGGGCGCAGGCAGGTCCTCCTGCACCCATCTATCTGCCAACGGACCTTCCGGAGACACAACGACATGTTCAAGCAAAAAGCCGCCCTGACCGCCGTCGCCTGCGCGCTCGCCTTCGGCGCCGCCGCCGCCCATGCAGCCGACAAGCCGCTGAAATCGATCGGCGTCACGGTCGGGTCGCTCGGCAACCCGTACTTCGTCACGATCGTGAAAGGCGCCGAGGCGCGT
>NZ_CAJPHM010000119.1:0-268 GCF_905339955.1 Burkholderia sp. BCC1996
TAACAGTCGCTTGAGCTTGCTGTTCTCCTGCTCCAGTTCCTTCAGGCGCTGCGCTTCGGAGACCGTCATCCCGCCGAACTTCGCTTTCCAGTTGTAGTAGGTCGCTTCCGAGATGCCGTACTTGCGACACAGCTCCGCCGGCTTCAGGCCAGCCTCGGCTTCCTTCAAGATGCCGATGATCTGTTCTTCGGTGAATCGCTTTTTCATTGCCGTTCCTCTCTGGAACGGACTCTACACCGTCACCGTACTAAACGCGGGGAGCAGGTCA
>NZ_CAJPHM010000120.1:0-267 GCF_905339955.1 Burkholderia sp. BCC1996
TGACTCGGCCCGCACCTGATTCGCATTCCTCACCACTTGACCATCGGGGCGCAGGCAGGTCCTCCTGCACCCATCTGCCAACGGACCTTCCGGAGACACAACGACATGTTCAAGCAAAAAGCCGCCCTGACCGCCGTCGCCTGCGCGCTCGCCTTCGGCGCCGCCGCCGCCCACGCAGCCGACAAGCCGCTGAAATCGATCGGCGTCACGGTCGGCTCGCTCGGCAACCCGTACTTCGTCACGATCGTGAAAGGCGCCGAGGCGCGC
>NZ_CAJPHM010000121.1:0-262 GCF_905339955.1 Burkholderia sp. BCC1996
ATTGCCGCCCGGCGGGCACACGGCCGCGAGCGACTGGCGCAGCATCTGCGGATAGGTCTCGACCGGGCGCACCTTGACCTGCTGGAACAGCTCGGGAAAGAGCTGCATCATCGTCTCGCGGTTTTCCAGCATGTACGACACGCCCGACGGCGTGCGCGCGTTGTCCTCCAGCACGTAGAACTGGTTCTCGGCGGTGCGCACGATGTCGACGCCGATGATGTGCGTGTAAACGTTGCCGGGCGGCCGGAAATCGATCATCTCC
>NZ_CAJPHM010000122.1:0-262 GCF_905339955.1 Burkholderia sp. BCC1996
CGAGATGATCGATTTCCGGCCGCCCGGGAACGTTTACACGCACATCATCGGCGTCGACATCGTGCGCACCGCCGAGAACCAGTTCTACGTGCTCGAGGACAACGCGCGCACGCCGTCGGGCGTGTCGTACATGCTGGAAAACCGCGAGACGATGATGCAGCTCTTCCCCGAGCTGTTCCAGCAGGTCAAGGTGCGCCCGGTCGAGACCTATCCGCAGATGCTGCGCCAGTCGCTCGCGGCCGTGTGCCCGCCGGGCGGCAAC
>NZ_CAJPHM010000123.1:0-254 GCF_905339955.1 Burkholderia sp. BCC1996
CTAAGAGTTTGCTGAAAATTCAGCGAGCGCTTTGCATTGGCGATTGAGCCAGTCAGAGTGATACGTAGTATGTATCGGCTGTCGTTCTTTAACAATCTGGAAGAAGTAAGTAATTTGGATAGCGGAAGCGTCTTGAGATGGACGTGAAAACTATCCGGGTTGTGATTGTATCGATGTATCTCAAGATGATTCGGGTCTACTCCCTTCGGGAGTGGGGCCAGCGTAAGCGCTAAAGCGCTAACGCCGGACCGACA
>NZ_CAJPHM010000124.1:0-239 GCF_905339955.1 Burkholderia sp. BCC1996
TACGGCGGCTCGTTCCTGTATCACATGGACAACAACCAGGTCGTGGTCGGCTTCGTGGTCGGCCTCGGCTACACGAACCCGTATCTGTCGCCGTTCGAGGAATTCCAGCGCTACAAGACGCACCCGTCGATCCGCGCGTTCCTCGAAGGCGGCAAGCGCGTGTCGTACGGCGCGCGGGCGATCACGGCCGGCGGCCTGCTGTCGCTGCCGAAGACGGTGTTCCCGGGCGGCGCGCTGAT
>NZ_CAJPHM010000125.1:0-238 GCF_905339955.1 Burkholderia sp. BCC1996
TTGAGCGCTCACGCTTATCGGCTGTAAATTAAAGACAGACTCAGGGGTCTGTAGCTCAGTCGGTTAGAGCACCGTCTTGATAAGGCGGGGGTCGTTGGTTCGAATCCAACCAGACCCACCATTGTCTGGCGGTAGGTACCTGAGGGAATCTGTACTCATGGGGGCATAGCTCAGCTGGGAGAGCACCTGCTTTGCAAGCAGGGGGTCGTCGGTTCGATCCCGTCTGCCTCCACCAATC
>NZ_CAJPHM010000126.1:0-230 GCF_905339955.1 Burkholderia sp. BCC1996
GGGATGAACGCCTCGTTGTGCGCGATCAGGTGCTTCGGCACGATGCCGGCGCGCACGATCTCCTGGCGGTGGTAGATGTCGTCGAGGAACGCGTTGAGCGCCATCACGCGCTGCTCGATGCCGAGCGACAGCCGGCTCCATTCCGCGCCCGAGATGATCCGCGGCACGATGTCGAACGGAATCAGGCGCTCGGCGGCCTGCGCGTCGCCGTACACGGCGAACGTGATGCC
>NZ_CAJPHM010000127.1:0-221 GCF_905339955.1 Burkholderia sp. BCC1996
TAAGTCGAACATAGAGTTCGAATCATCTTGAGATACATCGATACAATCACAACCCGGATAGTTTTCACGTCCATCTCAAGACGCTTCCGCTATCCAAATTACTTGCTTCTTCCAGATTGTTAAAGAACGACAGCCGATACTTACTACGTATCACTCTGACTGGCTCAATCGCCAATGCAAAATTCTCGGTTCAGTGTCTGAACCAAGCTCTTAGCGTTGGT
>NZ_CAJPHM010000128.1:0-204 GCF_905339955.1 Burkholderia sp. BCC1996
ACAAGCGTTCGACTTGGGTCGAGTCTTTGTCATTGGCGATTGAGCCAGTCAGAGTGATACGTAGTATGTATCGGCTGTCGTTCTTTAACAATCTGGAAGAAGTAAGTAATTTGGATAGCGGAAGCGTCTTGAGATGGACGTGGAAACTATCCGGGTTGTGATTGTATCGATGTATCTCAAGATGATTCGAACTCTATGTTTGAC
>NZ_CAJPHM010000129.1:0-197 GCF_905339955.1 Burkholderia sp. BCC1996
GGCAACACGCACGATTTTTCGCCGAAGGTCGGCACGACGCGAACGGTGCAGGCATGGAAAGCCACGATCGACGAAGCAGCACGCAACGCCGGTGTCGCGGTCACGGACCTGAATTACATCGTCCACGACGCAGGTGTACCCAGCGACGCAGCGTCGTTACGCGTTGTCTCGCTCGCGCAGACCTTGACCGAAACCCT
>NZ_CAJPHM010000130.1:0-195 GCF_905339955.1 Burkholderia sp. BCC1996
TCGACACCGGTCAGGTTCAACGTGCCGACATTGGTGACGTGATCGGACGCGCTGCTGCCGGAATCGGTGGTGAGGGCAACGCCCGGTGCAGCCGCCGACGTGTCGAGCGTGAAGCTGAACGAAGTCGAATCGGACGTGTTGCCGGCGATATCGGTTTGCCGGACCTGCACGTCGTTCATGCCTTCGGTGGCACTG
>NZ_CAJPHM010000131.1:0-192 GCF_905339955.1 Burkholderia sp. BCC1996
AAGGATCTGTCAACAGAATTTGAGGTTGCGAACGAAAATAATTTGCCGGCCTGCTTGCGATGCGAGAGGGGGAGCGTGCGCGGAAACGATCGGAGTGTTCGTCGATGCGTCGTGATGGTCAGGTGCGACCATCGTGCCGCGGCGAGCGTATCGATTCGGCGCCGAAAATGAAAAAGGCCGGCTAAAAGCCGG
>NZ_CAJPHM010000132.1:0-187 GCF_905339955.1 Burkholderia sp. BCC1996
TGCTCGCGACCTTCGGCACGTTCGCGGCCGCGTTCCTCGTGCGCCCGCTCGGCGGCATGGTGTTCGGCCCGCTCGGCGACCGCATCGGCCGCCAGCGCGTGCTCGCCGCCACCATGATCATGATGGCCGTCGGCACCTTCGCGATCGGCCTGATCCCCAGCTACGCGTCGATCGGCATCATGGCGCC
>NZ_CAJPHM010000133.1:0-166 GCF_905339955.1 Burkholderia sp. BCC1996
ACCGCGATCACTTCGGTCGCGACACCCGCTTCCTTCAGCCGCACCGCTTCTTCCACCGCGATTTCGTCGAACGGGTTCATCGACATCTTCACGTTCGCGATGTCGACGCCCGTGTTGTCCGACTTCACGCGGACCTTCACGTTGTAATCGACCACTCTTTTCACTG
>NZ_CAJPHM010000134.1:0-159 GCF_905339955.1 Burkholderia sp. BCC1996
GCCGACAACCCGACCATCGCCGTGCTCACGCCCGGCATCCACAATTCCGCGTACTACGAACATTCGTTCCTCGCCGACCAGATGGGCGTGCACCTCGTCGAGGGCAGCGACCTGCAGGTGGTCGACGGCCGCGTCGCGATGCGCACCACCGAAGGCTTC
>NZ_CAJPHM010000135.1:0-159 GCF_905339955.1 Burkholderia sp. BCC1996
GACCGGCGCCACTGTCGAATATTCGACCGATGGCGGTCATACGTGGAGCACCAGCTTCAATGCCGTCGAAGGCCTGAACGATGTGCAGGTCCGGCAAACCGATATCGCCGGCAACACGTCCGATTCGACTTCGTTCAGTTTCACGCTCGACACGTCGGC
>NZ_CAJPHM010000136.1:0-155 GCF_905339955.1 Burkholderia sp. BCC1996
ACCGTCGAATACTCGATCGACGGCGGTCACACCTGGAACACCAGTTTCAGCGCGACCGAAGGCCTGAACGATGTGCAGGTCCGGCAGACCGATATCGCCGGCAACACGTCCGATTCGACTTCGTTCAGCTTCACGCTCGACACGTCGGCGGCTGC
>NZ_CAJPHM010000137.1:0-152 GCF_905339955.1 Burkholderia sp. BCC1996
ACCGCCGGCTCGATCGCCTTCGGATCGGTCGCGTTCAGCAGGATCATGTCGACGTGCGCGGAGATGAAGTTGTCGATCTGCGTGAACTGCTTGTTCAGGTCGTAGTCGGCCGAGACCGCGGTGACCTTCGCGTTCGGGTTGAGCTGCCTGGC
>NZ_CAJPHM010000138.1:0-150 GCF_905339955.1 Burkholderia sp. BCC1996
AAACTGGTGCTCCAGGTGTGACCACCATCGGTCGAGTATTCGACGGTGGCGCCGGTCTCGACACCGGTGAGGTTCAGCGTGCCGACATTGGTGATGTGATCGGATGCGCTGCTGCCGGAATCGGCGGTGAGCGCCACGCCGGGGGCGGCA
>NZ_CAJPHM010000139.1:0-150 GCF_905339955.1 Burkholderia sp. BCC1996
CAGACACGCTAGAATAGCGGTCTTCGCATCGCAGCAAGCGAAACGTGCCCAGGTGGCGGAATTGGTAGACGCACTAGGTTCAGGTCCTAGCGGTGGCAACATCGTGGAGGTTCGAGTCCTCTCCTGGGCACCATCTGTTTTCTAAAAAGG
>NZ_CAJPHM010000140.1:0-147 GCF_905339955.1 Burkholderia sp. BCC1996
TGGCTTAGGGAGCCTGACGATTACCTACTTTCACACGGGAATCCGCACTATCATCGGCGTAGAGTCGTTTCACGGTCCTGTTCGGGATGGGAAGGGGTGGGACCGACTCGCTATGGTCATCAGGCAAAGAGGGTTGTCACGTTGCTT
>NZ_CAJPHM010000141.1:0-145 GCF_905339955.1 Burkholderia sp. BCC1996
CGCCGCACCGGGCGTTGCCCTCACCACCGATTCCGGCAGCAGCGCGTCCGATCACGTCACCAATGTCGGCACGTTGAACCTCACCGACATCGAAACTGGCGCGACCGTCGAATATTCGATCGACGGCGGTCATACCTGGAGCATC
>NZ_CAJPHM010000142.1:0-138 GCF_905339955.1 Burkholderia sp. BCC1996
GGCGTGGACGTCGCGCCGCGTCTGAAGACGCTGAAGGTGGCCGAGCCGCCGAAGCGCGCGGCCGGCGTGAAGGTGCCGGACGTGAAGACGCTGGTCGAGAAGCTGAAGACCGAAGCCAAGGTGCTGTAAGAGGGAGCG
>NZ_CAJPHM010000143.1:0-129 GCF_905339955.1 Burkholderia sp. BCC1996
TCGACTTCGACGGGTATCAGCTCGCTGTCGACCGGTCTGAGCTCGACCGATAGCTCGGTGGCTTCGCTCTCGACTTCGACGTCGACCGGCCTGTCGTCGGCAAACAGCTCGATCAGCTCACTGTCCACC
>NZ_CAJPHM010000144.1:0-128 GCF_905339955.1 Burkholderia sp. BCC1996
TCGACCTCGACGGGGATCAGCTCGTTGTCGACGGGCCTGAGCTCGACCGATAGCTCAGTGGCTTCGCTGTCGACGTCCACGTCGACCGGCTTGTCGTCGGCAACCAGCTCGATCAGCTCGCTGTCCAC
>NZ_CAJPHM010000145.1:0-120 GCF_905339955.1 Burkholderia sp. BCC1996
GGCAACGCGACCAATCTGGGAAGAAGCAGTAATTTTGAGTTGTGTGTATCACACACGAGAATCCAACTTGTCGCTTTGGATCCTGCAGCCAGTGCTGTCGCACGGCGCCGATCTACAAGG
>NZ_CAJPHM010000146.1:0-106 GCF_905339955.1 Burkholderia sp. BCC1996
AGTTAAGAACCGGTCGCTCACTCAAAGCTGACAGGAATATGAATCACTTCATAAACCTGACTTACTTTAGTGTGAGACTCTTGATACTTTCGCTTTTCTGATCCGA